>JBBREI010000063.1:0-18759 GCA_038203035.1 Burkholderiales bacterium
GGTCACCCGCATGCACGCGGTGCGCGGCGATCGCTCCGAACCCGTGACGTATTGGTTCACGATGGGAGACCGCGTGGTGATGGGGCGACTCGAGCGCCTGCGCGTCCAGCTGGGTTACGGCATCGCCGGGCGCATCCCCGACGGCATGCTGGTGCGGGTGTCGAGCCTTTCGCCCGACCCACGCGGCGCCTTCGCGCGCCAGGATGCCTTCATGGCCGCCATCGTCGCCGCCGTGCCCGCGGCCGATGCCTCGCGCCTGGTTGGCGCAAGGCAAGGCTGACGCAGTGGCCACCCACGCGCCCCGAATCGGATTCAACGCCCGCCCGCGCGACGAGCGCCCGGCCTTCTCGCTCGATTCCCGCACACGGCGTGTGCTGGCGATCGCGGGGCTGGTTGCCTTTGGCGCCGCGTGGGGCGCGGCGATCGCCTTCGCCGGGGTCGCGGCCGCCATCGTCTGCGTGACCCTCATCGCCTGCGCCTTCTGCGTGCGCGACTTCCGTATCGGCGTGATGCTGCTGGTGGTGATCATGCCGATCTCACAGAGCTACGTGTTCCCGCACGAGATGTTCGGCATCACGGGCCTGAACCCGCTCAACCTGGTGATGGTGGCAACCTTCACGATGATGGTGATGCGCACCGCGGGCGAGGGCACGCTCGCGCGCCTGGTGCCCCGGCCGCTTGCGTGGCTCTACCTCCTGCCGCTGGCGTTCGGCGCCCTCATCGGGGCGCCCCATTCGGGCGAGATCCCGGCGATTTTCCGCGACCTCGAGCTCATCTTCTTCGACAACGCCTTTGGATACGTGCGCGACATGGCGCTCAAGCCGGCGACGTTCGTGGTGTATGCGCTGATGATTTCGGTGGCTGTCGCGCGCAGCGAGAAGCCCGAAGCCCTGCTCGTGCCGATGCTGGCCTCGGTGGCGGCGATGGCCGCCGTGGTGCTGGTTTTCATCGCGCTGGCGGGCATCTCGATCTCGCAGCTGTCCGGGATGTACGCGCGCCAGTTCCTGTCCGCGCTGGGCATGCACGCCAACGACCTCGGGCGCCTCTACGCCGTCGCCTACGCGTTGCTGCTTTTCATGTGGGACCGTACCGACCGCATCGGCATGAAAACCGTCACGCTGTTCGCCATGGGTGCGGTAGTGCTGGCGCTGCTGCTCACGTTTTCGCGCGGCGCCTTCTTCGGCTTCATCCTCGTGAACGTGATCTACCTGCTGTCGCGCCGTCAGGGCAAGACGCTGGGGCTCGCCGTGGTCCTGATCCCGATCGGCCTCTACTTCACGCCCGGTGCGGTCTGGGACCGCGTGACCATGGGCTGGGGGCAGGGCGCTGACACCATCAGCGCCGGGCGCGTGGATTCGATCTGGCTGCCGCTGCTGCCCGATCTGTGGCAGAGCCCGATCTGGGGCAACGGCCTGGGCGCCATCCTGTGGTCGAAGGCGATGCTCACGGGCCAGATCTTCCAGGTAAGCCACCCGCACAACGCCTACCTGGAGGTGCTGCTCGACCTCGGCGTGGTTGGCCTGGCGATGGTGCTCGCGTTCTGGATCATCACCTGGAAGGATTTCCGCCGCCTCTCGCGCGACCCGCGCCTCGCGCCCGAACTGCAGGGTTTCTTCGAGGGCGCGGCCGCGGGCCTCTTGTCTTTCCTGGTCGCGGGCATGGCGGGCAGCAGCCTGTTGCCGGCGCCCGAGCAGGCGTTCCTGTGGCTCGCGGTGGGAATGATGTACGGAGTCCGAAAGAAGCTGGCGCCCCGCGTGCCGGCCCATAAATAGAAAGAGCGCCGCGCATGTGTGGAATCACCGGTTACTGGATGCGTCGCGGGGACCCCGCCGCGTGGCTCGACGACCTCGGCGAATCGGTGGCGAGCCTGCGCCTGCGCGGGCCCGACGACAGCGGCGTCTGGGTGCGCCCGGGCGGGCGCGTGGCGCTTGGCCACACGCGCCTGGCGATCCTAGACCTCTCGCCGATGGGACACCAGCCGATGCGCAGCGCCGACGGCGCGCTCACGATGGTGTTCAACGGCGAGGTCTACAACTTTGCCGCCATCCGCGCGGAGCTCGAATCCCTCGGCCACCGGTTCCGCAGCACCGGCGATTCCGAGGTCGTCCTGGCCTCGATCCAGGAATGGGGCATGAAGGCGGTCGACCGTTTCATCGGCATGTTTGCGCTCGCGATCTGGAACGAACGCGAGCGCCGCATGACGCTGCTGCGCGACCGCACGGGCGTCAAGCCGCTCTACTACGCGTGGAACGGCAACACCTTCTGGTTCGGCTCCGAGCTCAAGGCGCTGCGCGCCTTCGAGGCGTGGCCGGCCGAAATCGACCGCGACGCGCTGGCCGAATACCTGCAGTTCGGTTACATCTCCGCGCCGCGCTCCATCTACAAGGGCGTCTCGAAGCTGCTGCCGGGCCACTGGCTCGAGCTGGGCGAGGTGGGCGAGCCCGCGCTGCACCGCTACTGGGCCCCCGACGCCGCCGCGCAAGAGCTCCAGGGCAGCGAGGAGGAACTCGCGCGCCAGTTGGAACACCTGATGACCGAGGCCTTTCGCTACCGCATGGTCTCCGACGTTCCGGTGGGCGTGTTCCTGTCCGGCGGCATCGATTCGTCCGCGGTTGCCGGCCTGTTGGCGCGCCGCGGCGAGGGCGAGGTGCACACCTTCACCATCGGCTTCGACGACCCGCGCTTCAACGAGGCCGGACACGCGCGCCGCGTGGCCGCCCACCTGGGCACCCGCCACACCGAAAAAATCGTCACCGCCGCCGACATGGCGCAGGTGCTGCCGCAATGGGCCGACATCTTCGACGAGCCGTTCGGCGATTCGTCGGGTGTGCCGACCTACCTGGTGGCGAAGATGGCGCGCGAACACGTGAAGGTGGCCCTGTCCGCCGATGGCGGCGACGAGATCTTCAACGGCTACGCGCACTATGGGCTGGTCGCCGAACGCGAGCGCGCCATGGCGCGCTGGCCCCATGCGGCGCGCGCCGCCCTTTCGCGCTCCCTCGGGGTGCTCGGGGCCGGTTCGCTGCGCACCGCGGCCGGGCTGATGCCGATGCCCATGGGCCTGCGCCACGCCACGCGCCGCAACGTGGTCGAGCGCCTGGAGAAACTTCGCGTGATGTTGCCCGACCTCGACCGCAAGCTGATTTATGACCTGGCGATGAGCTCGTGGACGCCGTGGGACATCCGGCAACTCCTGGGCGGGGCGAACGCGCCGCGTTCCACCATCGCCGGCTGGGGCGAACACTTCGCCGACCGCATGGCCCAGCGCGACATGCGCCATTTCCTGCCCGACGACATCCTGGTGAAGGTCGACCGCACCACCATGGCCGCGGGACTCGAAGGGCGCGAGCCTTTCCTCGACCACCGGCTGGTGGAGTTCGCCCTGCGCCTGCCGATGGCGTTGCGCCGCGGCTCGCTCGGGCCCAAGCACCTGCTGCGGCGCGTGCTCTACCGGATGGTCCCGCGCGAGCTCGTGGACCGCCCCAAGCAGGGCTTCGGCGTGCCGCTCGCGGGCTGGCTGCGTGGCGAGCTTTCGCACCTGGTGCATGAATACCTTTCGCCGCAGCGCGTGCGCGATGCCGGGCTCTTCGATCCCGACATGGTGGGCCGCGCGGTGCGCAACTTCCGCGACGGCGGTCCCGGCAACGACCGCCTCGACATGCAGAAGCTCTGGTACCTGATCGCCTTCGAGGTCTGGCGCGAACGCTGGATGACGGGCAATGCCCAACGCCGGGAGGGTGCGCACCATGCGCGTGTTGTTTGTAATTAGCGACCTGGGGTTCCACGGCGCGCAGAAGCAGGTGGTCGAGCTGGCGCGCGAGCTCGCCCGTGGCGGTCACGGGGTCGCCATCTATACGCTCAACAACGACGTCCCGCGCGCCGCCGAACTGGCGGACTCCGGCGTCGAGGTCATCGTCGACCAGAAGAAAAGCAAGCTCGACCCCGCGGTGCTGATGCGCCTGCGCCGCCGGATCACGGGCTGGCGCGCCGACATCGTGCACGGCTTCCTTTTCGACGGCGACATCTACGCGCGCATCGCCGCGGCCGGCACCGGGGCCGTGGTGCTCAACTCCGAACGCAGCGACAACTACGAGATCTCGCGCACCCAGAAGCTAGCCCACCAGCTCACCAAGGGTCTGGTGGATGGCGTGGTCGCCAACTCGCGCTCGGGCAGCGCCTTCGCCCAGAAGCTCTACGGCTACCGGCCGGAGCAGATGCACGTGGTCTGGAACGGCATGCGCATCGAGGATTTCGAACACAAGGCGGTCACCTCCACCAACCACCGGCGCGAGTTCTTCGGCGACGAGCCGGTGCGCATCACCTGCATGATTGGCCACATCAAGCCGGCGAAGGACTATCCGCTGGCGCTCGAGGCCGCCGCGGCGCTGCTGCGCAGCGCGCCGGATTGGCGCGTGTTGTTCCTCGGGGATTCGCTTGGCGGCGCCGGGCTCTACAAGGGCGGCAGCGATTCCGACACCAGCGACTACAAGCGCATGGTGATGGAGCGTTACCGCGCGCTCGGCCTGACGCCCGACCGGGTGAAGTTCGCGGGTGCGCGCGGCGACGCGCCGGCGATCCTCTCGCAGTGCGACGTCCAGCTGATGACCTCGCGCTGGGAAGGCTTCCCCAACGTGGTGCTGGAGGGCATGGTCCTGGGCGTGCCGGTGGTCAGCACCGAATATTCCGACATCAGGCACATCCTTCCGCGCGCGCAGCAGGTGGTCGCCAGCCGTGCGCCGGGCGAGCTTGCGCGCGCGGTGGCCGAGGCATGGCGGGACCGCGAGGCCATCGTCGAAGAGCAGAAACGCTGGGTGCGCGCCCACGCCAGCATCGAAAACGCCACCCGGGAGCTCGAAAATGTCTACAACCAATACCTCCGCCGCGATGCCCACGCCCAAGCCGCTTGAGGCGGCGCCGATGGCGGGAGGCGGGCAGCGCCCGCACATATGCTTCCTGGCCCCGACCGCCTGGCCGATCCTGGCCGGCGACAAGGACATCCCCGTCATCGGCGGGGCGGAGCTGCAGCAGTCGCTGATCGCCCGGATGCTGGCCGCGCGCGGCTACCGCGTCTCGATGATCTCGATCAACTACGGCCAGGCCGACGGCACGGTGGTCGACGGCGTGCGCATCTACAACATGCACAAGCCCTTCGAGGGCATCCCGGTGCTGCGGTTCGTGCATCCGCGCCTGACCTCGCTGTGGCGCGCGTTGAAGCGCGTGGACGCGGACATCTACTACCAGCGCACCGCCGCGGCCTATACCGGCTTCATGGCGGCGTTCTGCAAGGCCAACGGCAAGCGTTCGATTTATGCCGGGGCTTCCGACGTGGACTTCCTGCCCGGCAAGCAGGCGATTTCGTTCGCGCGCGACCGCATGATCTACGAATACGGCCTTCGCCGCGTCGACACGGTGATTGTCCAGAACGAGAACCAGCAGCTATACCTGCGCCGGCATTATGGCCGCGAGGGGCTGCTGGTCCCCAATTTCTACGACGCGCCGGCGAACGCGCGCGCCGATCGCGCCGGCTACGTGTTGTGGGTGGCGACGGTGCGCGAGCATAAGCGCCCGGAGCTGGTGCTGGAGCTGGCGCGCCGCTTGCCCCGCCACCGGTTCGTCATGATCGGCGGCAGCGACACCGGCTGGTTCGGCGAGGACTACGCGCGCAGGATCCGCGAGGCCGCCGAGCGGCTGCCCAACGTGCAGTTCAAGGGATTCATGCCGTTCGAGGAGGCCGATGGCTGGTTCAGCGGCGCGCGCGTGGTCCTCAACACCTCGACCTACGAGGGTTTCCCGAACACATTCCTGCAGGCGTGGGCACGCGGCGTGCCGTCGGTGGCTTTTGTCGATACCGGCTCGCGACGCGACGGGCAGCCGGTCTACGACATCGCCACCGACATGGACGACGCCACCACCCGCATCGACCGGCTGATGAGTGACGACCTGGCCTGGGAGAAGGCGTCCCAGCGCGTGTTTGTCCACCACCGCGAGCACCATTCGGTCGAAGGCGTGGCAGGCCTCTACGAGAGCGAAATCCGCCACCTCGCGCCCAGGCCATGAGCTCCGTGCGCGCCACCGCGGGCCTGGAGCGCCGGGCACTCTCGCTCGGCACCGCCAACGCCGTCGACTATGCGTTGCAGTTCCTGCTGCCGATGGTGCTCACGCGCACGCTCGACCCCCACGCGTTCGGCGAATACCGCCTGCTGTGGCTCGCCGTGGCCACTCTGATGATGGTGACGCCGATGTGCATGGCGCCGGCGCTCTATTACTTCCTGCCGCGCTCGGACCGTCCGACGCAGCGCCTCTACATCAACCAGACGCTGGTGTTCCTGGTGTTCGCCGGCATCGTTTCGGGCTGGGCGCTTTCACTCTGGAACCCGTTCCTGCCCGGCAAGCTCGAGGCGATCAACGAGGGCCACGGCGTTCTGGTGCCGGCGTTTGTGCTGCTCTGGGTTTTCGCCTCGCTGCTGGATACGCTGCCGACGGCGGAAGAACGCGTGTCGTGGCAGGCGAAGGTGATCATGAGCCTGTCGGCGATCCGCGCGGTAGCCCTTTCCGCGGCTGCGATCCTCACCCACGAGCTGGCGCCGGTGCTCTGGGCCCTGCTGGCCTTCACCGGGCTCAAGGCCGCGATCCTGGTCCATTACGTCGCGAAGCACCACGGGCTGGCGGGGCCGATCGGTCGGCGCGACACCTTCACGGCGCAGGTAAGGCAGGCAGCCCCATTCGCGCTTTCGGGAACGCTGCACGGCCTGCGCGTGCAGGGCGACCAGTGGATCGCCGCCGCACTTTTCAGCGTGACGCAGTTCGCCTCGTTTTCGGTCGCCACCGTGCTGGGCCCGCTGGTGCAGATCTTCCGGCAGTCGGTGAACCACGTGTTCCTGCCGAGCATGAGCCGGTTGCAATCCGAGGGCGACCACCAGGGCATGCTGGCCCTGAACAGCCGCGCCAACTGCATGGTGGCGCTGCTGGTCTACCCGCTGCTCGCCTTCGCTTTCGTGTTCGCCGAGCCGGTGATCACGCTGGTGTACACCCGCACCTACATCGAGGCGGTGCCGGTGCTGCGGCTCTACTCGCTGGGCCTTATCGCCTTCGTGGTGGAGCTGGTGAGCGCGCTCTTCGTGCTGCGCCAGGGGGCGTTCGCGGCCCGGACCAATGGGATCGTGCTGCTGATCGCGCTGCCGCTTTCGATTTTCGGCGCCATGCACTACGGACTGATGGGTGCGGCCATGGGCAGCGTGGCGGCGATTTATGCCGAGCGCCTGCTTTCCCTGCGGCGCATCTCGTCGCTGACCGGCACACCGATCCGCAAGCTGCAGGACTGGCACGCCCTGGCGATGCTGCTGGTGGCGGCGGCGCTGGCCGCGGGCCTCGCGGGACTGCTGCTGCACTGGTCCGAATGGACTAGTTTTCCGACCCTGCTGGCAGGCGCGGCGATCATGGCCGCTGCCTATCCTGCGTGTCTGTACCTCACCGGGCGGTGGGGCGACCTCATCACCTTTGTCGACTCGATGCGCAACAAGGCCGCGCGGGCCTGATCCGGAGACGCGAATGGAAATCCAGGACAAGAAGGCTTGGCTCATCACCGGCGTGGCCGGCTTCATCGGCTCCAACCTGCTGGAAGCGCTGCTGCGCCAGGGCCAGCGCGTGGTGGGGCTGGACAACTTCGCCACGGGCTTTCGCCACAACCTGGAGCAGGTGCGCGACGCGGTGGGCCGCGACGCGTTCGCGCGCTTCAGGTTCATCGAGGGCGACATCCGCTCCCTCGATACCTGTCGCGCCGCGTGTGGGGGCGTGGACATCGTGCTGCACGAGGCCGCGCTGGGCAGCGTGCCGCGATCCATCGACGACCCGATCACGAGCCACGAGGTCAACGTGAGCGGGTTCCTGAACATGCTGGTGGCCGCGCGCGACGCGGGCGTGAAACGTTTCGTCTACGCCGCTTCGAGCGCCGCCTATGGCGACTGGCCGGGCCTGCCGAAGGTCGAGGACCAGATCGGCCGGCCGTTGTCTCCCTATGGCGCGGGCAAACACATGAACGAGCTGTACGCGGATGTCTTCGGCCGCTGCTACGGGCTGGAGACCATGGGGCTGCGCTACTTCAACGTCTTCGGCCCGCGCCAGGATCCGGAAGGCGCCTATGCCGCGGTGATCCCGAAGTGGGTCGCCTCGATGCTGCGCCGGGAGACGGTGTACATCAACGGCGACGGCGAGACCGCGCGCGACTTCTGCTACATCGACAACGTCGTGCAGGCCAACGTGCTTGCGGGCCTGACCACCAATCCCGAGGCCGTCGGACAGGTCTACAACGTCGCGGTCGGGGGATCCACCACGCTGAACGAGCTGCATGGCGCGCTGGGGAAGCTGCTGGAGCGCTCCGTCGACGGGTTCGCCACCGCCGCGCCCACGTATGGCGATTTCCGCGCGGGCGACGTGCGCTTTTCGCGCGCGGACATCTCGAAGATCGAACGGCTGCTGGGATACAAGCCCACCCGTACGGTCGACGAAGGATTGGAGCGGGCGATCGACTGGTATGTCGCGAGCCTCACGGCGCCTTCGGTGCGGGCGGTTTATGCCGACGCGGCGGACTGATACTTCGCGGCTACGAAGTTTGATGCGCTGATCTTCAACACAGAGGACACAGAGGCAACACAAGAGGAAAGCAAAACAAAAGCTGTTGGCGTCCGAGATGCTGCATCCAATGGCACCAATCGCAATCAGGTTTTGCTTTCCTCTTGTGTTGCCTCTGTGTCCTCTGTGGTGAAACGCGGCCTGCCAACATTGGTGCAGCCCGGCTCCGGCACGAAAACCTACCCCTTCAGGAACCGCTGCTTGTCGCGCAGCCACCACGCGACGAATCCGAACGACGAGCCGAGGACGATGACGACGGTGACCAGGATGCCGACGTAGCCCCCGCCGCGCTCCCTGGCGAAATACGCCGCCCCGATGAGCACCGCCGCGGCCAGTACGCGCACCGCGACCTCCGATCCGTAGGTGGCCAGGCGGATCGCCTTGCCACACAGCGGGCAGGCGCGCGAGTGGTCCTGCCTGGCGAACTTGCGCCAGTGCAGGAAATCCTGGTCCATCGATCCTTCGCAGTGCGGGCAGTCGCGTTTCACCCGCCAAAATCTAGAGGAAATTCCCTCCCTCCGCAACGCCGGCGGACGGGGCGGAGTCTTTCAAAGGATGGCGCATATGCGATACGCCTCGACGTCCTGGACGTGGTTGTGGGCGTTCGCCGATCTGCTGTGAATACAGGGGTCTCTCCGGGATGCTGAGTCGAATATTGCCGATCGAACGCAACAGGAAGACGTGCGCAACATGGCCCGTGCGGCGTCGGCGATCCTCCGGCACACCTGTAGCCGGGCCCACATGGTCCGACCGGCATGGGGGGGTCCGGCCGTACTTTCAAACTGATTACCAAGAATGGGCCATCCCGATTTTTCCATTCCATGTGCCCGGAGGCCCCGATGCTCGACCTGCCCACGTTCAGCGAACAACACGACCTGGCCCGCGAGGCTGCCAACGCCCCCGAGGCGCAACAGACGCTTCCGGTGGTCTGTGTTGTCGGACTCGGCTACGTGGGGCTGCCGGTCGCCGTCGAGTTCGGCAAGCTGCGCCCCACCGTCGGCTACGACCTGTCGGCGAAGAAGGTGCACAACCTCCGGCGCCACTTCGATTCCACCGGCGAAGTCTCGAGTGAGGAGCTGAAGGGCGCGCGCCAGCTCACCGTGACCGACGATGCCGGGCAGATCCGCCTGGCCGACTACATCATCGTGGCAGTGCCGACGCCGGTGAACGAGGCGCGCCAGCCCGACTTCTCGCCGCTGGAAAGCGCCTCGAGGATCGTCGGCAAGAACATGAAGGCCGGCGCCACCGTGATTTTCGAAAGCACCGTGTATCCCGGCGCGACCGAGGAGATCTGCGTGCCGATCCTGGAGCGCTGCTCGGGCATGCGCTGGAAGCAGGATTTCCACGTCGGTTATTCCCCGGAACGCATCAACCCGGGCGACAAGGAGCATTCGTTCTCGAAAATCCTCAAGGTGGTCTCGGGCGACGACGCCGAGACGCTGGAGAACGTGGCCGCGCTCTACGCTTCCGTGGTGAAGGCGGGCGTGCACCGCGCCAGCTCGATCAAGGTGGCCGAAGCCGCCAAGGTGATCGAAAACACGCAGCGCGACCTCAACATCGCGTTTGTGAACGAGCTGTCGATCATCTTCGACAAGCTCGGCATCGACACCCACGAGGTGCTCAACGCCGCCAGCACGAAGTGGAACTTCCTGAATTTCCGCCCCGGGCTGGTCGGCGGCCACTGCATCGGCGTCGATCCGTACTACCTCACCCACAAGGCCGAACTCGCGGGCTACCACCCGGAAGTGATCCTGGCCGGACGGCGCATCAACGACGGGATGGGGGCCTACGTCGCCCGCAAGGCGATCCAGCAGATGATCCACCAGGGCCGCAACATCCTGGGCGCGCGCGTCAACGTGCTCGGCATGACGTTCAAGGAGAACTGCAAGGACATCCGCAACTCGAAGGTGATCGACGTGATCCGCGAGCTCGAGCAGTTCGGCTGCGAGGTACACGTGCACGATCCCGAGGCCGATCCCGACGAGACGATGCACGAATACGGCATCAAGCTGCGCACCTGGGATGAGCTTCCGGCGGCCGACTGCCTGATCATGGCCGTGGCGCACCGCGGCTTCACCGAGCTGCCCGCGAGCGCCTTCATGGAAAAGATCGTGCGCCAGGGCTGCCTGGTGCAGGTGAAGGCGGTCCTCGACACGGCCCCATTCAAGCGCGAAGGGGTGCGCGTGTGGAGGCTGTAAGGAAGCCGCGTTTGCGGGTCGGCGTCTTCGCCGACTCCGCGCGCCAGTCGCGCTGGATCGTCGAGGCCTTCGCCCGGGCCGCGTCGGAGAATTTTGCCGAAATCGCGCTGGTTGCGGTGCGCCCGCGTCCGGCGCCCTCGCAGGTGCCGCTGCTATGGCGCGCCTACCGCCGCGCGGACCGTGCATTTTTCGGCGGCGATTCGGGCTGGGACGCGCCTGGCGACCTGAACATGCTGGTGGCGCGCGAGCGGCGCTTGGCCCTGGGCCCGCATACCCGCTGGCGTCCGTGTGTGAGCGAAGCGCGGCTCGATGTCGCCTTTGCGCTGGGCGATGTCGCGGATGCAGAGCTGGAAGGCGTCGCGCGCCATGGCGTCTGGCGCTTCTGTTTTGGCGAGGACCAGAACACCTTCGAGCCCCTCGCCGGCATGCGCGAGTCGGTGGCGGGCCACAACGTCGTGGCTTCCGGCATCCGCATCCACCGCGGCGGGGACAAGCCCGATCGCATCGCACACGCTTCGTGGTCGCGCGCATTTGCGTTTTCGGTGGCTCGCGGGCGCGAAGCCACCTTCGCCAAGGCTTCCGAATTCGTGGCGCGCGCGCTGCGCGACCTCCACCACGACGGCGCGCGCTGGCTGGAGAGCGGGACGCAGCCGGCGCGGGAACCGGTGGCGCCGCGATTCCCGGGCGAGCTTGCGCTGATCCGCGACATCTCGACGTTGGGCGCGCGCGTGGCCCGGCGCGCGGCGCAGCGCGCCATGACGCTCGACACCTGGTCGCTGGCTTTCCGCTTCGGCGGGGAATCGTTCGACGGCTCGCTCGAAGGTTTCCATCGCCTGGAGCCGCCCAAGGGCTGGTTCTGGGCCGACCCGTTCCCGATCGAGCGCAACGGGCGCCACTACATCTTCTTCGAGGAGCAGCCGCTCGGCGCGCCGAAGGCGCACATCAGCGTGGTGGAGGTGGGCCGCGACGGCAGCGCCTCGCGCCCGGTCAAGGTGCTGGAACGCGATTACCACCTCTCGTATCCGTTCCTGGTGGAGGAGGGCGGCGAGCTCTACATGATCCCCGAGACCGCGCAGAACCACACCATCGAGGTCTACCGCTGCGTCGATTTCCCCAATGAATGGAAGCTCGAGCGCGTGTTGATCGAAGGTGTATGCGCGGTGGATGCCACGCTGCACCGCGAGGACGGGCGCTGGTGGATGTTCTGCAACGCCGCGGCGCCCGGCGAGGACCTCAACAACGAGCTGCACCTCTTCAGCGCCGCGAGCCTGATGGGTGAGTGGACGCCGCACCGCCGCAACCCGGTCAAGAGCGACGTGCGCAGCAGCCGGCCCGCCGGCGCGCTCTTCCGCCGCGGCGAGGCGCTGATGCGCCCCGGCCAGATCTGCACGCCGCTTTACGGCGCCGGCATCGCGCTGCATCGCGTGACCCGGCTCGATGCCGAGGAATACCGCGAGGAGGAGGAAAGCCGCATCGTGCCGAAGGCCGGCGCGACGCTGGGCATCCACACCCTCAACCGCGCCGGCGAGCTGACCGTCACCGACGCCTTCGAGCGCCGGCCGCGTTTCTAGGCATGCACGGCGCGATGGCACTCGAAGACCTGCTGCATCCTTACCTGGGCCGCTACCTGGGCTCGCCGGGCTGGATCAAGGCCTCGGCGGGCAAGGCGTATTCGCTGCTGCCGGCGCGCCTGCGCCTGGGCGCCGGGTACGACCGCTTCCGCGCCGAGGCCGGCAGCGGCGGCGAGGCGCCGGCGGCCAAACTGGCGGCCGCCATCGACTGGGCCATTGCCACCGTGCCCGCGTATGAACATTGCCGCGCACGCCTCGAAGGGTGCCGGGATCCCTACGAGGCCCTTTCGCGCCTCCCGGTCACGGACAAGCTCGACATCAAGCACCACCCGCAGCGTTACCTGTCGCGCGCGATGCCGGCGAGTGCGCGCCTGGAGACCTTCACCGGCGGCTCCACGCGCAACCCGATGCGGTTTTTCCTGCACAAACACGTCACCCGCACGCGCGAATACGCGTACACCGAATCGTTCCGGCGGCGCCTGGGCGCAAGCGCCGACGACGCGGTGCTGGCGCTGCGCGGGCGCACGGTGCCGAGCGCGGGCACGCCCGGCGGCGGCCTCTGGATGTGGGAGCCGATCAAGCGCCAGCTGATCCTGTCCTCGGACCACCTGGAGCGCCGCTACATGCCGCTCTACGCCGAGGCCCTCGCGCTGCACCGCCCCGCGTTCATCGAGGCGTTTCCCTCGGCGCTGTACCCGCTGGCGCGCTGGCTTGCCGCCAACCCGCTGCCCGAATTCACCCGCAACGTGCGCGGCGTGATGCTGTATTCGGAAAGCGTCTACGGCTTCCAGCTGGAGAAGATCCGCGAGGTCTTCGGCTGCCCCGTGGTCTCGCACTACGGCCATTCGGAGCGCGTGTTGATGGCGGCCTCGATGCCCGACGACGACCGCTGCTTCTTCTGGCCGCGTTATGGGCATTTCGAGCTGCTCGATGCCGAGAACCGCCCGGTCACGCAGCCCGGCAAGCTCGGCTTCATCGTGGGCACCGCCTTCGATAACCGCGTGATGCCGTTCGTTCGATATCGCACCGGGGACCTTGGCGTGTTGTCGGCCGGGGGACACCCCGCGCTCCCCGGGCATCCCGTGTGTGAACGCATCGTCGGGCGGCTGCAGGAATTTGTCGTCTGCCGCGACAACCGCCTGGTCTCCATCACCGCCTTGGGTGTTGCGCATTTCCCCGAGCTGGCGCTGGTGGATGCCATGCAATACGAGCAGGGGGTGCCCGGCCTTGTGGAGCTGCGCGTGACCGCCGGGCAGACGCTCGACGACGCCACGCTGGCGCGTATCGCCGCGGCCGTGGAGCACAAGACGCAGGGCGGCTGCGACGTGCGCGTGGTGCAGGTCGCCCGCATCGAACGCACGCCACGCGGCAAGGCCCACATGCTCATCCAGCACCTCGACATTCGCCGCCACTTCGGCGCCGCAACCGAAAGACTCCAGGAGAACTGAGTGAGCCGTCCCGTTGTATTGATCCTGGGTCCCGACCGCGGCGCCGTCAGCGGCGTGAGCACCCACGTGAACCTGCTGCTCGACTCCACGCTTGGCGAGCTGTTCGAAATGCTGCACTTCCAGGTCGGCAGCGAGGGCCGCGACGAGGGGCCGCTCGCGCGCCTGCTGCGCATCGTCGTGAGCCCCGTGGCGCTGCTTGTTGCGATTGTCCTTCGACAGGTGGACGTGGTGCACATCAACACCTCGCTCAACCAGCGCGCCTACTGGCGAGACCTGGCGTACCTGTTTGTCGCCAGGCTGATGCGCGCGCGCGTGATCTACCAGGTGCACGGCGGCAAGCTTCCGCAGGAATTCTTCCGCGGCCGGCCGCTGCTCACGCGTTTCCTCAAGTGGACACTTTCGCTGCCCGACCTGGTGGTGGTGCTGGCGCAGGTGGAGCTCAACGCCTATGGCCGCTTCGTGCCGGACCAGGAGCTCACGCTGCTGCCCAACGGCATCGACCCGCGCCCGTTCGAGGAGGTGCCGGTGGTGCGCTCGAGCGAGAAGGACCCGCTGCGCCTGGTCTACATCGGCCGGATCGCGCGCGAGAAAGGCCTTTACGAAGCGCTGCAGGGAATGCGCATGGCGGTGGAGCAGGGTGTTGATGCCCATCTCGTCATCGCCGGGGAAGGCCCCGAGCGCGAGCGCCTGGGCCAGTATGCGCAGGCGCTGGGCATCGCGCCGCGTGTGCGGTTCGTGGGCGCGGTGTTCGGCGCCGAGAAGGTGGGCACGTTCTCCCGTGCCGACGTGATGCTGCTGCCGAGTTACGCCGAGGGCCTGCCCTACGCGCTGCTGGAATCGATGGCCGCGGGCATCCCGGTGATCGCAACGCCGGTGGGCGCGATCCCCGACGTGGTGGTCCACCGCACACACGGCCACCTGGTGCCGATCCGCGACGGACGCGCCATCGCCGATTCGCTGATCGCGCTGGCCGGCGATCGCGAGCAGCTCTCGTGGATGAGCCGCGCCTGCCGCCTGCGCGTGGCGGCCGCCTATTCGATCGAGCGCGTGGCCGGGCAGCTGGCGGTGCGTTACGCGCGCCTCGCCCGCGGCCTGGTGATGGCCGAGAGGAAGGGTTAGGCCATGTGCGGAATCGCCGGCGCAGTGGTGGGCGGGCGCAGCCTCATGACACGCGCCACGCTCGAACGCATGTTGCAGGCGATCGAACATCGCGGCCCCGACGGCCACGGCGCCAACGAATTCGCGGCCGCGGACGGGCGCCGCGTGCTGCTCGGCCACCGGCGCCTGGCGATCATCGACCCGGTGGGTGGCCACCAGCCGATGTGTGACGACACGGCGCAGCTCGCCCTCACCTTCAACGGCGAGATCTACAACTTCCGCCAGCTGCGCGAGGAGCTCGCCGCGTGCGGCTACCGGTTCACGCGCGATTCCGACACCGAGGTGCTGCTGCGCGCCTACCAGCACTGGGGCGAGGCGGTGTGTGAGCACCTTCGCGGCATGTTCGCCTTCGCGATCTGGGACGGGATCAACCAGCGGCTTTTCCTGGGCCGCGACCGCTTCGGCGAGAAACCGCTTTTCCTGCTCGAAGACGGCGACGACCTGTACTTCGCCTCCGAGATCAAGGCGCTGCTGCAGCTGCCGCGCGCGCGCCCGGAGGTGGACCTGCCCGCGGTGTGGGACTACCTCTCCTATCGCTACGTCCCCGGCCCGCGCACGCTTTTCAGCGGTATCCGCAAGCTCGGTCCCGGCACCTGCGCCACCTGGCACGACGGGCGGCTCACCGAGCGGCGCTACTGGATCGCGCCCGACCGCCAGGCGGCGACGGCCGGGCCGGCCCCCAACGGCCACGCGGTGCCCGAATTCCTCGACCGCCTCGACGAGAGCGTGAAGATGCAGATGGTGAGCGACGTGCCGTTCGGCGCCTTCCTGTCGGGCGGCATCGACTCATCCACCATCGTGGCGCTGATGACGCGACACAACTCGAAGGTGAAGACGTTTTCGGTGGGCTTCAGCGAGGGCGGCTACAGCGAGCTTGGCTACGCCTCCGTGGTCGCGCGCCACTTCGGCACCGACCACCATGAGCTGACGGTGGAATCGCGCGACGTGATCGACCAGTTGCCGAAACTCGTTGGTTATCGCGACGCCCCGGTGACCGAGCCCTCGGACATCCCGATCTACATGCTGGCCCGGGAAGCCTCGAGGAGCGTGAAGATGGTGCTCACGGGCGAGGGCAGCGACGAGATCCTGGGCGGATACCCGAAACACGTCTACGAACGTTTCGCGCAGCCCTGGCAGGTGATGCCGGGGTTCATCCGGCACAAGCTGATCGAGCCGCTCACGCAATCGCTGCCCTATGGCTTTCGGCGCGCCAAGACCGCCATCACCAACCTGAACATCGAGGACTGGCCGGAACGGTACGCGCGCTGGTTCGGCGCCATGAACAACCGCGAGCGCGACGCGATGGCCTCCTTCCGGGTGGAGGCCCCAAGCCGGGAGAGCTGCCCGCCCTTCGACAGCGAACCGCGCAACTCCAACCTGCGCCGCATCCTCTATTCCGACCAGACCAGCTGGCTGCCCGACAACCTGCTGGAGCGCGGCGACCGCATGACCATGGCCGCCTCGATCGAATCGCGCGTGCCGTTCCTCGATCACGAGCTGGCGGGCTACGTCTCGTCGCTGCCGGATTCGTATCGCGTGAAGGGCCTGAAGACCAAATGGGTGCTGCGCGAGGCGGGCAAGAGCCTCATCCCGCGCCAGATCCTCGAGCGCCCGAAGGTCGGCTTCCGGGTGCCGGTGAACCAGTGGTTCCAGGGGCCCATGAAGGATTACCTGCGCGACCACCTGCAGGGCAGCTCGTCACGCACACGCGGCTACTTCGATGGCCACGTGCTCGACCGCATGGTCGGCGATCACATCGAAGGACGCCAGAACCACGAAAAACTCCTATGGTCCCTGCTCAATCTCGAAATCTGGCACCGGCAATACGCCTGAGCCCCGGCGGGCTCGCGTGGAAGCTCAACCGCCTGCGTTGCATGACGCCGGCGGAAATCCGCCATCGCGTCGTGCAGGCCGCGGCGATGCGCGCGGAGCGTTGGGGCCTGGCCCCGTGCCCGGTGCCCGCGCCCGACCTGGCGCTTGCGCCGCATCCGTGGATCCATGCACGCGCCGCGGTTGATCCGCAGCCCTGCGTGCGGGCGGCCGATCGCGTCGTGGCCGGGCGCTTCGACGTGTTTGCGCTCGACGACATCGAGCTCGGCAATCCGCCGCGCTGGAACCGCGATCCCAAGACCGGCATCGAGGCGCCGCTCGAGTTCGGCAAGCAACTCGACTACCGCGACTCCCGCGTCGTGGGTGATTGCAAATACCTGTGGGAGCCCAACCGCCACCTGCACCTGGTGACCCTGGCACAGGCCTGGGCGCTCACGGGCGGGGAGCAATACGCCGCGACGCTGCGTACGCACCTGGAGAGCTGGTTCGAGGCGTGCCCGTTCCGCATGGGCGTGAACTGGTCGTCGTCGCTTGAGGCGGGGCTGCGGCTCATCAACTGGTCGCTCGCCTGGCAGCTGCTGGGCGGCGCGCAGTCGCCGCTTTTTGCGGACGAGGCGGGGCGCACCCTGCGGGCGCGCTGGCTCACCTCCATCTACCAGCACGCCGAGTTCGTCTCCGGCCACTACTCGCTGCACTCCTCGGCCAACAACCACCTGGTGGGTGAGGCGTCGGGGGTCTACCTCGCCGCGATGACCTGGCCACACTGGGATCGCGCCGACCACTGGCGCGATGCCGCGCGCGCCATCCTCGAGCGCGAGGCGCTGCTGCAGAACGCCCCCGACGGCGTGAACCGCGAGCAGGCGACCTCGTACGCGCAGTGGACCTTCGACCTGCTGCTGCTGCCGCTGCTGGCCGCGCGCGCCAACGGCGAGGATTTCCCCCGGGAATATTCCGCGCGCCTCGAGGCCATGCTCGAGTTCGTGGCCTCGATCATGGACGTGGCGGGCAACGTGCCGGCCTTCGGGGATGCCGACGACGGCTTTGTCACGCGGCTCGATCCGGGCGCGCGGTTCTGCCGCTTCCGCTCGCAGCTGGCCACGGGCGCGGTGCTTTTCAACCGCGGCGCCTTCAAGCGCAAGGCCGGCGCCCTCGACGACAAGTCGCGCTGGCTGCTGGGCGCCGATGCCGACGCGCGCTACGACGCGGTCGACACCGTGGGGGTCCACCTGCCGGTGCGCCAGTCCTTCCCCGAAGGCGGGTACTACGTCCTGGGGACCGGGTTCGAGACCCCCAGCGAGGTGCGTGTGGTGGCCGACGCCGGCCCGCTGGGATACCGCGAGATCGCCGCACACGGGCACGCCGACGCATTGTCGTTCACGCTTTCGCTGGGGGGCGTGGAGATGCTGGTGGATCCGGGCACGTTCGCCTATCACACCGAGCCGCAGTGGCGCGCGTATTTCCGCGGCACCTCGGCGCACAACACGCTGCGCGTCGACGGGCGGGACCAGTCGCAGCCGGGCGGCAACTTCATGTGGCTGCGCAAGGCCAATGCGCGCGCCTCGGCGTGGATGAGTGCGTCCGACCAGGACTTCCTCGAGGGCTGGCACGACGGCTACCTCGGCCTCGAGGACCCGGTGATGCACCGCCGGCGCGTGGTGTTCGACAAACACTCGCGCACGCTCCTGGTCGAGGACTTCCTGCAGATGGACGGGGTGCACGACATCGAGATTTTTTTCCACGCCGCCGAGGATTCCGGAGTGCAGGCGATCCCGGGAGGCGTGGCGATCACGCGTGGGGGGCGAACCATCCGCCTGCGCTGGCCCGAGATGCCCGGCGCCCGGGGCGAGGTGCTGAGTGGTTGCCTGGAACCCATGGCGGGCTGGGTCTCGCGCCGCTTCGACGTGAAGCGCGCCGCGCCCACCATCC
>JBBREI010000064.1:0-18756 GCA_038203035.1 Burkholderiales bacterium
AATTGCTCCAGGAACTTGAGGTCGTTCTCGAAGAAGAGGCGCAGGTCATTCACGCCGTACTTGAGCATCGCGAGGCGGTCGAGGCCCATGCCAAAGGCGAAGCCGGAGTATTTCTCCGGGTCGATGCCGCCATTGCGCAGCACGTCGGGATGCACGACGCCCGCGCCGGCGATCTCCAGGTACGAAACCTCGCCATCCTTGCGCGACCATTCCATGTCGATCTCGACGCCCGGCTCCACAAACGGGAAATACGATGGGCGGAAGCGGATGCCGATGTCGTCGCGCTCGAAGAAGGCGCGGCAGAACTGGGTGATCGTGCCCTTGAGGTCCGCGAGGCTGATGCCCTCGTCGACCCACAGGCCCTCGACCTGGTGGAACATCGGCGAGTGCGTGGCGTCATGGTCGTTGCGGTACACGCGGCCCGGACAGATGATCCGGATCGGCGGCTTGTGCGATTCCATGTAACGGATCTGCACGGGCGAAGTCTGCGTGCGCAGCACGAGATCCCTGCCCTCGATGTAGAACGTGTCCTGCATGCTGCGCGACGGATGGTCGGGGAACATGCGCAGCGCGGTGAAGTTGTACCAGTCGTTTTCGATCTCCGGGCCGTCGGCGACCGAAAACCCCATGCCGGCGAAGAGGCGCTCCACCTGCTCCTGGGCGCGCGTGATCGGGTGCAGGCCGCCCGCGCCCTGCCGGCGCCCGGGCAGGGTCACGTCGATCGCCTCGGCCGCGAGCTGCGCGCTCAGCTCGCCGGCGAGGATCAGATCGCGCCGCGACTGGATCATCTGCTCGACCGCGGCTTTCGCCTGGTTGATCAGCGCGCCGGCCTTCGGCCGCTCCTCGGCCGAAAGCTTGCCCAGGCCCTTCAGCAGCTCGCTCAGCGAGCCCGACTTGCCGAGGAAACGTGACTTGGCCTGCTCCAGTTCCGCGATGGTGGCGGTGGAAGCGATGGCCGCGGCGGCCTCGGCAACGATTTTTTTTAGATCTAGCATCGGAAAAAGAAAGGGGGCTCTTGCGAGCCCCCCGTCGTCAGTTTTACGTCCGCTAGGCCCCGAGGCTCGCTTTGGCCTGCTCGACGATCTTGCCGAAAGCAGGCTTGTCGAACACCGCGAGGTCGGCCAGCACCTTGCGATCCACCTCGATGCCGGCCTTCTTCAGGCCCGCCATGAACTGGCTGTAGCTCACGCCCATTTCACGGGCACCGGCGTTGATGCGCACGATCCACAGCGACCGGAATTCACGCTTTCTGTTGCGGCGGTCGCGATAGGCGTATTGCCCCGCCTTCATCACCGCCTGCTTGGCGATACGGTATACGTTCTTGCGGCGGCCGCGATAACCCTTGGCCTGGTCAAGAACCTTCTTGTGGCGCGCGCGCGCCGTTACTCCACGTTTAACGCGAGGCATGGCGGCTCCTTAGGAATTGGGAAGCATCTGCTTGACGTGGGCCAGGTTGGTCGCATGGACCGACGAGGCGCCGCGCAGCTGGCGCTTGTTCTTGGTGGTTCGCTTGGTGAGGATGTGGCGCTTGCCCGCCGAATAACGCTTGATCGAGCCGCTACCGCGGACCCGAAAGCGCTTTGCGGCGCCACTCTTGGTCTTCATCTTGGGCATGGTTGCCCTCCTTGCATTGGTGCAGCAGGTGGCGGAACCCTTCCGCGCTTCCAAACCTGAAGACACCTTGTAAAACTGCTCTTGCTTGCCGGCGTTGATCGGCGCCTGGCGTCCGATCCAACGACTTTCCCGCTACCGATTCCCTGCGGGAATCGTTCAGTGTTTCTTTTTCGGGCCCAGAATCATGATCATCTGCCGCCCTTCCAGCTTGGGCCACTGCTCCACAACGCCCACTTCCTTCAGGTCCGCCTCGACGCGCTTGAGGAGCTGCATTCCGAGCTCCTGGTGCGCCATCTCGCGGCCCCTGAACCGCAACGTCACCTTGGTCTTGTCGCCTTCCGTGAGGAAGCGTGTGAGGTTGCGGACCTTGATCTTGTAATCGCCTTCGTCGGTGCCAGGGCGGAATTTTACTTCCTTCACCTGGATCTGCTTCTGCTTGAGCTTGGCCTCGTGGGCTTTTTTGCTCTCGCGATACTTGAACTTGCCGTAGTCCATCAGCCGGCAAACCGGCGGCTTCGCCGTGGGCGCGATCTCTACAAGATCGATCTCGCTCGTTTCCGCGAGACGCATCGCCTCTTCAATCGACACGATACCGATCGGCTCTCCCTCGATTCCAACGAGGCGCACTTCCGGGCAATTGATTTCACCGTTGATGCGAACTGCTTTATCCTGAGCTATGCGAAATTCCCTCTAAAAGTCAATCGTTTGGCGGGGGAAGTTAAAGTCGTTTCGACCCGAACTGCCGCGGCCCCTTTGCCCGTCAGATGCGGGCTGAAACCTCGTCCTGCAAGCGCGAAATAAAGGCCTCGAGCGCGACCGGCGCCAGGTTTTCTCCGGCACGTGTCCTCGCTGAGACCGTCTTCGCCGCTACTTCCTTGTCTCCCAGCACCAGCTGGTAGGGAAGCTTTTGAATGCTATGTTCCCGAATTTTATACGTTATTTTCTCGTTGCGCAAATCGCTGGCGACCCGGAAGCCGACCTGGCGTAGCGCCTGCGCAACCTCGTGAACATACGGCTCCTGGCGGTCGGTGACGTTCATCACCACCACTTGCACCGGAGCGAGCCAGAGCGGCAACGCGCCGGCATGGTTTTCGATCAGGATGCCGATGAAGCGCTCAAGCGAACCCACGATGGCGCGGTGCAGCATGACGGGATGCTGCTTCGTGCTGTGCTCGTCGACGAATTCGGCGCCCAGGCGCACCGGCATGTTCGGGTCGACCTGCATGGTCCCGCACTGCCAGACCCGGCCGATGGCGTCCTTGAGCGAATATTCGATCTTCGGGCCGTAGAAGGCGCCCTCGCCCGCCGCCACCTCGAATTCGCAGCCCGACTGCCGGAGCGAATCCATCAGGGCCTTTTCGGCCTTGTCCCAGGATTCCTCCGAGCCGATGCGGTTTTCCGGGCGCGTGGCCACCTTGTAGATGATGTCCTTGAAGCCGAAGTCCGCGTAGACCTTCTTCAGCAGGGTCGTGAAGGCCGCGCATTCGGCCTGGATCTGGTCCTCGGTGCAGAAGACGTGGCCATCGTCCTGCGTGAATCCGCGCACGCGCATGATCCCGTGCAGCGCCCCGGAGGGCTCGTTGCGGTGGCAGGAGCCGAACTCGCCGTAACGCAGCGGCAGGTCGCGGTAGCTGCGCAGTGCCTTGTTGAACACCTGGATATGGCCGGGGCAGTTCATCGGCTTCACGGCGAAGTCGCGCTTCTCGCTCTGCGTCGTGAACATGTTGTCCTTGTAGTTCTCCCAATGGCCCGACTTCTCCCACAGGGAGCGGTCGAGGATCATCGGGCACTTGATCTCCTGGTACCCGTTGTCCTGGTAGACGTGTCGCATGTACTGCTCCACCTGCTGCCAGATGGCCCAGCCCTTGGGATGCCAGAACACCATGCCCGGCGCTTCGTCCTGCAGGTGGAAGAGGTCGAGCTGCGTGCCGATGCGGCGGTGGTCGCGTTTTTCCGCCTCCTCGAGCATCGCGACGTACGCGTCCTGGTCTTCCTTCCTTGCCCAGGCCGTGCCGTAGATGCGCTGCAGCATCTCGTTTTTCGAGTCGCCGCGCCAATAGGCGCCCGCGACCTTCATCAGCTTGAAGACCTTGAGCTTGCCCGTGGACGGCACGTGCGGGCCGCGGCACAGGTCGATGAAGTCACCCTCGCGGTAGAGGCTGATGCCCTGCTCCGACGGGATCGCGCCGATGATTTCGGCCTTGTACTTCTCGCCGATGCCGTTGAAGAACTTCACCGCTTCGTCGCGGTTCCATTCCTCGCGCGAGACCGGCAGGTCCTTCCTGGCGATCTCGGCCATGCGCTTCTCGATGGCGGCGAGGTCCTCGGGCGTGAAGGCGCGCTTGTACGAGAAGTCGTAGTAGAAGCCGTTGTCGATCACCGGGCCGATCGTGACCTGCGCCTCGGGAAACAGCTCCTTCACCGCGTGGGCGAGCAGGTGCGCCGTGGAATGCCGGATCAGGTCCAGGCCCTCCGCGTTCTTGTCCGTGACGATGGCGAGCCGGGCATCGGCGCCGATGCGGTAGCTGGTGTCGACCAGCCTGCCGTCCACCCTGCCGCCCAGCGCGGCCTTGGCCAGGCCCGGGCCGATCGAAGCAGCCACTTCGGCGACCGTGACGGATTTTTCGTATTGCCGGACCGAACCATCCGGCAGCGTGATTGCAACCATTTGCCTTCTCCCCGGCCCTCTCCCGGAGGAGTGGGTGAAATGAAAAAAGCGCGGACGAGCCGCGCTTTTCGATCACTGTGGACGCGAGCCCGCCTACGGATGGATTCCGCTGAAGCCCTTCGTAGTTGGCGGTCTCATAACCATCGAAGCCCTTTCGGCCGCAATAAATGTCCTGTTATCAACATCATATCACCCCAGCTCGCCCGTCGCGGCGGTCCACGCTGGCGAGGATGCCGGGCAGCGCCGCCGGGTCGAGTGGCTTGACGAGGTGGTTGTCGAAACCGGCGTGTATCGACTTGCGCCGGTCCTCCTCGGTGCCGTAGCCGCTCAGCGCCACCAGGTAGGTCTGCGCCATGCCGAGTTCCTTGCGCATCCGGCTTGCCGCTTCGTGGCCCGATATCCCCGGCAGGCCGATGTCCATGAACACCAGGTCGGGCTTGAAATCCGCGGCGGCGCTCACTGCCGCGTTGCCGTCGTGCGCCTGGCGGGTTGTCTGCCCCAGGATCTCCAGCATCATCGCCAGGGTTTCCGCGGCGTCGATGTTGTCGTCCACGACCAGGACGCGTTTGCGGGCTGATCGCGGCTCGGGCTGCGGCTCGCTGGCCTGCCCTTCGCGCGCCTCTTCGGCGGGCGCCTGCGGCAGGCGGACGCTGAAGGTGCTGCCGAGCCCCAACCCCTCGCTTTGCGCCTGCACCGCTCCGCCGTGGCGCCCCACCAGGTCCTTGACCAGCGCCAGGCCGATGCCCAGGCCCTTGCGCGTGCGTTCGGTCGAATCGTCCACCTGCACGAAAAGATCCCAGACCTGCAGCAGCTTGTCCTGCGCGATGCCGATGCCGTTGTCGCTCACCTTGATGACTACCTCGCCTTGATCGGATGTGGCGGAAACCTCGATGCGCCCGCCGGGCTCCGTGTATTTGACCGCGTTGAGTATCAGGTTCTCCAGGATCTGCTGCAGGCGCGCGCGATCCGCCACGACCTTGAGCGGCTGCTGCGGCAGCGTCACGGTGAGCGCGTGACGGCCGACTTCCAGCGGACCTTCACACGACTCGAGGGCATTGCGCAACTCCGCGCCGACATCCACCACCTCGCGGCGCAGCTCGATCATGCCGCGCGTGATGCGCGAGATGTCGAGCAGGTCCTCGACCAGGCGCGTCATCTGGCCGACCTGGCGGTCCATGGTTTCGAGAAGGCCCCTGGCGCGCGCGCCATCGACCTCGCGCGTGCGCAACATGTGAAGGGCGGCACGCATAGGAGCGAGGGGATTGCGAAGCTCGTGCGATAACGTGGCCAGGAACTCGTTCTTGCGCCGGTCCGCGTTCTGGATCTCCTCGTACAGCAGGCAGTTGTCCAGCGAGGCGGCGGCACGCCCCGCCAGGCTGTCGGCCAGCGCGAGGTCGGCCCCCGCCAGGCGACGCGAAGACGGGCCCAGCGCCAGCAGCAGCACCCCGCGCGCCTTGCCGCGCGTGACCAGCGGGAAGGCGTGGATCTCGCCCGCCGGCACATCGTCGGTGGCATCCACGGCGCCCGGCGATGCCAGGAGCTCGCAGCGGGCATGTCTGCCGCTGGCGATCACGCTTTCGCGCAGCTGCGCGAGCGCGGCATCGAAGGCTTCGCGCCGGGCGCCGAGGTACTTGTCCCAACCCGCCACGCCCGCCGTATGGGGCGCGCGCGCGGATCCGTCTTCGTGGGCGAACACGATGGCGCCGAAGTCGGCCAGGAACGGCACCACCAGCCCGGATGCGCCCTTGAGGATGGTGTCGACGTCGAGCGAGCTGGCCATCACCTGCGTGGCTTCGGCGAGGAAACTCGCTCGACGCTGCTGCTCTTCGGCGTTGGTGCGCGCGGCCTGCTCGCGAACGAGGGCCACGCGCTCATCGGAGCGCTTCTTGAGTTCGGCATTGAGCCGGTGCAGCTGCACCAGCGCCTTCACCTTGCTGCGCAGGATGTTCGGCACCACCGGCGAGAGGATGTAGTCGACCGCGCCGAGCGAATAGCCGCGCGCCGTATGCATCTCGTCGGCGAACGCGGTGATGAAGATGATCGGCGTGTGCGCCGATTTGCGCCGCGAGCGGATCAGCTCCGCGGTCTCCAGGCCGTCCATGCCGGGCATGTTGACGTCGAGCAGGATCACGGCGCATTCGTTGTCGAGCAGCCAGCGCAGACCCTCCTCGCCCGACGAGGCGGTGATGATGTTCTGGTCGAGCTCCTCGAGGATGGTGCGGAACACCACCCGCTTGTCGAGCCGGTCATCAACGATGAGGATGTTCGACCGCTCCAGGGGAGCGCCGGGCGAAGCCTCGTCGGTCGGCGCCGCCACGGGTATCAGCGCGCTCATCATGGCCTCACCTCTGCAGCCAGGCCTTGAGGACCGTGAGCAGCTGCTCGCGGTCCACCGGCTTGGACAGGTAATCCCACGCGCCGGCCTCGATGCAGCGCTCGCGGTCGCCCTTCATCGCCTTCGCGGTCACCGCGACGATGGGCAGGTCCCTGCAACCCGGGATGCGGCGGATCTCGCGCGTGGTCTCGAGGCCGTCCATCTCCGGCATCATGATGTCCATCAGGATGATGTCGAGGTCGCCGCGGCGCGCATGGTCGATCGCCTCGCGGCCGTTGTCGGCGGTCTTGATCTCCATGCCGTAGTCCTCCAGCACCGAGGACAGCGCGAAGATGTTGCGGATGTCGTCGTCGATGATCAGCACGCGCTTGCCCGACAGGACCTTCGTGGAACCGTGGATTTCCTCGAGCACCTTGCGATGCTGGTCCTTCACGTGGGTCACGTCGATGTGCAGGGCCAGCACCACCTGGTCGAGCAGGCGCTCGAGCGAGTGCGCCTCGCGCACCCCGGGCACGTGCTGCGCGGCCGCGGCCGACGCGCCGACCGGGGCCGCCTCGGGCCTGCCGAAGGTGATGACCGGCGGCGGCGAAACCTCCGTGCCGCGCAGCGCGTCCATCAACGCCGCGAGCTCGAGCTGCGGGGTGCCGGGGTTGACCACGGCGCAATCCACGCGCCCTTCCCGGATCAGTTGCGCGGCGCGGTTGCCGTCGTCGGTCGCGATGACCTCGACGTTTTCGAGCTCCCCGAGGTAACGCAGCAGCGATTCGAGCCTGCCGGAATCGGGATCGGCGAGCAGCAGCTTGCGCCGGTCGCGGGTGGTGAATTCATGGATCTCCGCAAGCACCTCGTCGACCGCCTTGCGGCTCTGCAGCGGCTTGGCGACGAAGCGGCGGGCGCCCGATTCCAGCGCGCGCTGCCGTGCTTCCTCCGTGGAGACGACGTGCACGGGCGTGTGCCGCGCGTTCAGGTCGTTCTTGAGCCTGGAAAGCACGCGCCAGCCCTCGATGTCGGGCAGGCAGATGTCCAGCATGATCGCCATCGGGCGGTATTCGCCGACCAGCGAAAGCGCCGTGGTGCCCTGCGTGGTCACGATGCCCTTGAAACCCTGCTCGCGCGCGGATTCGAGCAATACGCGGGCGAAGGCCAGGTCGTTCTCCACGATCAGCACCACGCGGTCGCCGGGATGGACGCTCTCGCGATCGTCGTCGGCCTCGTTGACCACCGTGCAGGCGGGCTGCGCCTCGATCGTTGCGGAGCGGCTGAGGGTGGTGTCGGAGGCGGGGGTCACCGCGGCGGGACGCACCTGCTGCGCCAGCGAGCGCGCGGCTTCGACGGCCGCGGTGGCCACGGCGGCGGCGTCGCTGGCCTTGCGCGCCGGGCGCGACGGCGGGAAAACCTGCGGCAGGTAGAGCGAAAATACCGAACCCTTGTTGGGCGCGCTCACCAGCCGGATCTCGCCGCGCAGCAGGCGCGCGAGCTCGCGCGAGATCGCCAGGCCCAGGCCGGTGCCGCCGTATTTGCGGCTGGTGGAGCCGTCAGCCTGCTGGAACGCCTCGAAGATGATCTGCTGCTTGTCGGTCGGGATGCCGATGCCGGTGTCGGTCACCGAAAACTCGAGCACGTCGGGCGAGCGATTGAGGTCGTCGTTGTCGGCGCTCCAGCCCGCGGCAGCCGGGCGGATCACGAGGTTGACCTCGCCCTTGTGCGTGAACTTGAACGCGTTCGACAGCAGGTTGCGCAGGATCTGCTGCAGGCGCTTGGCGTCGGTCGAGACCGACTTGGGCAGGCGCGGATCCATGCGGACCTCGAAGGCGAGGCTCTTGGTTTCGGCGACGTGGCGGAAGGTGCGTTCGACGAAACGCTGCAGCTCGTCCAGGCGTACCTCGCCCACGTCGACGGCGACCGTGCCCGACTCGATCTTCGACAGGTCGAGGATATCGTTGATGAGCATCAGCAGGTCGTTTCCGGACGAATGGATGGTGCGCGCGAACTCCACCTGCTTGCCGGTGAGGTTGCCGTCGGAGTTGCCCGAGAGCTGGTCGGAAAGGATCAGCAGCGAGTTGAGCGGCGTGCGCAGCTCGTGGGACATGTTGGCGAGGAACTCGGACTTGTATTTGGACGTGAGGGCCAGCTGGCGCGCCTTTTCTTCCAGCGCCTGGCGGGCCTGCTCCACCTCCTGGTTCTTGCGCTCCACTTCCTGGTTCTGGTGCGCCAGCAGCCGCGCCTTTTCCTGCAGCTCCTCGTTGGTGGTCTGCAGTTCCTCCTGGCGGCTCTGCAATTCCTGCGCGAGGGTCTGCGACTGCGTGAGCAGGTCTTCCGTGCGCGTGTTGGCCTCGATCGTGTTGATCACGATGCCGATCGATTCCGTCAGCTGGTCGAGGAACGCCTGGTGCGTGTCGGAGAATCCCTCGAACGAAGCCAGTTCCAGCACACCCTTCACCTGGCTCTCGAACACCACCGGCAGCACCAGGATGTTGCGCGGCGCGGCACTGCCCAGGCCCGAGGAGATGCGCAGGTAGTCGGGCGGCGGATTGCCGAGCAGGATCTTGCGCCTCTCGAGCGCGCACTGCCCCACCAGGCCCTCCCCCAGGCCGATGCGCCGGCCGTGGGCCGTTTCCCCATCGGAGGCATAACTCGCCAGCAGAGTGAGGTGCGGGAATTCCTCGCCGCCGGACAACACGTGGAATTCCGCGTGTTGCGCGCTCACCACCGGCGCCAGTTCCGAAAGGATCAGCCGGCCCACGGTGTTGAGGTCCTTCTGGCCCTGCAGCATGCGCGAGAACTTCGCGAGGTTGGTCTTGAGCCAGTCCTGCTCGGTGTTTTTCTGCGTCGTGTCGCGCAGGTTGCGGATCATCTCGTTGATGGTGTCCTTGAGCGCGGCCACCTCGCCCTTCGCCTGCACGGTGATGGACCGCGTCAAGTCGCCCTGGGTCACGGCGGTGGCCACCTCCGCGATCGCGCGCACCTGCGTCGTGAGGTTCTCCGCGAGCTGGTTCACGTTTTCCGTCAGGCCCTTCCACGTGCCCGATGCACCCGGCACCTTCGCCTGGCCGCCGAGCTGGCCTTCCACGCCCACCTCGCGCGCCACGCCGGTCACCTGCTCCGCAAACGTCGCAAGCGTCTCGATCATGCTGTTGATGGTGTCGGCCAGCGCCGCGATTTCGCCCTTCGCCTCCACCGTGAGCTGCTGCTTGAGGTCGCCGTTGGCCACCGCGGTCACCACCTTCGCGATGCCGCGCACCTGGTCCGTGAGGTTGCCCGCCATGGAGTTGACCGAGTCGGTCAGGTCCTTCCACGTGCCCGAGACGCCCTCCACCACCGCCTGGCCGCCCAGCTTGCCCTCGGTGCCCACCTCGCGCGCGACGCGCGTGACCTCCGCCGCGAAGCTTCGCAGCTGGTCGACCATCGTGTTGATGGTGTCCTTCAGCTCGAGGATCTCGCCCTTCACGTCCACCGTGATCTTCTTGGAAAGGTCGCCCTTCGCCACGGCGGTCGTCACGTCCGCGATATTGCGCACCTGGCCCGTGAGGTTCGAGGCCATGTAGTTCACCGAGTCCGTCAAATCCTTCCACGTGCCCGCGACGCCGCGCACCTGCGCCTGGCCGCCAAGGCGTCCTTCGGTGCCCACCTCCGTCGCCACCCGCGTCACCTCCGCGGCAAACGACGAGAGCTGGTCGACCATCGTGTTCACGGTGTTCTTGAGCTCCAGGATCTCGCCCTTCACGTCCACCGTGATCTTCTTCGACAGGTCGCCCTTCGCCACCGCGGTCGTCACGTCCGCGATGTTGCGCACCTGCGAGGTGAGGTTACCCGCCATCGAGTTGACCGAGTCAGTCAGGTCCTTCCAGGTGCCGGCGACACCCTGCACGTCCGCCTGCCCGCCGAGGCGACCTTCCGTACCGACCTCGCGCGCCACCCGCGTCACCTCCGCGGCAAACGACGACAGCTGGTCCACCATCGTGTTGATGGTGTCCTTGAGCTCGAGGATCTCGCCCTTCACGTCCACCGTGATCTTGCGAGACAGGTCGCCGCGCGCCACGGCCGTGGTCACGTCCGCGATGTTCCTCACCTGCGAGGTGAGGTTCGACGCCATCGAGTTCACCGAGTCGGTCAAGTCCTTCCACGTGCCCGCCACACCCTGCACGTCGGCCTGGCCGCCGAGTTTGCCTTCCGTGCCCACCTCGCGCGCGACACGCGTCACCTCCGCCGCGAAGGATCGGAGCTGGTCGACCATCGTGTTGATGGTGTTTTTCAGCTCGAGGATCTCGCCCTTCACGTCCACCGTGATCTTGGTCGACAAGTCGCCGTTGGCGACCGCCGTGGTCACCTGGGCGATGTTGCGCACCTGCGAGGTGAGGTTACCCGCCATCGAGTTGACCGAGTCAGTCAAGTCCTTCCAGGTGCCGGCGACACCCTGCACGTCCGCCTGCCCGCCAAGGCGACCTTCCGTACCGACCTCGCGCGCCACCCGCGTCACCTCCGCGGCAAACGACGAGAGCTGGTCCACCATCGTGTTGATGGTGTCTTTCAATTCGAGGATCTCGCCCTTCACGTCCACCGTGATCTTGCGCGAGAGGTCGCCGCGCGCCACGGCCGTGGTCACGTCCGCGATGTTGCGCACCTGGCCCGTGAGGTTCGAGGCCATGTAGTTGACCGAGTCGGTCAAGTCCTTCCAGGTGCCCGACACGCCCTCCACCACCGCCTGGCCGCCGAGCTTGCCTTCCGTGCCCACCTCGCGCGCCACGCGCGTGACCTCCGAGGCGAACGATCGCAGCTGGTCCACCATCGTGTTGATGGTGTTCTTGAGCTCCAGCACCTCGCCCTTCACGTCCACCGTGATTTTTTTCGAAAGGTCACCGGTCGCAACCGCCGTGGTCACCTCCGCGATGTTCCTCACCTGGCCCGTCAGGTTGCCGGCCATCGAGTTCACCGAGTCCGTCAGGTCCTTCCACGTGCCCGCGACACCCTTCACCTTCGCCTGGCCGCCGAGCTTGCCCTCGGTACCGACTTCCCGCGCCACGCGCGTCACTTCCGACGCAAACGACCCGAGCTGGTCCACCATCTTGTTGATCGTCTTCGCGGTGCGCAGGAATTCACCCTCCAGCGGGCGGTCGTCGACTTCCAGCGCCATCGTCTGTGACAGGTCGCCCTGCGCCACGGCGCCGATCACGCGCGCGGTTTCGGACGTCGGGTGGACGAGGTCGTCGATCAACGCGTTCACGGAGTGGACCTGGTCGCGCCAGAAGCCGCGCACGTCGCTCATGTCGGCGCGCTGCTTGAGCTTGCCTTCCTTGCCGACTTTCTGGCGCAGGCGCGACAGCTCCTCGGCCATGCGTTCGTTGAGCTCCACCACTTCGTTGAAGGTTTCCGCCAGCTTGCCCGGCATGCCATCCCAATCCGCCGGCAAGCGCACCGAGCTGTCGCCCTGGCGCAGCGAGGTGAGCGCCGCCAGCAGCAGGCGTGCTTCCTGCGGGCTGATCGCGCCGCCCTCGCCTCCCCCGTTGCCGTTTCCTCCAGGCCGGGCCTCGCGCGTGCGCTTGCGAGTGGCCACTGCCGACCCGGTTTCGCAGGCGGTCTTGATCCTGGCGTCCTTCATCAGCGCTTTCCTTCCGGGGTATCCCCGAGATACCGCTCCATGATGTGGACCTGCTCGTCGATGTTGCCGCGCAACCTGTCCAGCGCCCGTTTCATCCCCGCTTCGTCCAGTTTTCCCGATTCGATGAGGTACAGCCAACCCGCCATCGCCGTGAGCGGCGTGCGCAGGTCGTGGGACAACGAGCGGTTGCGCGCCCTCAGCGCAGGCAGGTCGGCGACCAGCAGGGCGGCCTCCCCGCTTCCCAACGCGCGCATGGCGTCGTCCCATTCCATTTCAACGGTACCGATCCCCGCGCTGCTCAGGGCGCGGGCCGTCGCTTCGCCCACCGGGCAGGCCGGCGACACTTTCCAGATCGTTGTTGTCATGCGATTCAAGGCTGTTCGAGGTTGCGATCGAGTATAGGCCGGGCTTTTTTGGCCGACTGTAGGAAGGCGCTTACAGGTAATTGTTTCTTCCGTGAAGGCCCGGGCGGTGCCTGAAATGAGGGCCAATGCCTGCTGCGCGTGTTCATAGCCGACGATTCCGAACAGTCAGGCGCGCACCTCGATGCAGACCTGGCCGTCGACCACGCTGACCACATACGTGCGCACCGGCACCTGGCACGGCGGGGCCTCCACGTGACCGCTGGGTATGTGGAACGGGCAATCGACGGCGAGGTCGTCGAATGCAACTTCCATAGGGATCCGGGCCCGTGGGTGCAGGCATCGTCGGTCACGAAAAAGCGTCCGCCGAGGTTGAAGACCGCAAGCACCATGCCTTCACGCTCAACCTTGATGGCGCCGCCTTCGGGTACGTCCGTGGCACGGCAGAGGGCAAGCATCGTTGCCCGATTTTAGCGCACTTGCTACAGTGGATCGGCACCGACGGGAACGCCGTTCACCCTCCATTCCAACTGAACAGCACGACACCATGAGCAATCGCAAGGCCGTCGAACGTGGCACCAGGATGCGCCGCAAGGTGCTGGGCGATGAATGGGTCGACCGTGCTGTCGCGGCACCACCGATGCCTTCAAGGAGGCGCGCGTGGTGATGGAGGCGCTCGGAAAAGCGAGGGCCCGCGGCAAATCGTGACGCCGATCGATCTCGACGCCTTCGATTCGGGCGGCGGCGGGCAAGCCGTTGTCCTGGCGCACGCCATCGGGTGCGACGCGCGCATGTGGCAAGCGCTGGTGCCGGTCCTGCGCGACCGCTTCCGCGTGCTGGCGCTCGACGCGCGCGGCCATGGCGCCAGCGCGCTCACCCCGCGGCCCTACTCGCTGGCCGGGCTGGCCGACGACTTCGCCCGCGCCCTCGACACCCGCGGCATCGAGCGCGCGCACTGGGTGGGCCTTTCCATGGGCGGAATGATTGGCCAGGCGTTTGCCTTGAGGCACCCGGATCGGCTGCTGCGCCTGGTGCTGGCGAACACCACGTCGAGTTATGGCCACGAAGGCAGGACGATATGGGAAGCACGCGCCCGCGCCGTCACCGAAGGGGGCATGGCCACGATCAAGGACATGGTGATGGCGCGTTACTTCTCGGAAGGATTCCGCGCCGCACATCCGGAAGTGGTTGAAAAAACCGCGCGCCACTTCCTCGCGGTGCCCGCGCAAGGCTACGCCGCCTGCTGCGACGCCATCGGCGAGCTCGACTTCACCGGCTCACTGCGCCGGATCAGGGCCCGCACCCTGGTGATCGCCGGCGAGGAGGACACGGGCGCACCCGTGGCCATGTCGCAGGTCATCGCCGATCACATTCCAGACGCGCGGCTGGCCGTGATCGCGGGCGCGGCGCACCTGTCCGCGGTCGAGAAGCCCGACGAGTTCAACGCGCTGGTGCGCCAGTTCCTCGCCGCGGCGTAGACGGCTGTGATCCGCGGCTCCCGCTGCAGGCGCTTGAGCTCGAAGCGCAGCGCGTGGCGCAGCTTCGCGTCCTGGTTGGACAGCGGCTCGTCGAGCTTCCAGCGGGAAGGCCGTGTTGCCGAACACGTTCAGACCCTCAGCACTTCGTTCTCCCTGAAGTAATTTTTTCATTCTTCGACGCCAAATTTTCCCGCGAGCCACTGGGTCGCGTTGCCGATGGTCAGTAGAAGCTGTCGAAGTGAACCTGCGGGAAAGGCACGCGTTTTTCAATCAGCATCCGCTGCACCGCTTCGGCCATGGGCGGCGGGCCGGCGAAGTAATATTCGAAATCCGCCCAGCGCTCGCCGATGAATTCGCGCGCATGGTCGTGGATGAATCCGCGCCTGCCGCTCCAGGCCGGCGAATCGTCGGGCGTCGAGACCGCGACGTGAAAATGCAGGCGCTCGCCGTACCCGGGCAACACACACAGCTCGGTTTCCCCGCAGAGGTCCGGCACGGTGCGCGCACCGTAGAAGACGTGGACCTGGCGCCCCGCGAGGGCCGGCTCGCGCATCGCGCCGCGCGCAAGGGACAGGACCGGCGCCAGCCCCGAGCCGCCCCCGATGCAGACGATGTCGCGCGGGCTCCCGGTGCGAAGGTAGGCAAGGCCGTAGGGGCCGTCGAGCGTCAGCTCGCTGCCCACCGGCACGTGGTCGAAAAGCGCCACCGTCCCCACGCCACCGGGCACCCGTCGCACGATGAATTCCCAGCTGCCGCTACCGTCGTCGGCATTCGACATCGAATAGGTGCGCGGCGCATCGAGGCCCGGCAGGTAGAAGAGCGCGTATTGGCCGGGCAGGAACCGCGGCGCGCCCGCCGGGGCCTTGAAGCGAAACTCGCGCATGTCGTGGGTAAGGTCGCGCACCGCTTCCAGCCTGGCGGTGAAACGGGCGGGCCGGTGCACGGGGACATTTTCCGGGCGCAGGCGCACCTTGATCGAACAATCACTTTCGGGGCGCGACTGGCACGCGAGCACGCGGCCCTTCGCGATGTCGCGCTCGGCCAGTCCGGGCGCACCGGGGCGCAGGGATGTCACCCGCCCCTCGACGAGTTCCACCTTGCACGAGCCACACGCGCCCGCGTTGCACTCATAGGGCAGCCCGAGCCCCGCGCGCAGGCCCGCGCGCAGCAGCGTATCGTCATCGGCACATTCGTAGGTGGCGCCGTCGGCCAGCTTGATCGAGCGCATCGCTATTAGGCCACCGCATGGGCCATCAACAGCGAGGGCATGTAGCGCAGGCGCCGTGCCTTCGGGTTCCTGGCGGTGCGTTCCATGGCGATACGCCTGGCGCTCAGGATTGCGCCGCGGGGACGCGCAGCGCGGCGCGCATGGCAAGCGCGTAGGCCACGATCACAAGCCCCACCACCGCGAAGCCGGGCGTGGCGCCCCACCCCTCGATGTGTTCGTCGATCGCGGGGACGAGGTGGCGCCCCGCCGCGAGGGCGGCGATCGCCAGGCAGATGCTTCCCACCGCGATGCTCATCACGCGCGACGCGGCCGCGGCGCGCCGGTCGGCGGATTTAAGCAGGTGGCTCACCCACAGGCCGTTGAGCGCATCGGTGGAGACCATGCCCGCGGTGAACACCAGCCCCAGCACGGCGGCGAAGATCCATCCGGCGACGTGTGAGCCGGTGACCGAAAACAACACCGCCTGGCTGATGGTGTCGAAGGACAGCGCAAACGCCGCGCCGACCGCCGCGATCAGCACCGGGTGTTCCGCGCGCGTGAGGCGGGCGAAAAGGCGGCTGCGAAGGCCCACGGGACGCACCACCTGCCCGCGCGGCGTGCGCACGACGGCGGTGAGGTTGGCGATGCCGAGCAGCATGAGGAATGCAATCGAGATCCAGGCGCCGGTATTTTCGAGCCAGGCGGGCGCCTTCCATTCGATCGCCACGGTGGCGACAACGAGGGCGACGGCGGTCACCACCACGCCGTGGCCGAGGGAAAAAAGCAGGCCCGACCAGCGCGCCACGCGCGGGCGCCGCCCGGCGTTGAATCGCGTGAGGCCGTCGATCGCCGCCAGGTGATCCGCATCCAGGCCGTGTTTGAGGCCGAGCAGGAAAACCACCGCAACAAGCGACAGCCAGTGGCTGGGGAGCGATTCGGTCATCGGCTGGGTTGCGTCATGCAGAACATCGTTCCATTGATTTTCCCGCTCGCCGAGTTGACCACGGAACCGGCGGGACGGTCAATTTCATCGCGCGGACCAGCCCACCAGGGCGATCCCCCCGGCGATCATCGCGATGCCGACCCAGCGGATCCCGGTGATGGGTTCGGAAAGCACCAGCGCGGAAGCCACCACAATCGCGATGAACTGCCCCGCGGTGAACGACTGCGCCACGTTCAGCGGCACCGTGCGCAGCAGCACGGTGTAGAACAGCGCCGCGATCGCGAAACTCGCAAAGCCGCCCGCGATGCGCCAGTTCAGCAGCTGCGTCCACCACTCGCCGCCCGCCTCGCGGCCCATGACGGCACCGGTCTTGAGCAGCAGGTTCGCGATCACGGTGAAGGCGATCATGCCGGTGGTCACCAGTAGAGTCCTCATGCCTGCTCCTCGCGGGTCGACCCGCCGAATTTCCACGAATTGCCGTTGCGCATCGTTACATAGGTGGTGCCCGGCGCGATGCGCGGATGGCCCGCCAGCCAGCCTTCGAGGCTCGCGCGGTCGAGGTAGGTGGTCTGTGGCGTGACGAGCTGGTCGAAGGCCACGTGCCGGAAGAAGGCGAACTCGCGGCGTGCGATCCAGAGGCTGTATGCGTAAAGCGGCAGCGGTTGCAGGACCTTCCAGCGCGGCAGCGCCGCCAGCACCTTTGCGTACAGGAAATAGGGGAACACCAGCGGCGTGGCCAGGCCGTATTTGGTGACCCACCACGGCAGCCGCGACGCAACGCGCCGCAACGGGTCGACCAGCGCGATCACCACGCCATTGCCTTCGCGCGCATAGACCCAGCAGTGGAACCGGCCGCCGGGGCGCGTGTTGCGCACCACCGCTTCGAACCCGGCACGCGGCGACTTGAGGTGGTGCAACACACCGATGCTGTACGCGATGTCGTAGCCCGCGCTGGTGAACGACACCAGGTCGGCACGATCCACGCTCCAATCCCGCGCGCCACTGGCAACCAGGTTGGCGCGCGCCGAATCCACCGCCGCGCCGAGGTCGATGCCGTCGATGCGCGCCGGCCCCCACCGCGCCACGTGCACCATCAGGCTGGCGTTGCCGCAGCCCAGCTCCAGCACCCGTGCGCCGCGGATGTCGCCGGGCGTGAGGGGCTCGAACCAGTCGGCCACCTGCTCGGGTGTGTAGACGGAGCCGCGCGGCAGGTTGTTCCACGAGGTGGCGAAGGCGTCGGCGGTGGCGCGGTCCGCTTCGTTCACGCAATCGCCTCCCCGTGGTGCTGGAGAGCCAGCAGGCACCACAACGCCAGGCGCTGGTCGCGCCGGCCCGCCTTGTGTTCGGCCAGCGTCGCGGCGACCCATGCGGGGTTGCCAACCAGCGCGCCGGCGCGATCGAAGCCGTTGTTGTCCCAGGTGCGCAGCCAATCGGTCAGCGGGATGCCGAAGCCCTTCTTCGGCCGCTCGAGCACCGCTGCCGGCACCACGCCGCGCAGGGCGGACTTGAGCAGGTATTTGGTCTGGCCGTTGCGGTACTTGTATTGGTGCGGGATGCGGCAGGCGAAATCGGCGAGGTCCTGGTCGAGGAAGGGCGAGCGCACTTCGAGCGACGCCATCATCGAGGCGCGATCGGCCTTCACCAGGATGTCGTCCGGAAGATAAAGCCGGGTGTAGAACTCGAGTGTCCGGTCGACCATGTGGGTGGCCGCCGTGGTTTCCCACGCCTCGATCGCCTCCTCGTACAGCTGCTCGACCACCACCGGTTCGCCAAAAAGATCGGCGATCTCGCGTGGTTCGAGGGGGCCCAGCCACGCAGGGTTCCACAACGCCGGCGGCAGGGATGCGCCGCGCAGCCCGCGCTTGATGCGGAAGTCCAGGCTCATGTTGGCGCTGGAAACCGGCAGCAGCTCCGCCAGCCTGCGCACCCCGCCCTTCATCCACGCCGGAACCAGCGCGTTGTACCAGCGCGCCACCGCCAGCGCCTTGAACGGGTCGTAGCCGGCAAAGAGCTCGTCGCCGCCGTCACCCCCCAGGGCCACCGTGATGCCGCCGCGCGCGAACTCGCAAAGCTGGAAGGTCGGCACGATCGAGGCGTCGCCGAACGGCTCGTCGAGGCGGCCAAGCACTTGCGCGACCAGGCCACGCGCCCGTTCGATGGAGAGCACCTGCTCGTGGTGCGCCGATCCGAAATGCGCCGCCACCGCGCGCGCGGGCCCCGACTCGTCGAAGGTGGGCTCGACAAAACCGATGGAATAGGTCTGGACCTGCTGCGTGGAATGCGCGCTGGCATAGGCCAGGACCGCGCTCGAATCGATCCCGCCGGAGAGGAAAACGCCCAGCGGCACGTCGCTCATCAGCCGGCGATGCACCGCCTGGTCCAGCAGATGGCGCAGCTCCTCGCCCCAGCGGGCCTCGGCATCGGCGGGAACGGTGGGCGCGGGCTCGATTGCGAACTGCCAGTACCGGCGCACGTCCACCACGCCCGGCCGCGCCAGGTCGAACACCATCTGGTGCCCGCCCGGCAGCCGGTGGATGCCCTGGTACATCGAGC
>JBBREI010000065.1:0-18702 GCA_038203035.1 Burkholderiales bacterium
GCTGGCCCTGGACCGGATCTGGGGCACCGCGTTCGGACCCGAGGCGCTGGCCGAGCTCGGCGCGGGTCTCGGCGCCGACGTCCCCTTTTTCATCCACGGCGCCAATGCCTGGGTCGAGGGCATCGGCGAGCAGGTCACACCCCTGGCGCTGGACCCGGCCTGGTACCTGGTGCTGGTGCCTCCCGTGGTGGTCCCGACGGGCATGGTTTTCACCTCGCCCGAATTGACCCGCGACACGGAAACCCTTAAAATGGCAGACTTTTCTGCGCGCGGGGCGGTGGGCCTTGAAGGGCGTTTCCACAACGACCTCGAAGGCGTGGTCTGCAGCCGCTTCCCGGCGGTTCGCGAGCATTTGCAGTGGCTCGCGCGGCACGCAACAGCGCGCATGACGGGTTCCGGGGGTTGCGTTTTCGCGGCTTTCGAAAGCAGGCAGGAGGCGCACAGGGTGCTGGAGCTGGTGCCCGCGCCGATGTCGGGTTTTGTCGCGCAGGGGATATCGCATCATCCGTTGCGCGTGCAGTAGCAGTTCCCGTAGGGGAGTCGCCAAGCTGGTTAAGGCACCGGATTTTGATTCCGGCATTCGAAGGTTCGAGTCCTTCCTCCCCTGCCCGTATCTTAATCGGGGTGGCCCGGCCATCCCGCTTCGCAGCGAGTGACGACCGCCGATGGCCTTCGACAACCTGATGGTGTTCACGGGCAGCGCCAACCCGAAGCTCGCGCAGCGCGTGGCCAAGCATCTGAACATCCAGCTGGGCAAGGCCACGGTGTCGAAGTTCAGCGACGGCGAGGTGATGGTCGAGTTGCTGGAAAACGTCCGCGGCAAGGATGTCTTCATCCTGCAGTCCACGTGCGCGCCGACCAACGACACGCTGATGGAAATGATGATCATGTCCGATGCGCTGCGCCGATCGAGCGCCGCGCGCATCACGGCGGCGATGCCGTATTTCGGCTACGCGCGCCAGGACAGGCGCCCGCGCAGCGCGAGGGTGGCGATTTCGGCCAAGGTGGTCGCGAACATGCTGGTGAGCGCGGGCGTGAACCGCGTGCTGACGATGGATCTGCATGCGGACCAGATCCAGGGCTTCTTCGACATCCCGGTGGACAACGTCTACGCGACGCCGATCCTGCTGGGAGACCTGTGGAAACACGGGTACAAGAACCAGGTGGTGGTGTCGCCGGACGTGGGTGGGGTAGTGCGCGCGCGAGCGATCGCGAAGCGCCTTGAAAGCGACCTCGCGATCATCGACAAGCGCCGTCCGCGCCCCAATGTCGCCACGGTGATGAACATCATCGGCGACGTGAACGGGCGCACGTGCGTGATCATGGACGACATGGTCGACACGGCGAACACCCTTTGCGAAGCGGCGAAGGCATTGAAGGAGCAGGGCGCGGTCAAGGTGGTGGCGTATTGCACGCACGCCGTATTGTCGGGCCCCGCAATCAGCCGCATCGAAAACTCGGTGATCGACGAGCTGGTGGTGACCGACACCATCCCGCTCAAGCCCGAGGCCGAGGCGTGCGGAAAGATCCGCGTCGTGAGCGTGGCCGAACTGATGGCCGAGACGATGCGCAGGATTTGTGAAGAGAGCTCGGTGAGCTCTCTGTTCGTGGAGTAGCGGCCTGGTCGCGGGCCGTTGCGTTTTGCAGCACCTAACTTTGGAGAACTGAATCAAATGAAGATCGAAATCAAAGCCGACAAGCGGAGCGTTCAGGGCACGGGTGCGAGCCGCCGCCTGCGCCGCGAGTCGAAGGTCCCCGGCATTCTTTACGGGGCGGGCAAGGACGCGTTGCCCATCGAGCTCGACCACAAGGAACTCTGGTTCAAGCTCAAGATGGAAGCGTTCCACGCCTCCATCCTCGACATGGACGTGGGCGGGGACAAGTCGCAGGTCCTGCTTCGCGACTACCAGATGCACCCGTTCAAGGCGCTCATCCTGCACGCCGATTTCCAGCGCGTGGATGCGAACAAGAAGATCCACATGAAGGTCCCGCTGCACTTCATCAACGCCGAGATCTCCCCTGGCGTGAAGGGTGCGGGCGGCATCGCGCAACACGTGCTGAACGAGCTCGAGATCAAGTGCCTGCCGAAGGACCTTCCGGAGTTCATCGAAGTCGACCTCAAGGACCTCCAGGCCGGCCATTCGCTGCACATCTCGGCGCTGCAGCTGCCCGCGGGTGTCGAGGCGGTGGTCACCAAGGGCGAGGATGCGACGGTTGCCACCATCATCATCCCGCGCGTCCCGACGGCGGAAGAGGAACTGGCGGAAGCCGCGGCGACAGCGCCGTCGGCGGCCGAGGTGGAAACCATTGCACAGAAGGCGAAGGTGGAGGAGGCCGCTGCGGGCGGCGGCGCCGGCAGCAAGCCGAGCGTGAAGGACGACAAGAAAAACATGAAGGAAGCAAAAAAGTAAGTGTTCGTGCAAGGCAAACGCCCGCCGGCGATCCTGGCGGGCGTTTGTTCTTCTGAAAGCCGCTGAATGCAGCAGATCCGCCTGATAGTTGGCCTGGGAAATCCCGGCAAGGAATACGAGAAGACGCGCCACAACGCGGGCTACTGGTGGGTGGACGCCATCGCCTCGGCGAAGGGCGCGCAGTGGAAGAAGGAAACGAAATATTCGGGCTGGACCTCGAAGGTCTCCGAAGGCGGCGCGGATTTCCTGCTGCTCAAGCCCTCCACATACATGAATGAAAGCGGCCGCAGCGTCTCGTCCTTCGCGCGCTTCTTCCGCATCGAACCCGCGCAGATCCTGGTGGTGCACGACGAGCTCGATCTCGCGCCCGGAGCGATCAAGCTCAAGCTCGGCGGCGGCACCGGCGGCCACAACGGCCTCACCGACATCGTCGAAGCGATTGCCAGCAAGGATTTCTGGCGCATGCGCGTGGGTATCGGACATCCCGGCGACCGCGACCTGGTCGCCGACTACGTGCTCGACAAGCCGCGCAAGGTGGAGCTCGGTGCCATCGAGCCGCCATTCGAGCGCAGCTACGGCCTGCTCGAGTGGCTCGCGAAGGGCCGCATGCAGGATGCAATCGCGTGGTTGCACACCTCCCCCGAAGATGAAGCGAAGCGCAAGGCAGCGCTTGAAGCACGAAAAGATGTTCCCGTGACCCCACGCTTCGCTTCTCAGGGGCCCGAGACGGGGACCCAATTACCCAAGGAATCGAAATGAGTTTGCAATGTGGCATCGTCGGCCTGCCGAACGTCGGCAAGTCCACCCTCTTCAACGCGCTCACCAAGGCGGGCATCGCGGCTGAGAACTATCCGTTCTGCACCATCGAGCCCAACGTCGGCGTTGTTGAAGTCCCCGATCCGCGCCTGGGGCAGCTGGCCTCGATCGACAAGCCGCTCAAGGTGATCCCGGCGATTGTGGAATTCGTCGACATCGCGGGCCTCGTCGCCGGCGCCTCCAAGGGCGAGGGCCTGGGCAACCAGTTCCTCGCCAACATCCGCGAGACCCACGCCATCGCCAACGTGGTGCGTTGCTTCGAGGACGGCAACGTGATCCACGTGAACAACAAGGTCGACCCGATCGCCGACATCGAGGTGATCCACACCGAGCTGGCACTCGCCGACATGCAGTCGATCGAGAAGGCCAAGCATCGCTTCGGCAAGACGCTGCGATCCGGCGACAAGGAAGCGCTCAAGATGGTGCCGCTGCTCGAGCGCGTGGAAAAGGCGCTCGACGGCTTTCACCCGGTGCGCGCCATGGGCCTCACCGCCGACGAGATGGCGATGCTGCAGCCGCTGCAGCTGCTCACCGCCAAGCCCGCCCTCTACATCGCCAACGTGGGTGAACACGGCTTCAAGGACAACCCGCTGCTCGAGCGCGTGAAGGAATATGCGAAGAAGGAAGGCGCGCCGGTGGTCGCCGTCAGCGCCAAGATGGAAGCCGACATCGCCGAGCTCTCCGACGCGGACAAGAAGATGTTCCTTGAGGAGATGGGCATGACGGAGCCGGGCCTGGACCGCGTGATCCACGCCACCTACGACCTGCTCGGCCTGCAGACCTACTTCACGGCGGGGGAGAAGGAGGTCCGCGCCTGGACCATTCGCAAGGGCGATACCGCGCCGCAGGCGGCCGGCGCGATCCACACCGATTTCGAGAAGGGCTTCATCCGCGCCGAGGTCATCGCCTTCGACGACTACGTGCGCCTGGGCGGGGAGGCGAAGTCGAAGGAGGCCGGCAAGATGCGCCTGGAGGGCAAGGACTACATCGTCAAGGATGGCGACGTGATGCACTTCCGCTTCAACGTCTGAAGATGCGCCGCGTCATCCTCGCGCTGCTGGCAGGCCTGGGCGCCCTGGCGGCGCTGCAGGCACCCGCTGCGACGCCAGCGCCTGAGGCGAAGCCGTTGCGCATCCTCTTCATCGGCAACAGCCTCACCAGCAGCGGCGACATTCCCGGGCGCCTCGCGAAATTCGCCGCGGCCATGGGACGCAAGGCGGCGGTCGAGACGGTGGCCGTCGACAACCACAGCCTCGAGGACCATTGGCGCGAGGGCACGGCGCTCGAGGCGATCGTGAAGGGCTGGGACATCGTGGTGCTGCAGCAGGGCCCATCCGCGCAGCCGGACAGCCGCGCGCAGCTGGTCGAATACAGCCGGCGTTTCGCCCGAGTCATCCGCGAGGCGGGAGCGAAGCCCGCGCTCTACGCCGTCTGGCCGGCGCAGAACCGGCCCGGCGATTTCGCTGCCGCGATCTCGGCTTACCGCGAGGCGGCGGCGGCCGTGGATGGCGTCGTGCTGCCGGTGGGAGAGGCGTGGCTGCGCGCACTGGGCGCCGACAAGCGCCTGCGCCTCTACACCGACACGGTGCACGCGGCATCCTTCGGCCAGGACCTCGCGGTGCTCACGATCTACCTTGCCCTCTTCCCCGCGGGCCACCAGGAGTTCGACGACGCCTTCGTGGCCAGGATGGCGCGCGCGCTCGAAATCCCCGCCGACCGCCGCGAGCTGCTGGTCGACGCGGCGACGCGCGCCATCGACGAGCCGCTCAAGCTCCAGTAGCGCGCGGCGCGCAGGCCTAGTGCGCCCTGAAGCGCCCGTCGCGCCGCGTGAACACCGTGTCGACGAACGCCGAGCCCGTATGGGCGGTCTTCGAATAGCGCACTGCAAATCCTCCCACGTCGATCTCGCCCGCGCTTTCCAGGCCCCGAACGATGCCATCGGGCGTGACGTTGCGGCCCGCGCGCCGGATCGCCTGCGCGAGCACCTTCGCATTGATGTAGCCCTCCAGGCTCGAGAAGGAAAGCTCCTCCTGCGGCGCGAAGCGCTTCATGGCCTCGCGGTATTCGCGCACCACCGGCTGCGTGGCGCCCCACGGCAGCGGCACCACCTGGGTGAAGACGATGCCCTCGGCCGAGGGGCCGAGCAGGCGCACCATCTGCTGCGCGCCGGAGTTGACGGCGTAGAACTGGATCGTGGGATCCAGCTTTCGCGCCTCGCCGTAGATTTCCGCATAGGTCGCGTACGAGCCGTGGTTGATCACCGCCTGCGCACGGCCGGCCACGATCTGGCGCGCGAGCTCGCGAGGGGTCGCCTTCGGGCCCAGGGCCGCGGCCACCACGACCTGAGAGCCCTCCGCAGCCGCCACGCGCGTGAGGTTCGCGAGGTGGCGCCGGCCGTTGTCGGAGTCGGCATGGACGAAGGCGAAGCGCGTTCGCCCGAACTCGCGCGCCATGCGCAGGATCGACTGGAACTCCGTCAGGTGCTCGGCGCGGACGGGAAAGACGTAGCGGCTGAATGGGTCGCGGAAATCGGGGGAGCCCGCGGCGCAGCCGATCAGCGGGACGGCGCTTTCGACCGCCACCTTCATGCTCGCCACGCAGGGGCCGCCTTCGATGCCGGAGAAGATCGCCACCACGCGCTCGCGCTCGATCAGCTCGCGCGTGTTCAGCGCGGCGCGGTCGGACTTGCCGCCGTCGTCGAGCAGGACGATCTCGATGCGCTTTCCGTCGATGCCGCCGGCGGCATTGAGGGGGTCGATGAAGGCGCGGATGCCGGAGACCATGGCCTTGCCGTGTTCCGAGGAGCTTCCCGAAAGGTCGATGGTCTGCCCGATGCGCACCTGAGCTAGGCATCCGAGCGGCAGGAGGAGGGCGAGGGCGAGGAAACCGCGGGAGGCAAGGGGGCGCATGTGCTGCTTTCTGGGGTCGTTGCCTCGCCCCATGGTCGCAGCGCCCCGGCGCCGGGGCCTGATCCGCATCAAACTTCGGGCGGTTCGGGCCGGGGCCGGTCTACATTGCTTGACCCTGCCCCCCAGAACCGGGAAAATATCGAGTTCTTCGGCGAGTTAGCTCAGCGGTTAGAGCAGCGGAATCATAATCCGTTGGTCCGGGGTTCAAATCCCTGACTCGCCACCAAATTCATGTTTTGGGATGTCCAGCAGCATCCAAGAAGCCCGCCATGTGCGGGCTTTTTTCACTCTCGCCGACTGTCTTGGGCTCAGGGGGTGCTGCGTTCGGAATCAGAAATGGAGTGCGGTACGATTCCATCACCATGATCGGCTCGCCCGAAGACGCCGCTTTCGCCCTGTTTGAATCCGGCCGCCTCGCAGAGGCGGAGGACGCATGGCGCGAAATTCTCTCTCGCAAGCCCGATGATCCCGATGCGCTGCACATTCTCGGCTACATCGTCGCGACCACCGGCAGGATCGGCGAAGGCTTGAAACTGCTGGACCGCGCGGTCCAGCGTGCGCCCCGCGTCGCCGGCATCCGCAGCAACCGCGCCATGATCCTGAGCCAGGCGGGACGCAACGACGAAGCGGAGCGTGACATCCGCCGCGCGCTCGACCTCGATCCGCGCCTGCCCGCGGCGCTGTATCTGCTGGGCAACATTCGCAGCTCGCAAGGCCGATTCGACGAGGCGGTGACGGCTTACCGGCGCGCGCTTGCCATCGATCCGCGCATGGCGCCCGCCCACCAGGGCCTCGGGAGCGCGCTGCTGCGCGGTGGCGATAGCGAAGGCGCGCGCTGCAGTTTCGAGGCGGCGCTCGCCATTGATCCGCTGGATGCCGAGACCGTGCACCGGCTGGCCGCTTGGTGGCAAACGCATGGCGATGAGGTGAAGGCCGAGGCTGGCTATCGCCGCGCGCTCGAGATCGCCCCGCGCCACGCCGCATCGCTCAACGAGCTGGGCCTGCTGCTGCGCGAAGCGGGACGGGACGCAGACTCGGACGCGATGTTCGAGCGCGCAGTCGAAGCGTTGCCGGGTGACGCAGACCTGCTCAACAACCTGGGCGTGGCGCGTGTGCGCGCGGATCGCTTCGAAGAGGCGATCGCGATCTTCGAGCGTGTGCTGGAGCTGCGGCCGGGGCTCGTGCCGGCGATCGTGAACCTCGCCAACGCGCATCAGGAGCGCGGGGACTTCGAGGCGGCCACCGCTCGCTACGACGAGGCGTCGAGACTCGCCCCCCAATACACCGCCGGCCCCTACGGACGCTCGCAGGTCGCGCTGCGCGCCTTCGATTTCGCGAAGGGGTGGGAGGGCTACGAACTTCGCGCCGGCATCAGCAGCGAATACGCGAAGCAGTGCGAGGCTTCGCTTCCGCGCCTGACTCTCGAAGACCTCGACGGTGTTGAAACGGTCGCGATCTGGACCGAGCAGGGGATCGGCGACCAGCTTCTGTATTCAACCTTGCTGTCGGACCTCGAGGCGCGCCGCGTGAAGTTCGTGGTGGAAGTCGATTCGCGACTCGTGCCTGCGTACCGCAGGCGATTTCCGGAGATGACCATCGTTGCAGCGGGCGCGGGCGCTTCGCTTTTCGACGGCTGTACGAGACAGCTTCCGTTGGGCTCGCTGCCTCGATTGTTCCGCAACGATCTCGGCAGCTTCGCGCGCCAGCCTGTTGCGTTGTTGAGTGCAGACCCGCAACGCGCCGAGGCGGCGCGCCAGCATCTGGGTGAGGGTCGCTGGATCGGCGTCAGCTGGCGCAGCCTGCAGAAAGGCGAGCGTGGCGTTGTTGCGCGCCGCAAGTCGATGCCGATGGAAGCGGTCTCGGCGCTCATCGGCGCGGGAGGCTCCCGGCTGCTGGACCTGCAATACGGCGACCTCGAAGCCGAGCGCGCGTCATTCGAAGCAAAACATCCCGGCGCCATGATGCGGCTGGAAGGGTTGGACACCCGTGACGACCTGGAAGGTGTGCTGGCCGCGATCGCCGCGTGCGAGCGCGTCATCACGACGAGCAATGCGCTTGCGCATCTCGCCGGCGCGATAGGCAAACCGACGTGGCTCCTGCTGCTGGAAGGGCGGCCGCCGTTTCACTACTGGGTCCCGCGTCCCGATCGCCGATCGCTTTGGTATCCGTCGGTCGAGATTCTCGGCGCCCCGGAAGACAACACATGGGTTAAGGTTGTCGCGAAAGCGGCGCGGCGGCTTGAAGGCGAGCGCCCGTGAAAATGCGGGCCAGAGCGCGCTTGCGACTGATCGTGTTTATCTTGTCGGGCTTGATTGCAAGCGGTGGCCACGAGGATTGGCGATGAAGAGTAAGGAATACCCGCTCGAATCGGTTGTTGGCCGCATCCTGTCGCCGTTCGAGCGTTTCCTGCGGCGCACGACGGCCGGCGGCATCGTGCTGGTGGCCACCACCGCGGCGACGCTGGTGATGGCGGGCGTGCTGGGCGCCGAAAGCCTTCATCATTTCTGGGAGCAACGGTTCGCGTTGAGCGCGGGCGCGGGATTCGAGCTTTCGCTGTCGCTGCATCACTGGGTCAACGACGGCCTGATGGCACTTTTCTTCCTGCTGGTGGGCCTCGAACTCAAGCGCGAGATCCTGGTGGGCGAGCTGGCTTCGCTGCGTGACGCGGCGCTACCCGTCATCGCGGCCATCGGCGGCATGCTGGTGCCGGCGGCGACCTACGCGGCATTGAATGTTGGCACGCCCGGCAGCGCGGGCTGGGGAATCCCCATGGCCACCGACATCGCGTTCGCCGTCGGCATCCTGGTGCTGCTGTCGTGGAGGATCCCGAAGAACCTCATCGTGTTCCTCACCGCCCTCGCCATCACCGACGACCTCGGAGCGGTCCTGGTGATCGCCATCTTCTACACCGCACAGATCGACGTTCCCGCGCTTGCCGCATCGGCGGGGCTGGTGGGCGTGCTGGTCCTGCTCAATCGCGGCGGAATCCGCAACACGTTGCCCTACTGGATCGTGGGGGCGCTGCTCTGGTATTTCGTGCATGCATCGGGGGTACACGCGACGGTCGCCGGCATCCTGCTGGCGTTTGCGATCCCGGCGCGCGCCGCGCAGACGCCGGCGCGGTTCGAGCAGCGCCTGGACGATCTGGGCAACGCCCTGAGGCAGGATCGTGCCGACGCGGAAACGCCGGACGACCCGTTGCGCAACGAGCACCTCTCCTCGATCGCGCATTCCGTCGAGCAAGCCGCGGCCGCGGTGCAGAGCCCCCTGCATCGCATCGAGCATGGTTTGAGCCCCTGGGTCACCTTCGTGGTGATCCCCGTCTTCGCGCTCGCCAACGCCGGCATCAACCTCGCGGAAGTGCGCTGGTCCGAAGCGTTCGGCAATCGCGTGACGCTCGGCGTCTTCCTGGGCCTCGTGATCGGAAAGTTCGTCGGCATCGGGGCCTTCAGCTGGGTCGCGGTGCGCCTGGGGTGGGGACGCCTGCCGACGGGTGTTTCGTGGCGCCACCTGCTGGGCGCCTCGTGGCTCGCCGGGATCGGCTTCACCATGTCGATTTTCATCGCGCAACTCGCGTTCACCGACGCCGCGCTGGTGGAGCAGGCCAAGCTCGGGATCCTGCTCGCCTCCGCAGTGGCCGCGGTGGTGGGGCTCGCCTGGCTCTGGATCGCCGCCGGCCAGCGTGAATGAAAAAGCGGGCGTCAGCCCGCTTTTACAGTTCGTTGCAAGCGGGCTATCAGGGCTTCACGGGCTCCGGTGCGGGCAGGGTAGCGCCCGAAGTCCCGCTCGGCGGCAACATGTTCACCGTCGACGGAGGTGTTGCGAGTGAGGGGTAGCTGCCCGCGTTGAGGTTCGCGCTGCCGCTAAGCCCCGTGTTCGGATCGATCGCGAAACCCGGGGCGGTGTTGGTCAACGGGCCGCTGGAGAAAGTGCCGGTGGCGTCGAGGGAATTGGTCACCACGCCGGGGCTGCGCACGCCGGAAGCGGGCTGCGGCGAAAACGCGCCGTCGGTGCCGGACTTCTCCTTCTCGATGGCGTTTTGCGTCGCGCTCGAGGATTCGGCCGAGACCGCCGAAGCCTGCGCGAAAGACGGCGCGGCACCGATCAGGGCGGCCAGCGCCAAGGTGCTCGCCAAGGCAGTGATGTAGTTCGTCTGGATCATGGAGTCCTCCCGCGATACGCATGCATGTGAATAGGACCGGGACGCACCCCAGGCGGTTGCGCATGGGCAGCAAGTCGCGGCGGGCGCTGACGCGCGCATGGCTGGTTCACGACATGGTGCGAACGGACCTCATCCCATCGGACCGAAATGTAGTCCGTTGCCTACATATGTCGTTCATGAGGTCCTACGCGGCGTAGTAATTCCTGTACGATTTATCCTTGTTTCGCGATCCACCTGCCCGGAATCAACTCCGCGACCCAGGAAATAAAATGACGCAAAAGAAGGTTTTCATCCGCACGTTCGGATGCCAGATGAACGAGTACGACTCGGACAAGATGGCCGACGTGCTCGCCGCCGCCGAGGGTTTCGAGAAAACCTCGGAACCGGCCGAAGCCGACCTCATCCTCTTCAACACCTGCTCGGTGCGCGAAAAGGCGCAGGAGAAAGTGTTCGCCGACCTCGGGCGCGCCCGCGCGCACAAGGTGGCCCGCCCGCACGTGATGATCGGCGTCGGCGGCTGCGTGGCGAGCCAGGAGGGAGAAGAGATCGTGCGCCGCGCGCCTTACGTGGATCTCGTGTTCGGCCCGCAGACGCTCCATCGCCTGCCGCAGCTGATGGCGCAACGGCGCGAAAGCGGCAAGGCGCAGGTGGACATCTCCTTCCCCGAAATCGAAAAGTTCGACCACATCCCCCCGGCGCGCGTGGAAGGCTCGTCGGCCTTCGTCTCGATCATGGAAGGCTGCAGCAAGTACTGCAGCTTCTGCGTGGTCCCCTACACGCGCGGCGAGGAATTCTCGCGCCCGCTCCCGGACATCCTCGCGGAAGTGCGCCACCTCGCCGCCCGCGGCGTCATGGAAGTCACGCTCCTCGGGCAGAACGTGAACGCCTATCGCGGTCAGCTCGCCGATGGTGCGGCCGCGGATTTCGCGCTGCTGCTGGCCCAGGTCTCGAAGGTGGATGGCGTGGAGCGCATGCGCTACACCACCTCGCATCCGCTGGAATTCACCCAGCGCCTGATCGATGCGTACGCGAAGCTGCCGAAGCTGGTCTCGCAGCTGCACCTGCCGGTGCAATCGGGATCGGACCGCGTGCTGGCCGCGATGAAGCGCAACTACACCGCGATGGAGTACCGCTCCATCGTCCGGCGCCTGCGCGTGGCGCGCCCGGACATCTCGATCTCGAGTGATTTCATCATCGGCTTCCCTGGCGAAACCGAAGCCGATTTCGAGCAGACGATGAAGCTGGTGGACGACGTGCGCTTCGACGGCTCGTTCAGCTTCATCTACAGCCCGCGCCCGGGCACGCCCGCGGCCAACCTGCCGGATGAGACGACGCAAGCGGTCAAGCTCGCACGGTTGCAGCGCCTGCAGGCGCGCATCCAGCAGCTCGCCGAGGAATATTCGCAGGCCATGGTCGGCACCCGCCAGCGCGTGCTGGTCGAGGGCGCCGCGCGCAAGGACGCCAGCGAACTCGCCGGGCGCACCGCCAACAACCGCGTCGTGAACTTCGCCGGCGCCGCGCGCCTGGTGGGCCGCTACGTGGAAGTCCGGATCACCCAGGCGTATCCACACAGCCTTCGGGGGCGTGTGATCAGCACCGAAACCGACGGGACGAAAGTCCCGGCACTTGAGGAGCAGCAATGAAATTGCCGCATCAGATCGTTCGATTCGCCCCCGCCGTCCTGCTGGCCCTGGCGGCCGCAACCGCGTCGGCCCAGAAGCCCGCGCAGACGCCCCCGCCGCAATCGCCGCCCTCACCCGTGCCTGCCGCTCCCCAGGCACCGTCCGCCACTTCCACCGTCACATTGCCGACGACTTTGCCCGGGACACCGCAGGCCACGCCACCCGTGCCCAGCCCGCGCGCCTTCGCCACCGTGATCCGCGACGCCAAACACCTGCCGGGCTTCTTCGGCCTGTACGAAAGGGACGAGAAGGTTTTCATCGAGCTCAAGCCCGATCAGCTCAACACCCCTTATTACCTCTCCATAAACCGCACCCGTGGCATGGGCGAGGGCCTGATCTACCCGTTCATGATGCGCGGCTACGTGGTGGAATTCCGCAAGATCGGCAGCCTGGTGCAGATGATCGCCAAAAACACGCGCTACGGCGCCAAGGAAGGCACGCCGCTGGCGCTGGCCGCGCAGCAGAGCTTCACCGACAGCCTGCTCGGCACGGCGACGGTGGTGAGCGAGCCGCATCCCGAAACCAAGGCCATCCTGGTGGAGGCCAACCCGTTGTTCCTGGCGGACCTCGCGGGCACCGCATCGGAGCTAGAGGCCGCCTTCCGCGTCTCCTACGCCTTCGACCAGCGCAACTCCAGCTTCACCAAGGTGCGTGCCACCGCCGACATGGCCACCTTCGTCGTGTCCGCGCACTTCGCCACCGCCAAGCTTCCCGCGATGGGCGGCACCGGCCCCACGGCGCCGAGGCTGCCCACCACGCTGGAGGATGCGCGCAGCATGTTCCTGGGCTACCACTACAGCCTCGCCAGGCTGCCCGATACGCCGATGCGGGCGCGCAAGGCGGATTCGCGCGTGGGCCACTTCGTCACGCGCCATTTCGAATACACCAACGACGTGGCGCCTTTCCCGCGCCAGTACCTGGTCAATCGCTGGCGCCTGGAAAAGCAGGATCCGGCCGCGGAGCTGTCGGAGCCGAAGCAGCCGATCACGTTCTGGCTCGACCGCAACATCCCGCTCGAATACCGCGACACGGTGAAGGCCGGGGTGCTGGAATGGAACAAGGCCTTCGAGCGCATCGGCTACAAGGACGCGATCCGCGTCGAGATGCAGCCGGATGACGCGGACTTCGACACCGCGGACCTGCGCCACGCCTCGATCCGCTGGTACCTGGACACCAGCGACGGCGCGCTCGCGATCGGCCCGCGCCGCGTGGACCCGCGCACCGGGGAAATCCTCGATGCCGACATCGGTGTCTCCCAGGGCTGGACGCGCCTGCCGCGCCGCCTGGCCGGAGAGCAGTTCCCCAAGCCCATGCCCGCGGCCAGCCACATGCACGACGTCGGCACGTTGTGTGAATACGGGGCCGAAGCCTTCAACGAGGCGGCCTTCGCCACCGGGCTGCTGGAAGCGCGCGGCGAGCTCGATCCCGACAGCCCCGAGGCGCTCGCGATCGTGAAGGCCACGCTCAAGGACGTGATCACCCACGAGGTGGGACACACCCTCGGCCTGCGCCACAACTTCCGCGCCTCGACCATCTACACCAACGCGCAGATCGCCGACGCGGAATTCACGCGCAAGAACGGCATCGGCGGTTCGGTCATGGACTACAACGCCTGGAACATCGCGCTGGCCAACGAGCGCCAGGGCGAATACGTGATGAGCACGCTCGGGCCCTACGACTACTGGGCAGTGGAATACGCGTACAAGGAAATCGCGCCGCAGAACGAGGCCGCCGAGCTCACGCGCATCGCCGCGCGCAGCAACGAACCGCAGCTCGCCTACGCGACCGACGAGGAGACCGGCATCGGCATCGAGGCCGCCGATCCCGAGGTGAACCAGCGCGACCTCGGCCGCGATCCGCTGGTGTTCGCGAAACATCGCATGGCGCTTTCGCGCGAGCTCTGGGACCGCTGGCAGGCGCGCAAGCTGCCCGACGACGAGGGGCGCGACATCCTCTTTCGCAACGTGGTCTCGGGGTTCAGCCAGTATTCACTCGCCGCGCAGGTGGCCGCCAAATACGTGGGTGGCGTGGTGTACGTGCGCGACCGCGCCGGCAGCCCGCGCGCGAGCTTCACGCCGATTGCACCGGAACGCCAGCGCGAAGCGCTCAAGCTCGTGACCGAGGGCCTCTTCCAGGGCAACAGCTTCCACTTCAAGCCCGAATTCCTCACCCGTCTCGCGGCCGATCCGTTCGAGGCCGGCGTGGGCGAACGCGCCAGCTTCACGCTTGCGCAGCGCGTGCTGGGCGCCCAGACCCAGGTGCTCGACCGCCTCATGAGCGACGCCGTGGCGCTGCGCCTGCTGGATTCGGGCATGAAGATGTCCGAGGGCCAGAAGGGCCTCACGTTGTCGGATCTCTACGACACGCTGCAGGGCTCGATCTGGAGCGACCTCAAGGGCCCCGGCGACATCACGCTGATGCGCCGCAACCTGCAACGCGAACACGTGCGCCGCATCACCTTCATGCTGACGCGTGCCAACGGCACCCCCGCGGATGCGCGCGCGTTGCAGCGCGAAAACGCACGTACCCTCGTGGCGCAGCTGCGCACGGCACAATCGCGCCCCGGGCTCTCGAAGGAGGCGCGCGCCCACATCGCGGATTCACGCGACACGCTGGAAGAGGCGCTGCGAGCGCCGATGCAGCGCGTGGGCATCTGACGGGAGCCGGTTTGCCGAACCCGCGACGCCGCCCCGCCACCGAGGAGGTGGCCTTCGATCCGGTGGACAACTCGAGGCTCGCGGCGCTGTGTGGCCCGTTCGACGAGAACCTGCGCCAGATCGAGATCGCGCTCGGCGTGAAGATCGCGCGCCGCGGCCAGCGCTTCAGCATCGCCGGCCCGCAGGAAAAATCGCGCCAGGCGGCACAGGCCCTGCGGCGCTTCTACGCCCGATCGCTGGGCCACGAGATCTCCATCGAAGACGTCCAGCTGGGGCTGGTGGAGATGGCCCGGCCCGGCCAGGCGGTGGGGGATTCCCCCGCGCTGGTGCTGCCGCGCCGGGCGGACCTGTCCGCGCGCACGCCGCGCCAGGCGCAATACCTGAAGGCAATGCGTGATTTCGACATCACCTTCTGCGTCGGGCCCGCGGGCACCGGCAAGACCTACCTTGCGGTGGCGGCGGCCGTGGATGCGCTGGAGCGAGACGCGGTCAAACGCATCGTGCTCACGCGCCCGGCCGTCGAGGCAGGAGAGAAACTCGGCTTCCTGCCCGGAGACCTGGCGCAGAAGGTCGATCCGTACCTGCGCCCGCTCTACGACGCGCTCAACGACCTGATGGGTTTCGAGCGGGTGGCCCGCGCCTTCGAGCGTGGCGCGCTCGAGGTCGCACCGCTCGCCTTCATGCGCGGGCGTACCCTCAACCATTCGTTTGTGATCCTGGACGAGGCGCAGAACACGACGCCCGAGCAGATGAAGATGTTCCTCACGCGCATCGGCTTCGGGTCGAAAGCCGTGATCACCGGCGACGTGACGCAGGTGGACCTCGGGCGCGGCCAGGCCTCGGGACTGGTCGACGCGCGCAACGTCCTCGACGGCGTGTCCGGCATTGCGATGACGCAGTTCCAGTCGGAAGACGTCGTGCGCCACCCTCTGGTGCAGGCGATCGTGGACGCTTACGACCGGCAGCCCCCCAAGAAGCGATGAGCGTGCCGCGGCTCGCGCTCGTGATCCAGCGCGCCTCGCGCGCTGCCCACATCCCCACCGATGCCGTGCTTCGCCGCTGGGCGCGCGCGGCGCTCACCCAGCCTGCCCGCGTGACCTTGCGCTACGTGGCCGAAGCCGAGGGGCGCAAGCTCAATCGGGAATTTCGGGGACGCGACTACGCCACCAATGTCCTGACCTTCATCTACGTGTGGGGCAATGGGTTGGAGGGCGACGTGGTCATCTGCGCGCCGGTGGTGGCCCGCGAGGCCAGGGAGCAGGGCAAGGAAACGAGCGCGCACCACGCCCACCTCCTGGTGCACGGGCTGCTCCACCTGCAGGGCATGGACCATGAGCTTTCCGCCCGCCATGCCCGCCGTATGGAGGTGGTCGAGGTCGGGATCCTCAACCGGCTGGGAATCGACAATCCGTACGTGAATAGCGCATGATGTGGCGCTCACCAAAAGCGATTCCTCAAACGGGCCGGGAAAGGGAGATTTCAATGACCAAAAACCTAGCGCACATGTTCAGGGCGATCCTCGCGAGCCTCTGCCTTGCCACCGCCGGAATTTCCTCGGCACAGGTCCTCTATGGCGCCGACGGCGGCGGAGGCAACCCCGCTACCAACCTCTTGATCCTCAATCCGGCGACCGGCGCCGTGACGTCGATAGTCGGCCCGATCGGCATGGCTGTCACCGGCATGGCGTTTCATCCGGTAACCGGCGTCCTGTACGGCTCGACGGGGAACAATTCGCCGGTCAACCCGAACAGCATCATCACGATCAACACCACAACCGGGGCGGGCACCCTGGTAGGCGCGACGGGCCTGGGCAATCCGCTTGCGGACCTCTCGTTCCGCGCCGATGGCACGCTCTTCGGCTGGTCGGAAGCCGGCGATGACCTGGCCACCGTGAACCTCGCGACGGGCGTTGCCACGATCGTGAGCGATTCCGGCCTTGCCACGGCGGGCTCGGGCCTGACTTTCTCTGGAGCCACGCTGTTCTTCGCGGGCAATGGCGCTTCGGGCGATTTCTACACCATCAACCCCGCGACGGGCCTTTCCACGGTCATCTCGACCTTGAACGGCGCACCGCTGCCCGGCGGCCAGATCGCCGCGATGGCCTCGAACGGTGGCACGATTTTCGCGGTAAACCACGCGAGCGCCGGCCTTGGATCGGCGACCAACCTCGTCACGATCAACACTGCCACGGGGGCCGTGACCAACCTCGGCGCGTCGAGCACCAACCTCGACGCCATCGTATTTGGCCCCGCGCCCGCACCAGGCGGCCCCAACTTCATTCCGACGCTGTCGGAGTGGGCGATGCTGCTCCTGTTCCTCGGCATGCTCACGCTGGCCTCCCGCCGCCTGAAGGCGCAGCGCCCTCGTTGATCCGTTGCGCGGCGGGCCTTCAAGGCCCGCCGCCGCTTTTACCCCGGCGCAAAGTGACGACGGGGGCACGGGTGCCCTCAACCGTCGTTCGTGATCCTCGACGAGGTGCAGGTGGACCTCGGGCGTGGCCAGGCCTCCGGGCCTCATCGATGCGCGCAATGCCCTCGATGGCGCGTTCGGCATCGCGATGACGCAGTGCAGCGCGCCCCGCGCGAGGGCCGGCGGCTGAATCGCCGGGGCCTCGGAATACCCGATCCCTACGCCGCGATATGATCACGGTTCCCCACACCCCCCAATCCCCATGACCACCTCGATCGCAGGCGTGCTTGCCATCTGGCTGCTGGCGGTGGTGAGCCCCGGACCGAATCGCCGCGTGCGCGATGCTCTTCGCTGTCCTGACCCTCCATGGACTGGCTGCGGTGGTCGCGCGCATCGCCTGGATCGGGTATGCGCTGCGCATCGCCGGGGCGTGCTACCTCGTCTATCTCGGGATCAGCCTTTGGCGCAGCACGCGCGCTGCGGACGGCCCCGAGGCGCGGGCCGCACAGCAGGGCGGCGACCTGTGGCACGGCTTGCGCGTCGGATTTCTCACCGGCCTCACCAATCCCAAGGCGATGGCTTTCTTCCTCAGCCTTTTCGCGGTCGCATTGCCTCCGGGTCTCGACGGTACGGGGCAGGCCGTACTGCTGGCGTGTGGCTTCGGCATCGAGCTGGGCTGGTATTCGCTGGTGGCGTTCGCGCTGTCGACGCGGCGGCTGCGCGAGGGTTACGCTCGCATGCGCAAGGTGATCGACCGCGCGCTCGGTTCGGTCCTGGTGATGCTCGGCCTGCGCCTGGGCGCGCAGCACTGAGCGCATGAGCGAACCCGCCAAACCGAGCCTGCTCGAGCGCCTTTCCTCCCTGTTGCTGAGGGAGCCGGAGGACCGCGAGCAGCTGATCGAGCTGCTGCACTCCGCCTTCGAGCGCCGGCTGCTCGACGCCGAGGCGCTTTCGATGATCGAGGGCGTACTGCAGGTGTCGGAAACGCAGGTGCGAGACGTGATGATCCCGCGCTCGCAGATGGACATGATCGACGTGAAGGGCAGCCCCGCGGAATTCATCCCCTTCGTGATCGAGACCGCGCACTCGCGTTTTCCCGTGTACGAGGAAAACCGCGACAACGTGATCGGCATCCTGCTCGCGAAGGACCTGCTGCGGTTCTACGCCGAGGAGGAGTTCAACGTGCGCGAGATGCTGCTCCCGGCGGTGTTCGTGCCGGAGTCGAAGCGCCTCAACGTGCTGCTCAAGGAGTTCCGCGCCAACCGCAACCACATCGCCATCGTGGTCGATGAATACGGCGGGGTCTCGGGGCTGATCACGATCGAGGACGTGATCGAGCAGATCGTGGGCGACATCGAGGACGAATACGACTTCGACGAGACCGAGGACAACATCCTGGTCGACCGCAGCGGGCGCTACCGCGTGAAGGCCGTCACCGAAATCGGCGACTTCAACAACCACTTCAACACGCGTTTCTCCGACCAGGATTTCGACACCATCGGGGGCCTGGTCACCGGGCGCTTCGGGCGCTTGCCCAAACGCGGCGAGACCATCGTGGTCGAGGGCTACACGTTCCAGGTACTGCGCGCCGACAGCCGCAAGATCCATTCGCTGCAGGTCGAGAAGCCGAAGGCCGGGGAGACCGCATGAGCGCCG
>JBBREI010000066.1:0-18521 GCA_038203035.1 Burkholderiales bacterium
GTGATCATGGGCGGCTTCGGCTTTGTCGGCACGATGGAAAAGCTCGGTGTCGAGCGGCGCGCCTACACCTCCGGGGACAACAAGGACTTCCTGGATCCTTTCGTGCCGGAAAATCCGAAGCACCGCGCCCACGCACAGCAGATGCTGGGCGAGATCCACGAACAGTTCGTCAAGGTGGTGCGCCAGGGCCGCGGCGCGCGCCTGAAGGAAACGCCCGATACGTTTTCGGGCCTGGTCTGGACCGGAGAAAGAAGCATCGAGCTGGGCCTTGCCGACGGCCTGGGCAGCGCCGAATACGTGGCGCGCGAAGTCATCAAGGCCGAAAAGCTGGTCGACTACACCGTCGACGAAAACTATTTCGAGACCCTTTCCAGGCGCCTGGGCGCCACCTTCGGCGCCACCTTCGCGCGCGCGGCGGCCGAAGCCGGCTCGCGCGTGGTGCTGGAGGTCCGCTAACCGTCCATGAGCGCCGTCGCGAACGAACCGCCGCGCATCGAGATCGACCTCGCCCGCGAGGCGTTCGACCGCGCCGGCGTGGGCCTCGTGGTGATCAGTCCCGAGGGCGTGTTCCGCACCGTCAACCGCGCGTTCTGCGAGATGGTGGGCTACACGCGCGAGGACCTGGAGGGCCAGTCGTTCCGCCGTTTCACACACGCCGACGACATCGCGGTCGGCGAGGATCAGCTGCGCGAAATCCGCGCCGGGCGCGATCCGCAGGGCACCTTCGACAAACGCTTCATCCGCAAGGATGGCGGCGAGGTCTGGGTGCGGCGCAGTGCCACCGTGGTGCGCGAGGCCTCGGGCCAGGCGCGCTTGGTAGTGGGAGCATTCATCGACCTCACCACCCAACGGCGCGCCGACAGTGCCCTCGAGCAGCAGATGCATTTCACGCGCGCGCTGCTCGATGCGATCCCGAACCCGGTGTATTTCAAGGATCGCGAGGGCCGCTACGGGGTCTACAACCGCGCGTTCGACGATCTCTTCGGCGGCGGCAGGGACTGGATCGGCAAAACCGTCCTCGACATGTTCGAGGCACCGCACGCGCAGGCCCATGAGGATCGCGACCGTCCCCTGTACGAACGTCCGGCCTCCACCACCTACGAGCTGCTCGTGCCCACCGCCGCGGGGGACACCCGGCAGATGCTCTACAACACGGTGAGCTTCGTGGATCGGCGCGGCGAGGTGGCCGGGCTGATCGGCACCATCACCGACGTCACACGCTACAAGGAAACGGAACGCGCGCTCGAAGCGAGCGAAGCGCGCTTCCGCGTGCTCACGGAAAGCTCGATCGACCTGATTTCGGTGGTGGATGCCGCGGGCATCATCCTCTACCAGAGCCCGGCGCTGCGCCACCTGCTGGGTTTCGAGCCCGCCGAGACGGTCGGGCGCAACGTCGCCGACCTGGTGCACCGCGACGACCTGGACCTCGTGCTCGCCGCTTACCGGCGCGTGATCGAGGCGCGCCAGTCGATCGAACCGGTCGAATTCCGCCTGCGCCATCGCGACGGCATGTGGCGCACCTTCGAATCCCTCGGCACCAACTGCCTGTCGAACCCGCACATCCACGGCGTGGTTTTCAACTCGCGCGACGTGACCGACCGCAAGGTGATCCAGCAGCGCATGCAGCACCTGGCGTACCACGACAACCTCACGGGTCTGCCCAACCGGTCGCTGCTGCAGGACCGCCTGGCGCACTCGATAGCGCGCGCGGAACGCACCAGTCGCAAGGTCGCGGTGCTGTTCATCGACCTCGACAACTTCAAGAACATCAACGACACGCTCGGACACGACATCGGCGACGAGCTGCTGCGCCAGGTCTCGCGCCGCCTGTCGGACTGCGTGCGGCTGGAGGACACCATCGCCCGGCAGGGCGGCGACGAATTCATCGTCCTGCTCGACAGCCTGGAGGACAGCCGTGGGGCCTCGGTGGTGGCGCAGAAGATCCTCAACGCGCTGCGCAACGCGTTCATCCTGAGCGGCACGGAGCAACACGTTTCCGGCTCCGTCGGCATCGCGCTGTACCCGGAAGACGGCCGCGACGCCCAGACGCTGATGAAAAACGCCGACACCGCGATGTTCCACGGCAAGGGACAGGGCAAGAACACCTACCAGTACTTCACCGGCCAGATGAACATCGCGGTGAAGCGGCGCATGACGCTGGAATCGGCGCTGCGCCGAGCGGTGATGCAGAAGAACTTCGTGCTCAACTACCAGCCGCAGATCGACCTCGAATCGGGCGAGATCGTCGCCGTGGAGGCGCTGGTGCGCTGGAAGACGGAAGACAGCGGCATCGTGATGCCGGGCGATTTCATCCCGCTGGCCGAAGAGACCGGCCTCATCAACGAAATCGGCGAGTGGGTGCTGCGCGAAGGCTGCAGGCAGGCGAAGGAATGGCAGTCGCTGGGCCTGGCGCCGCGGCGCATGGCCATCAACCTGTCCGCTCGCCAGTTCAGCGACCGCGGCTTCCTCGACATGGTGACGCGGGTGCTGGCCGAAACCGGGCTCGAGCCGCAGCACCTCGAGCTCGAGATCACCGAGAGCCAGGTGATGCGCCAGACCGAAGGCATGATCATGCTGCTCAACAAGTTGTCGGAAATGGGCGTGCAGCTGGCCATCGACGATTTCGGCACCGGCTATTCGAGCCTGTCGTACCTCAAGCGCCTGCCGATCCAGAAGCTCAAGATCGACCAGTCGTTCGTGCGCGACATCACGGTGGACCCGAACGACACCGCGATTGTGGTGGCGATCATCAACATGGCGAAGAGCCTCGATCTGGAAACCATCGCCGAAGGCGTGGAGACCGCGGGCCAGCTGGCGCTGCTGCGCTCGAAGGGCTGCCGCACCGGGCAGGGGTTCTATTTCTCCGCGCCGGTGCGGGCGGAAGTGCTTTATCCCCTCCTCAAACAGAACAATCTGTATCTGCAGAGGTAAAGGCGGGTAGCGGGAACGTCGTTGGATCGGACGCGTCGCGCCGATCAACGCCCACGAGCGAGCCTCAGGCCAGCAGCAGGAAAATCGCGGGACGCTTGCCGATCACGGGAATATCCTTTTCCCAGCCGGAAATGGGCTGCATGCGAATCGACTCGCCGGGGCCGGTGAGGTCCGCTGATACGGACAGGCGTGTCCCCGGCTTGCATGCGGCGATAACGTCGGCGAGGAGTGCCTCATTGCGATACGGCGTCTCGATGAAAATCTGCGTCTCCTGGTTCTTCGCCGATTGCCGCTCGAGTTCGGTCAGCGCCGCGCGCCTCGCAACCGAATCCGCCGGCAGGTAACCAACGAAGCGGAAGCGTTGCCCGTCGAGCCCGCTCGCCATGAGCGCCAACAGTATCGAAGACGGGCCCACCATCGGCACAACCACCACGCCGCAGGCGTGGGCTTCGGCCACCAGCAAGGCCCCCGGGTCCGCAACCGCCGGCACACCCGCTTCCGAAAACACGCCGAGGTCCCGGCCTTCCAGCGCGGGAGCAAGCAGCGCGGCGACTTGACCCTTCGGCGTGTGCTCGTTCAACTGCGCCATCGCGATCTCGCGCATCGGTTTGGGATGGCCACACGCGGCCAGGAAGCGGCGCGCCGACTTTGCATCCTCGACCACAAAGGTGTCGAGCGCGTGGATACGCGCCATCACCGCGGGTGGAACCACGTCGGCGGGCGGCGTGTCTTCGGAAAGCCAGGCCGGGAGCAGGAAGAGGCGTCCGGCTGTCATCAGGGAATGTCGAAGCCTTCGGCCCGCAGCATCGCCGAAAGCGCAATCAGTGGCAGCCCCACGAGCGCCGTCGGGTCATCGCCTCCCAGCCGGGAGAGCAGGCTGATGCCCAGCCCCTCGCTCTTGGCGCTGCCGGCGCAATCGAGCGCGGGTTCGAGCTCGAGGTAGCGATCGATCTGCGCGTCGGAGAGGCGGCGGAAGGTCACGTCGGTGGTCACCAGGCGCTCGTGGCGGCGCTCAAGGCGGGCGTTCCAGAGGCACAGCGCGGTGTGGAAGAGGACCGAATGGCCACCGACGTCGCGCAGTTGCCGGCGCGCGTTGTCGACGGTGCCGGGCTTGCCTATGGCGCGCCCGTCGAGGTCCGCAACCTGGTCTGAGCCGATAATCCAGGAGTTGGGATATTTGCGGCCCGCGGCATCGGCCTTGGCGCGGGCCAGGCGAACGGCGGTTTCGCGCGGCGGTTCGGCGGGCAGCGCGCTTTCGTCGATCTCGGGCGACCAGGTGTCGAAGCTGACGCGCAGGCGCCGCAGCAGCTCGCAGCGATACGGTGAGCTTGACGCGAGAAGCAATGAATAATTAGCCAAAACAGTAGATTAGATGATATAGTTAAACTTAATTCTAACACACATCCCCATGGACGACGACCTGCTGATCCACCTCGACCGGCTTTCCGACAAGCCCCTGGTGCTTGAGGGCGACTTCGCGCCGCACGAGCTGGAGCGCCTCGAGGAATCGCTCGCAAACGGCGAGGGCAAGCTTCACTACCGGATCATCGCCGGCCTCGACCCGCAGCGCCGGATGACGCTGTCGTGTATAATCGAGGGCTTCGTTTTTCTCTTGTGCCAGAACAGCTTGGACGCTTTCCGGCACGAAATTTCGATCACCGAAAAACTGGTCCTGGTGGATGACGAGGCCAGGCTTCCGGCGATCGAGGAGGAAAGCGACGCAGAAGATTACCTCGTCGCCGATGACCCGTTGGACATTCGCGACGTGATCGAGGACGCGATCCTCCTCTCACTGCCCATGGTGCCACGCAAGCCGGGGCTGGAGGAGGCGGGGGGAGGGGAGCAGGCAGCCGTGCGGAAGGAATCGCCTTTCGCGGCGCTTGCGAGCCTCAGGAAAGACAAGTAACCAGGAGAACTGAATCATGGCCGTCCAACAGAACAAGAAGTCGCCGTCCAAGCGCGGCATGCACCGGTCGCACGACCATCTGGGCACCCCGCCGACCGCGGTGGAGCCGACCACGGGCGAGACGCACCTTCGCCACCACATCTCGCCGTCGGGCTACTACCGCGGCAAGAAGGTCATCCAGACGAAGGATTGAGCCTCAGCGCTCCGGGCTCATTGCAGGCTCTGCAATGAAGACCGTCATAGCCGTCGATGCAATGGGCGGGGACCACGGGCCTTCGGTCACGGTTCCTGCCTGCCTCGACTTCCTCGCCGCGAATCCCGAGGCCGAGCTGCTGCTCGTGGGCTTGCAGGAACCCATCGAGCGTGAGTTGGCGCGCGCGCGTTCCGGACACAAGTCGCGGGCCACCATCGTGCCGGCCACCCAGGTCGTGGAGATGGACGAGGATGTGCGCACCGCCATACGCACCAAGAAAAATTCCTCGATGCGCGTGGCCATCGACCTGGTGAAGGAGGGGCGCGCGCAGGCCTGCGTGAGCGCCGGAAATACCGGGGCGCTGATGGGCACGGCCAAATTCGTGCTGAAGACGCTGCCCGGCATCGACCGGCCCGCCATCTGCGCCGTGCTGCCGACGCGCACCGGCCAGGTATACGCGCTGGACCTCGGCGCCAATGCCGATTGCACGCCAGAGCACCTGCAGCAGTTCGCCATCATGGGGGCGACGCTGGTGAAGGCGATGGAGAACAAGCCCAATCCGACCGTGGGCCTGCTGAACATCGGCTCCGAGGAAATCAAGGGCAGCGAGGTGGTGAAGAAGGCGGGCGAGCTGCTGCGCGGCACGCCGATCAACTTCCACGGCAACGTGGAGGGCGACGACATCTACAACGGCACCACCGACGTCGTGGTCTGCGACGGGTTCGCCGGCAACGTGGCCCTCAAGACCTCCGAGGGGCTGGCCAGGATGCTGGGAGACTTCCTCAAGGAGGAATTCACCCGCACCTGGTACACCCGCCTGCTGGCGCTGGTCGCCTATCCCGTGATCCGTCGCTTCCGCCGGCGCGTGGACCACCGGCGCTACAACGGCGCGGCGCTCCTGGGGCTGCGCGGCATCGTGGTGAAGAGCCACGGCAGCGCGGACCGGCTTGCCTTCGCCACCGCGCTCGAACGCGCCGCCAGCGAGGCGCGCCACGGGCTCATCGAACGCATCGGCGAGGAGATCTCCCGCCTGAACGCTCTCAGCGCCAACGCCGCGGCCAAGCCGGCCGCAACGGGCGCGCAAGAGGCCGCATGATCCACTCACGCATCACGGGCACGGGCGGATACCTGCCGGACAAGGTGCTCACCAACAAGGACCTGGAGTCCCGAGTCGAGACAACCGACGAGTGGATCGTTTCGCGCACCGGCATCAGGCAGCGCCACATCGCCGCGGACGGGCAATTCACCAGCGACCTCGCCCTGGAGGCGTGCCGCAAGGCACTTGCCGCCGCCGGCCGCACGCCCGCGGACGTGGATCTCATCATCCTGGCCACCTCCACGCCCGACATGGTGTTTCCGTCCAGCGCCTGCCTGCTGCAGGCCAAGCTCGGCGTGAAGAGGGGCGCGGCCTTCGACCTCCAGGCGGTCTGCTCGGGTTTTGTCTATGCGCTGGGCACCGCCGACCTCTTCATACGCTCGGGCGCGCACAAATGCGCGCTCGTGATCGGCGCGGAAGTGTTCTCGCGCATCCTCGACTGGAAGGACCGTGGCACCTGTGTGCTCTTCGGCGACGGCGCCGGCGCGGTGGTGCTCGAGGCCTCGGACCGCGCCGGCATTCTGTCCACCCAGCTGCACGCCGACGGCAGCTACGCCGGCATCCTGAACACCCCCGGTCACGTCTGCGGCGGCGCGGTGCAGGGCGACCCGACCCTCAAGATGGATGGCGGCGCGGTGTTCAAGCTCGCCGTGCGCGTGCTCGAGGAAAGCGCGCGCGAAATCCTCGCTGCGCAGGGCATGGGTGTGGGCGACGTGGATGCCTACATCCCGCACCAGGCCAACGTGCGCATCGTGTCCCACGTGGCGAAGAAGCTGGGGCTTCCCGATTCGAAATGCATCGTGACGGTTGACCGCCACGCCAATACATCCGCCGCCTCCATTCCCCTCGCCCTCGACGTCGCGGTGCGCGACGGACGCATCAAGCCGGGCCACACCGTGCTGTTGCAGGGCGTGGGCGGCGGCTTCACCTGGGGCTCGGTGCTCCTCAAATACTGATTGATATGGCGCTCCCGCTCCACTTTTCAGCCTTGACTGGAAACGATCCATGAGCTCACCTCACGGTCCGCTTGCGATCGTTTTCCCCGGCCAGGGCTCGCAATCGGTCGGCATGATGAACGGCTTCACCGATCCCGTCGTCGAGCAGACCTTCGCCGAGGCCAGGGCGATCACCGGCGTCGACTATTGGGCCATGGTGAAGGACGGCCCGGTGGAAGCGCTCAACCAGACCATCAACACCCAGCCCCTGATGCTGGTCGCGGGTGTTGCCACGTGGCGCGCCTGGCGCGGCCGCGGCGGGGCCATGCCGTCCTGGTTCGCGGGGCACAGCCTCGGGGAATACTGCGCGCTGGTCGCCGCCGAGGCGCTGCGTTTCGATGAAGCGCTGCCGCTGGTGCGCTTGCGCGCGCAGGCGATGCAGGAAGCCGTGCCCGAAGGCACCGGCGGCATCGCCGCGATCCTCGGCCTTGACGACGCGAAGCTTCCGGAGGTGCTGGCGAAAGCCGCGCAGGGCGAAGTGGTCGAGCCGGCCAACCTCAATTCTCCAGGGCAAGTTGTCATCGCCGGGCACCGGGGCGCCGTTGAAAGGGCCATGGCGGGCGCGAAACAAGCCGGTGCAAAGCGCGCCGTGATGCTGCCCATGAGCGCGCCATCCCATTGCAGCCTGATGAAGCCCGCCGCCGATCGCCTCGCCGAACGCCTGGCCGCCGTCGAAATGCGCACGCCCGTGGTTCCCGTGATCCACAACCGCTTTGTGCAGGCGTTCGACGACCCCGCCCGAATCCGCCAGGCGCTCGTCGAGCAGCTGTACCACCCGGTGCGCTGGATCGAAACCGTTGAATTCCTGGCCGCGCAGGGGGTCAAGCGCATCGTGGAATGTGCGCCCGGCAAGGTGCTCACCGGGCTGTCGAAGCGCATCGCCGGCGGCGTGGAGTGTGTCGCCATCCAGGATAGCGCCGCGCTCGAAGCGGCATTGCAAGGTTGAACCCGATGCTCAGCACACAAGTGGCAATCGTTACCGGCGCTTCCCGCGGCATAGGTGAAGCCATCCTTCACGCGCTGGCGAAATCCGGCGCAACCGTCGTAGGCACCTCGACTTCGGAAAAAGGCGCCGAGGCCATCACACGGGCCATTGCCGAGGCCGGCGCAAGGGGCGCGGGCCGGGTGCTGGACGTGCGGCAGGCGGCGCAATGCGCGGGCCTCGTGGACAAGGTGCAGGCCGATTTCGGCCCGGTCTCGATCCTGGTCAACAACGCGGGTGTCACGAAGGACAACCTGCTCGCCCGCATGAAGGACGAGGAGTGGGACGAGATCCAGGCCACCAACCTCAAGCCCGTCTTCCTGCTCTCCCGCGCGGTCCTGCGCGGGATGATGAAGGCCCGCGCCGGGCGCATCGTCAACGTGAGCTCCGTGGTTGGCTTCACCGGCAACGCCGGCCAGGCCAACTACGCGGCGGCCAAGGCCGGCATGGTGGGGTTCTCGAAGTCCCTGGCGCGCGAGGTCGGCAGCCGCAACATCACCGTCAATTGCGTGGCGCCCGGCTTCATCGAAACCGACATGACGCGCGCGCTGGCCGAAGAGCAGGTGAAAAAGCTGGTCGACAACGTTCCCCTCGGCCGCCTCGGGCGGGTCGAAGACATCGCGCAGGCGGTGCTCTTCCTCTGCTCTCCGGGTGCGGCCTACATCACCGGTGCGACCCTCCATGTGAATGGCGGGATGCACATGGATTAAATGTTAGAATTACGCGCTAAATTTTGCGCACCGCCAACCACATAGAATCAGCCGGAGGCAAGTCGATGGACAACATTGAAGCCCGCGTCAAGAAGATCGTAGCCGAGCAACTCGGCGTTGCCGAGGCCGACATCAAGACCGAGTCGTCCTTCGTCGAAGACCTGGGCGCGGATTCGCTGGACAACGTGGAGCTGGTGATGGCCCTCGAAGAGGAATTCGAGTGCGAGATCCCCGATGAAGAGGCCGAAAAGATCACCAACGTCCAGCAGGCGATCGACTACGTCAAGAACCACGTCAAGCAGTAACCCCTTCAGCGGCCATCCCTTGAGAGAGCGGCGTGCGTAGCGCGCCGCGCCGCCAAACATGTCGAAGCGCAGAGTCGTCGTAACCGGGCTGGGTATCGTCTCCCCCGTGGGCAATACGGTCGCCACGGCGTGGCACAACGTCCTCAATGGCGTGAGCGGGGTGGGCCCCATCACGCACTTCGATGCGTCCGTGCTCCCCACGCGCATCGCCGCGGAAGTGAAGGCCTTCAACCCCACCGACTGGATGCATCCGAAAGAAACGCGCCGCTCGGACACCTTCATCCATTACGGCCTCGCCGCGACCCGGATGGCGCTCGATGACGCCGGTTTCACCATCGACGAATCGAACGCGGAAAGGGTGGGCGTGAACGTGGGCTCCGGCATCGGCGGCCTGCCGATGATCGAGGACAACATCCGCGAGATGATCGCCAAGGGCCCGCGGCGCATTTCGCCGTTTTTCGTTCCGGGCTCGATCATCAACATGGTCGCGGGCCTGATCTCGATCCAGTTCAAGGCCAAGGGCCCCAACGTGTCGATGGTGTCCGCCTGCACGACCAGCTCGCATTGCATCGGCGAAGCCGGCCGCATCATCGAATACGGCGATGCCGACGTGATGATCGCCGGTGGCGCGGAAGCCTGCGTCAACCTTTCCGGCGTGGGCGGCTTCTGCTCCTGCAAGGCCCTTTCGGAGCGCAACGACGATCCGGCCACCGCATCGCGTCCCTTTGATCGCGACCGCGACGGCTTCGTGCTGGGCGAGGGCGCCGGCATCCTGATCCTCGAGGAACTCGAACACGCGAAGAAACGCGGCGCCCGCATCTATGCCCAGCTTGCGGGCATGGGCATGAGCGCCGATGCCAACCACATCACCGCGCCGGACATGGACGGCCCGCGCCGCGCCATGCTGGCTGCGATGCGCAACGGCGCCATGAACCCCTCGGACATCCAGTACGTCAACGCGCACGGCACGTCGACGCCGCTCGGTGACGCCAACGAGACGGCCGCCGTGAAAGCGGCGTTCGGCGACCACGCCTACCATCTGGCGGTGAACTCCACCAAGTCGATGCACGGCCACCTGCTGGGTGCGGCCGGTGGCGTCGAGGCGCTGCTGACGACGCTTGCGATCTACCACCAGGTATCCCCGCCCACCATCAACATCCTCACGCCGGACCCGGCCTGCGACCTCGACTACGTGCCCGACACGGCGCGCGAAATGAAAATCGAGGCGGCACTCTCCAACTCGTTCGGCTTCGGCGGCACCAACGGAACGCTTGCGTTCCGGCGCTTCCACTGACTTCCGTCCTCGTTGATGGCGAGCCCTCGTTCTCGGTCGCGGCCGGGGACCGGGGCCTTGCCTTCGGTGACGGAGTCTTCCGGACCCTCGCGATGCGCAACGGAGCTCCGCTCAACTGGCTGTGGCACTACCGCCGCCTGCGTGCCGACTGCGAGACCCTCCGCCTGCCGACCCCGGAAGAGCGCGTGCTCATCGGCGAGCTCGCCGTGGTCGCGCCCGCCGGCGGCGTCGCGAAGATCATCGTCACTCGCGGCACGGCGGGGCGCGGCTACGCCATACCCGAAGGACACGCCGCCTCCCGCATCGTCATGGGCTTTCCCGCGGTGGCGCACCATCCCGCGCTGGCCCGCGATGGGGTCATCGTGCGCCGCTGCGGTCTGCGCCTGTCCCAGCAGCCGCGTTATGCCGGCGCCAAGACCCTCAATCGCCTGGAAAACGTGCTTGCGCGCAGCGAATGGAGCGATCCCGCGATTGGCGAGGGGCTGCTGGCCGATGCGGAGGACCGCGTCATCGAAGGCACGATGAGCAACCTCTTCGTGGTCAAGGATGGCGTCGCATCCACCCCGGATCTCTCGCGCTGCGGCGTGGTCGGCGCGCAGCGCGAACGCGTGCGCGAGCTGTTGCAGCTGGCAGCGGGCATAGAATGCCGCGTGCGCGACCTCGGCTGGCTGGATGTGGAGCAGGCCGACGAGGTTTTCCTCACCAACAGCCTGATCGGTGCGTGGCCGGTGGCGAGCTTCGGCGACCAGCGCTGGAAGCCGGGCCCGGTGACACGGCGTGTACAGCAACTGATCACCGACGACGATGCGCGCCGTTAGGCGCCTGCTCGCGATCGGCGTGGTAGCCGCCCTGGCCGCAGGCGGGTGGCTGTATTGGTTTGCGAACCGGCCACTGGAACTGCCGCGCAACCCTTTCGAATTCACCGTTCGCACCGGGGCAAGCGTGAAGAGCCTGGCCCGCCAGCTTGCCGAAGAAGGCCTGCTGCCGGAGCGCAACGGATTCTGGATCGTGGCACGCGTGCTCCAGAAGGCCGGCGCGATCCAGGCCGGAACCTACCGGCTGGACCAACCCCTGACCCCGCTGGAATTGCTCGACAAGCTCGCGCGCGGCGATGTGCAGCTGGTCGAGGTGCTGTTTGTCGAAGGCACCACGTTTCGCCAATGGCGCTCGCAACTGGCCCGGGAGCCCAAGGTCCGCGCGACGCTCGCAGGCAAGGATGAGGCCGCGGTGCGCGCCGCGGTGGGCCTGGGCGAGGAGTTTCCCGAAGGCTGGTTTTTCCCCGATACCTACCGGTTCGCCCCGGGCACAAGCGACGTCGAGATCCTCAGGCGCGCCCATGCGGCGATGAAGAAGCGCCTGGCCGAAGCGTGGGCGGGTCGCGACGCCTCGGTGCCCTTGAAGACTCCGTACGAGGCCCTCACGCTCGCCTCGATCGTCGAGAAGGAAACGGGCGCCGCTGCCGAACGCCCGCTGATCGCTTCGGTCTTCGCCAACCGGATCCGCCGCGGCATGCGGCTGCAGACCGACCCCACGGTGATCTACGGCATCGGGGAAAAATACGACGGCAACATCCGCAAGCGCGACCTCACCACGGACACGCCGTACAACACATATACGCGCGACGGCCTGCCCCCCACACCCATCGCCATGCCGGGTGCGGGCTCCCTGGCCGCGGTCTCGAAGCCGGCCCAGAGCGAATTCCTCTACTTCGTCGGCAAGGGTGACGGCATGCACTATTTCTCGCGCACGCTCGATGAGCACAACCGGGCGGTGGCAAAATACCAGCTCAAGCGATGAGGCGTGGAAAATTCATCACCGTTGAAGGGATCGATGGCGCGGGGAAGTCCTCGCACCTGGATTTCCTGTGCGCCTGCGCCAGGGCCAGGGGCCACGGCGTCCTGCTCACGCGCGAACCGGGCGGCACCCCGCTCGGCGAGCAACTGCGCAAGATGGTGCTGCACCAGCCGATGCATCCGGTGGCCGAGGCCCTGCTGATGTTCGGCGCGCGCAGCGTCCACGTCACCGACGTCATAGAGCCGGCGCTCGAATCCGGGACGTGGGTTGTCTGCGACCGCTTCAGCGATTCCTCCTTCGCCTACCAGTGCGGCGGGCGCGGCCTCGGCACACACGTGGTGGCCGGCCTCGAGGCGCTGGTCCATCCCGCGCTGCAACCGGATGCCACGTTCCTCTTCGATATCGATCCGGCCACCGCGTACGAACGCCAGCGCGCCCAGGGGCGTGCAGCCGATGTCTTCGAAAGCGAGCAGATGGAGTTCTTCGAACGCGTGCGCGAAACCTACCTGCAGCGCGCCCGCCAGCAGCCGTATCGCTTCCACATCATCGACGCCTCCGGCACGCTCGAGACGGTGCGCGAGCGCCTGGCCGCGGAGTTCGAGCAGACTTTTCCGTGAAGCCCTTTCCCTGGCACCGCCCGATGCTGCAACGGCTGCTGGCAGACCGTGTCCGGCTGCCCCATGCGTTGATGGTCCACGGCCCGGCGGGCATCGGCAAGACCGAATTCGCGCGCGCCCTTGCGGCGGGCGCCTTGTGTGAATCCCCGCGCGACGGGTTGGCGTGTGAAAGCTGCCCGTCGTGCCACTGGTTCTCGCAGGGTAACCATCCCGATTACCGCGAGGTGGTCCCGGAGGCCGCCATGGAGGACGACGAGCCGCCGGAGGTGGAAAGCGCAAAGGCGGAAAAGGCCAGGAGCCTCGTGATCAAGATCGACCAGATCCGCGCGGTGGCGGATTTCATGGCGCTTTCCACGCACCGCGCGGGCTACCGGGTGCTGGTGGTGAACCCTGCGGAATCGATGCATCCGGCGGCCGCGAACTCGTTGCTGAAGACACTGGAGGAGCCGCCCGCGGGTTCCCTCATCGTGATGGTGAGCGACCGGATAGCGCGCCTCCTGCCCACCATCCGCAGCCGCTGCCGGTTGCTGGCGCTCCCGATGCCGGCGCAGGCACAGGCGCTTGCGTGGCTCGAGGCCGAGGGCATCGCGCGCCCGCAGGCGGCCCTGGCCGGCGCGGGCGGGGCGCCGCTGCTGGCGCGCGAACTGGCGCAGCCGGAAGAAGCCGAGCTGCGCCGCCGCCTGCTGCAGGAACTCTCGAAACCATCGGGCGCCGACGTGCTCACCTTCGCCTCCACGGTCGAGCGCACGGCCATCGAACGCATCGTCTACTGGATGCAGACCTGGATCCACGACCTCGTGCAGATGCGGCTGGCGGGCAGCGCGCGCCACCACGTCGAATTCCTGCCGGCCCTGCAGTCGCGCGCGCGCGACGCGGACCTGCACGCCCTGCTGGCGCTCGACCGCGACCTGGTCGAGGCGCGCCGCCTGGCCTCCCACCCGCTTAACCCGCGCCTGGTGGCCGAACACCTGCTCATGGCCTACAATCGGGCCACTTCCGCGGCAAGGCCATGAGCGACATCGCACCCCTCGATCCTTCCCCACGTCCCGGAGTCTTCACGCTGGTGATCCGCTCCAAGTCGTCCCTGTACGCCGCGTGGATGCCCCTGCTGCGCGGCGGCGGGATCTTCCTGCCGAGCCCCCGCGATCATTCGCTGGGTGATGAGATCCTGATCCTCCTCACGCTGCTGGACGATCCCAACAAGATCCCGCTCCAGGGCAACGTGGCCTGGATCAATCCGGCGCACAGCGCCGGCAACCGCCCGCAGGGGATCGGCGTCCAGCTCCACGACAGCGAAGCCGCGCGCGAGCTCAAGAAGAAGGTGGAAGGGCTGCTTGCGGGTGCGTTGCAGTCTTCCCGGCCCACACACACGATCTAGGTTGGGCGCGCGGCTGGTGTGTCGTTGACCGGTAAAATGGCGCGATGACACTGGTCGACTCGCACTGCCACCTCGATTTTCCCGAACTGAACGCGGATCTGCCTGCCGTGTTGTCGCGAATGGGCGACAACGGCGTGACCCATGCCCTCACCATCAGCACGACGCTGGCGACCTATCCAGCCGTGCGCCGGGTAGCCGGCGCGGCCCCCAACCTCTGGTGCTCCGCAGGTGTGCATCCGGACGAACAGGGTGACGGCCGCGAGGCCAGCGTCGCGGAACTGGTCGCGATGGCCGACGACTCCAAGGTGGTTGCGATCGGCGAGACCGGCCTCGACTATTTCCGCCTCGAAGGCGACCTCGGATGGCAGCGCGAGCGCTTCCGCACCCACATCCGCGCCGCGCGTGAATCGGGCAAGCCGCTCGTGATCCACACGCGCGCCGCCGCCGATGACACGTTGCGCCTCATGCGCGAGGAGCGTGCCGGCGAGGCCGGGGGTGTCATGCACTGCTTCACAGAAAGCTGGGACGTGGCGCAGGCGGCGCTGGAAATGGGTTTTCACATCTCGTTTTCCGGCATCGTCACCTTCAAGAACGCGGTTGCGCTGAAGGAGGTGGCACGGCTGGTGCCGCTGGAGCGCATGCTGGTGGAGACGGATTCACCCTACCTGGCTCCGGTGCCACATCGCGGCAAGCCCAACCAGCCCGCGTTTGTGAAACACGTGGCCGAAGAGGTTGCGCGACTTCGCGGGATCACCTTCGAGGACGTGGCGCGCCACACCACCGACAACTTCTTCCGCCTGTTCCGCCACGCACGGCCCCTTTGATGCCCGCCCACATCCTGCTGTACGGACGCGCCGGCTTCGAGAAGGAAATCGCACAGGAGGTCACGACCCGCGCCGCAGAGATCGGGGTCGAAGGCTTCGTGAAGGCCAAGCCCGACAGTGGCTTCGCCGTGTTCCAGGCGCACCAGGAAGAGAAGGGGACGCAACTCGGCGCCCACCTGGACTACGGCCACCTGGTATTTGCAAGGCAGCTGGTCCGCGTGGGTGACATGCTGACCGCGCTGCCCGAAGCCGACCGCGCGACACCCATCGCGCAAGCCGCACGCGCACTCGGCACGCGTTTCGCCGCGTTGTGGATCGAGATGCCCGACACCAACGACGGCAAGTCGCTCGCGCAATTGGCCAGGCCGCTCACGCCCCACCTCGAGAAGGCGTTGCGCAGGGTGGGTGTCGTGTTCGACGACGCCGCCGCCCCGGAGCGCCTTCACGTCTTCTTCGTTGGTGGGCGTGCGTGCCATGTCGGTGTCTCCACCATCGCCAACTCGTCGCGCTGGCCGATGGGCATACCGCGCCTTCGCATGCCGTCGGGCTCGCCGTCGCGCTCGACCCTCAAGCTTGCCGAGGCGATGCTGGAGTTTGTCCCCACGCGGCAGTTCGAACCGGGCACCAGCGCCGCGGACCTCGGCGCCTCGCCCGGCGGCTGGACCTGGCAGCTGGTCCAGCGCGGCTTCATGGTCACGGCGGTGGACAACGGGGCGATGGACCCCGCGCTGATGGACAGCGGGCAGGTGAAACACCGGCGCGACGACGGCTTCCACTACCGGCCGACCGATCCCGTGGCATGGATGGTCTGCGACATGGTGGAAAGCCCGTCGCGCGTCGCGACGCTGGTGTCGCGCTGGATCGCCGAAGGTTGGTGCCAGGAGACGATCTTCAACCTCAAGCTGCCGATGAAGAAGCGCTGGGAGGAGCTGCAGCGCTGCCGCGGGATCATCGACGAGGCGCTCGGCGGAGGCGGCTACTACCTGCGTTTCAAGCACCTCTACCACGACCGCGAAGAGGTCACCGGCTATCTGGCGCGCCGGACCGTCCAGCCGCTGCCGGCAAGGGTTTGAGAACACTACAGCCAGCGCAGCGCAAGGCAGCGCTAGTGCTTGAATACCTGCCACAGGTTGTTGAAATCGTCGGTCCATAGCCGCAATCCCGGCTGGGGCGCGACCGGCTCGGTCGCCTCCACGATCGAAGGTTTCAGGATGAAGGGCTTCGAGCGGGTGATGAGCACCCAGTCGCTGGTGGTGCCGCCGTTTTCGCCGGTCTCGTGCAGGAATGCGTATTCCAGCTTGTGTCTCTCCGCGATCGCCAGCAGCACGGGCTTCAGGTCGAGGAAGCGGTTGGAGACGTGGAAGGCGATCACGCCCTCGGGCTTCAGGTGGCGCAGGTATTCGGTGAAGGCCTCGTAGGTGATGAGGTGCACCGGGATCGAGTCGCCGGAGAAGGCGTCGATCGCCAGTACGTCGAAATTCTGGGGCGCCTCGCGTTCCAGCGACAGGCGCGCGTCGCCGAGGACCGTTTCCATCTTCCCGGGCGAGTCCTTGAGGTAGGTGAACCAGGTGTTGGCCACCTCGATCACCGCGGGATTGATGTCGTAGAAGCGGTAGGTATCGTCCGCGTCCGCGTATACCGCCAGCGAGCCCGCGCCCAGCCCGATCACGCCGACCCTGATCGGTTTTCCCTCGAAGGCGAGGATCGCGCGCCCGATGCCCGAGGATGTCTTGTAGTAGGTCGTGGCGGAACGGCGGTATTTCTCCGACAGGTATTGCTCACCGTGCAGGATGGCGCCGTGCACGAGGGAGCGGTATTTCATGTCCTCGCCTTCCATGCGCGACTCGTTCTCCTTCACGCGCAACACGCCGTAATGGTTGCGCTCCACGTGGATGGTGTCTTCGGTGAAGCCCTGCACGCGGTAGACAAGGGCTGCGAACGTGAATGCAATCACCACGGTGATCATCAGCTGGATGGGCCACGGGCGTTCCAGGTTCGTCACCAGCGCCAGGGCCGCGATCACCACCAGGGCGATCTCCAGCTCCAGGTAGCCGGGCAGCGTCACCGGGGCCACGATGCCCACCAGCACGCCGCCGACCACCCCACCCAGCGACACGATGAGGTAGAAAAGCGTGAGGTGGCGCGGGCCGGGCCGCAGGCGCGCCAGTTCGCCGTGGCAGAACATGCATACGAAATAGAGCCCGATGGTGAAGACAGCTACGTTCCAAAGCAGCTCGAACTGGAAGCGCTTGTCCGCCAGGAACCACGCCATCACACACAGGATCCAGACCAGGCTGCCGAGGTAGATGTCGCGCTTGTACCAGATGCGACCCTCGAAGCAGAGGATGAACGTCAGCAGGTAGACCGCCAGCGGGATCACCCACAGCAGCGGGATCGAGGAGATGTTCTGCGTGAGGTGGTTGGAGACACCCAGCAACGTGACCGATCCCATGGCGGAAAGCGCCAGCCACAGCACGATGGAGCTTGCTCGCGGCGCGGGTTCCGGCGCCGCCCGATCCCCACCCGCCCAGTTCTCCGCCGGCAACGGCTCGAGCGCGCGGCTTGCCCAGGCAAGGCCGCCGCAGAGCAGCACGAAACCTGCGTAGCCCACCGACCACCAGAACGACTGGAGCGGGTTGGTGAACCAGGGTTCGAACAGGAACGGGTAGCCCAGCAGCGCCAGCATCGAGGCGAAGTTCGAAAGCGCGAACAGGCGGTACGGGCTGGTGCCCGGATAGGCGCGCGCGAACCAGGCCTGCACGAGGGGGCTCGTGGACGACAGCAGGAAGTAGGGCAGGCCCACGGTTGCGAACAGCAGCAGGAGGATGCGCAGCACCGGGTTGTCGTCCCCCGCGGGCTTCCAGCCGGCGTCGGGCGCGATCGGCAGGAGCGCGAGGCTCGCCACCAGCAGGGCGATGTGGATCCACGCCTGCTTGCGCGAGCTTGCGCGGCCGGATAACCAGTGCGCATAGGCGTATCCCAGCAGCAGCACGAACTGGAAAAACACCATGCACAACGTCCACACGATCGCGGCCCCGCCGAACCAGGGCAGGATCTGCTTCGCGAGGATGGGTTGGACGAGGAAAAGGAAGAAAGCGCTGACGAAAATTGTCGCGGCGTGCAGCAGCATCGCGCGATTGTATACTGCCCCGCGCCGATGCTTGCACGCCTGGCCCAGGTCTCACTCGTGATGGAGCTCGTCGCCTACGCGGCGTTCGGCGCCTGGATATACACGCCCGGCGGCTGGACCGCGGGCCTGCTGGTCCTGCTCGCCATCGGCAGCGCGCTGGGGGCGCGGTTCGCGCTCGTGTGCCTCACAGGCCTGCTCGGCTGGTTATGGCGCTCCCCGCGCGCACCCGAGGAGCGCATCGGCCTGCGAGGGGTGCCGCGCTACCTGGCCGGAGAGTACCGGGCGCTGCTGGCCGACAACCTGCTGTACCTGCCTTTCGAGCGCTGGGTGCTGCGCCCCGATCCGCCCCTCTCGCGTTCGCCGCGT
>JBBREI010000067.1:0-18446 GCA_038203035.1 Burkholderiales bacterium
CGTCTCGCAGCACCTCGCCATCCTGCGCGACCAGAAGATCCTGGAAGCGCGCAAGGAGGCCAACAAGGTGTTCTACCGCATCGGCGATCCGCGCGTGCTCCGGATGATCTCGCTTACCCGCGAAATTTTCTGCAGCTCCTAGAACCGGTGTCAGCGGTCAAAAAAGGTACCAGGTTGAATTACGGCCTCGTAATTCAACCTGGTACTTTTTTTTCATTCCCAGCGCCCGGCGGCGCTGTCGTCGGAGGCCCTGGCCTGCACCCAGCGCGACCCGGCTGGCGTGTCCTCGCGCTTCCAGAACGGCGCGCGGGTCTTGAGGTAGTCCATGATGAATTCACACGCGGCAAAGGCTTCGCCGCGATGCGCGCTGGCGACGCCCACAAGCACGATGCGATCGCCCGGCACCAGCGAACCCACGCGGTGGATCACCACCATCCCCAGCAGCTTCCAGCGCGCGTCGGCCTGCGCGCAGATGTCTTCGAGCGCGCTTTCGGTCATGCCGGGGTAGTGTTCGAGGTGCAAGCCTCGCACTTCCTGCCCGTCGTTGCCCGCGCGCACGAGGCCAACAAAACTTGCCATCCCACCCACGTCGCTGCGCCCGCGGGTCAACGCATCGAGCTCGACGCCGACGTCGAAATCCTCCTGCTGCACGCGCACACGCGCCATGGCCTCAACCACCCGTGACCGGTGGGAAGAAGGCGATCTCGTCGCCTGGCTCGATCGCCGTGGAAAGATCGGCCATCTGCTGGTTCACCGCCACCCGCCACGGCTTGCCGGACGCAAACGCTTCCGACCATCGCTCGCCGCGCCCACGCAATTGGCCCACCAGTGCGGACACGGTTGATATGTCCGGGGTCAACGCGATCTGCTCGCGCGAGGCCCCCAGCGCTTCGCGCAACCCGGCGAAATAGAGTAGCGTGACCAAGGGCTAACGCACCAGCCGGGCGCGATCGAGGCCGAGGTGCTGGACGATGAAGCTCGCCACGCCTTGCGCATCGTCGAGTGCGATCTGCGGCAGCGCCGTATCCAGCGCCTCGTCGGTAGCCACGGCGACGATGTTCGCGTCATCGGGATACAGCAGCGGCGTGTTGCCGGCCTTGCGATGCACCTCGATCTTGGGAATGGGCTCGCTCTTGAAGCCTTCCACCAGCACCAGGTCGCAGGGCGAAAGGTGCTTGAGCGATTCCTGCAGCGCCGGTTCCGGGGCGTCGCGCAATTCGTGCATCAGGGCCCAGCGCCGCGACGAGCTCACCAGCACCTCGCTGCAGCCCGCATGGCGATGGCGGTATGAATCCTTGCCGGGTTGGTCGACGTCGAATTCATGGTGCGCGTGTTTCACGAGCGAGACACGCAAGCCCTGGCGCACAAGCAGCGGCACCACCTTTTCCACCAACGTGGTCTTGCCACTGCCGCTGAACCCGGCGATGCCGATGACTTTCATCCCGGCATCATAAATCGGATCGATTCAACGCAACCGTTTGGACGCTTTGGACCGCAACGCGGGTGCCGCGGGTTTTCCGCGCGCCCGGGTCGAATCGCTCATCACCAGCCGCGGCTCGATGGCGACGTGGCCGTCACCGGGCTGGGCCTCGCCGCCGGTCTGGCGGCAGCAGGCGCATGCCCTCCTCGCCCAGCCGCTCGCTCTGCACATCCACGGTGGTTTACTGGCTTCTGGAAACAAGTTTGCCGCGCCCAATGAAAAAAGCCCCTGCCGATGGCAGGGGCCCCAACTCCAACAGCTACCGGGGTTACTTGCGGCGCGGCGCTGCCTTCTTCGAGGCGGCCTGCGCGGTGGCGACGCTCTGCTCGACCGTCTTGCCCACCGTGTCATAGATCTGCTTGTTGACCGCGGCGAGGTTTTCGTAGGCGCTCTGGGCGGCGGCCATCGCCGACTTCACGTTGGCAACCACGGTCTCGCTGCCGGAGGGGGCGTATTTGAACGCCTCTTCCAGCGCGGCCACGGCAGCCTTCTGCACTTCGGCGTTCTGCTTTTCAAGCACGCGCTTGACCTCGTTGCTGGTCTCGGTGGCGGCGTCGAAGGCGGTGCGCGAGAGCGCATAGGCACGCTTGAGCGACGGCTCCAGGGCGGCCTGGTTAAGGGCGACAACTTCGTTCACGTCGCGCGCGCCGGCCAGGGCCTGGGCGTGGCGGGTGGCGAGTTCGACGGATTCTCGCGCGGCGTCGAGGCCGAGTCCGGCGAACTTCTCGACATTGGCGAGCGACATCCGGGCGAACTTCGAAAACTGCTCGACAGCGGCTTCGTTGGCGGCGGCGAACTGGTTTGACTTGAGCATGGCGAGTCCTCCTGGGACGATGTTTAGACAACTGAATTGCTGCACTGCACCAAATCAATTGTACGCCGTCACAACTCTAAGTCAAGGGGCAGGACCAACTATTTTATTGCGCTGCAGCATTTCAGGAAAATCCCGGCGCCAGAAGCACTTACGATTCGTCGCCCTGCGGGTTTCCCTGCTCGGCCAGGTACTCCTGGGCCTCGTCGCGGGTCTCGAATATGTGCGGCTTCATCTGCCGGCGCGACAAGGCCTCGCCCAGCTTCACGCGCAGGAAGGCGCTCGTGGAGTAGCGCGTGGCGGTAGTGTAGTAGTGCGTCTCGAGGTAACGCAGCATGGCGGTGTAGGTGTCGGTCACGCTCGGATCGATCACGAACTGGTCGTAGTTGGCCACCAGCGCCACCTTGCGTCCGATGGTCTGGATGCGGTCTTCCACCACGCGCCGGATGCGGTCCACGTCATCGCGCGACTTCACATGCATCCCTTCCCAGTTGGCAAAGAGGATGTTGCGCTCGAGGTCGTAGCTCACACGCTGCTCCAGCCCCAGGCCCAGCAGGGTCTCATCCAGGTGCATGGGCTCGTCGGAGAAGATGCGTGGATCCATCACCCGGGGAGACTTCACGATGGGCATGAAGTCCATCTGCGCCAGGATGTCGCGGTCGATGTCGATGCCGGGGGCCACCTCCACCAGCTCCATGCCGTCCACGGTGCGCCGGAAGACGCAGCGCTCTGTCACGTAGAGCACCGACTGGCCCTTCTCCGCCGCGTAGGCGCCGTTGAAGGTGATCTGCTCCACCGCCTTCACGAACTTGCGGTTCTTCCCTTCCTTCACGATCACCAGGTCGGTGTCGTCGATCTCCACGCGCAGCCCGCCCGCGGTGAAGGTCCCGGCGAACACCAGCTTGCGTGCGCTTTGCGAGATGTTGATGAAGCCGCCCGCCCCTGCCAGCTTGGGACCGAAGCGGCTGACGTTCACATTGCCCTCGGCGTCGGTCTCGGCCATGCCGAGGCACGCCATGTCCAGGCCGCCGCCGTCGTAGAAGTCGAACTGCTGGTTCTGGTGCAGCACCGCTTCGGTGTTCACCGCCGCGCCGAAGTCCAGGCCCGACTGCGGCACCCCGCCGATCACCCCCGGCTCCGCCGTGAGGGTCACGTGGCTCAGCACGTTCTCCTCGTTGGCCACGGCCGCCACGCCTTCCGGCATGCCGATGCCCAGGTTGACCACGCCACCCATGGGCAGCTCGAAGGCGCAGCGCCGGGCGATGATCTTGCGCTCGTCGAGCGGCATGGGCTTGAGCATGTCGAGCGCCACGCGGTATTCGCCCGCGAAGGCGGGGCTGTAGACCGTGCCGTAGGTCTGGTGGTGGTTTTCCGGCTTGGCTACCACCGTGCAATCAACCATGACGCCGGGTACGATGACATCGCGGGCCCTCAGCGCGCCCTGGGCACATATGCGCTCCACCTGTGCGATCACGAAGCCGCCGGAGTTCTTCGCGGCCGTGGCGATCGCCAGGTTGTCCAGGATCAGCGCCTCGTGTTCCATGGTGAGGTTGCCGTTGGCGTCCGACGTGGTGCCGCGGATGAAGGCCACCGTGATCGGGAAGGCCTTGTAGAAGAGCCACTCCTCGCCCTCGATCTGCATCACACGCACCAGCGCATCGCGGGTTTTCGAGTTGAGGCGCCCGCCGCCCTGGCGCGGGTCGACGAAAGTGCGCAGGCCCACCTTGGTGATGGCGCCCGCGCGGTGGGCACCGATGTCGCGGAAGAGGTGGCTGATGACCCCAAGCGGGAGGTTGTAGGCCTCGATCTCGTTGGCCACCGCCATGGCCCCCAGCTTGGGCACCAGCGACCAGTGCCCGCCCACCACGCGCTTGACCAGCCCAGCGTGGGCCAGGTGATTGAGGCCGCGCTCCTTGCCATCCCCCGGGGCCGCGGCGAAAACCAGCGTGAGGTCGCGCGGATGGCCGGTCTCGAGGAAACGCTTCTCCAGTTCGAGGATCAGCTCGTCGGGCGTGCCGGTGCCAACGAACCCCGAAAACGCGATGGTGTCGCCGTCACGGATGATGGCGATCGCGTCGGCTGCCGGGACGTTCTTGTTTTTCATCTTTGAAGACTACCGCCGGGCGCTGCGCTGGCAGTTACAGCCGGAAACACAGAGGTCGCGGAGGAAAGGCCATGGGGAAAAGCCGGACGCTCCTGGGTGAACTGAAAGCGTCTCGACCCGGCAAACACGCGCAACGGAGGGTAAAGAAGGTCAGAGGCATCACAAGGCGTTTCATCGGGCTCCTCCAAGGGCTTTGGCTTTTGCGCTGCTTTTCGGGCTCGAAAGGAGGAATTCCTCCACGAGCGAGATCTGCGAGTCGTTCATCAGGGGCGGGGCGTGGCCGACACCCCGGACCTCGATGGAGCGCACCAGGCCCGCCTTCGAGGCGACGCCGCGCTTGACCATTTCGCGCACGGTTGAGGCGTGCAGCAGGTCCGAATCCTCGCCGTGCAGGATCATCGTGGGACACGACACGCGGTCCCAGACGTTCCAGAGCGCCACGTCGAGCATCAGCGGCCACGAGAATGTGCGCCCGATGGCCGGGTCGTAGTGCTGGCGGTAGTCGCCCGCTTCCGATTTCACCGCGCTGTTTTCCGCCAGGTGGCGCCACTGCGCATCGGTGAGCTTGCCGAAGGGCTCGTGGATCTGGCGCAGGTCGGCCTCGATCGCGGCGACGTCCTCGAAATGGCGCTGGATGCGCAGGTACGAGCCGATGCGCTGCAGGGCGGCCCCCGAAACGCGGGCGCCGAAATCGTTGAGCACCAGCCGGCGGATCGGCGCGCCCCCGAGCGCGGCCATCTCCATGCCGACGTGCCCGCCGAGCGAGGTGCCGACCCAATCGATTTCGGCAGCACCCGTACGCGCAATCACCGCCGCCGCCGCCGCCAGGTACAGGGGCGTCGCGTAGTCGCTTGCCGGCTCCACCCAATCGCTGCGGCCGCGGCCGGGAAGGTCGGGCGCAACAACACGCATGCCCTTGTTCACGAGGCGCCTGGCGAGGAAGTCGAAGTCGCGGCTGTTGCGCGTGAGGCCGTGCACACACAGCACCACCTGTTCTGCGTCGGGCTTGCCCCATTCGGTATACGCGACACGGACAAGGCCGTGCGGGCCCATGGCCATCACCTCGTCGAACCCCGGGGTCAGCTCGTCGGCCATGCGTCAGGAGTTCTTCCTGAGCCAGGCAAAGATGTTCTTGCCGAGGATGCCCTGGGACTTGCCGCTCACGAAGACGCCGACGTGCCCGCCCGGCAGCGGCAGCTCCGTGTAGTTTTTCGTGCCGATGAGCTTGCCCAGCGCTTGCGAGCTGCGCGGCGGGATGATGTGGTCCTCCTCGGCGAACACGTTGAGCACCGGCATCGTGACCTTCTTCAAGTCCACCTTGCGCCCCCCCAGCTTGAACGTGCCCTTGGCAAGCTGGTTGTCCTGGTAGAGATCCTTGAGCCACTGCTTGGCGGCTTCGCCCGGGTGGTCCGGCCGGTCCGCGAGCCACTTCTCCATGCGCAGGAAATTGAGCAGCTTCTTCTCGTCGTCCATCACGTCGAAGAGGCCAAGGTTGTATTTGGTGAGCGCGTTCACCGGCGTCATCATCGAAAACACGAAGCTCATCAGCTCGCCCGGCAGGTTGCCGTTGGCCTCGATCAGGCGGTCGACATCCGCGTGCGACATGCTGCGCGCCCACAGGCCGATGAGGCCGTGGTGCGGGGGCGAATCCTTCGCCACCGCGTGGAAGTCGATCGGGGTGATCGTGAGCGTGAGGCTCTTCACCTTCTTCGGCTCCCGCGCGGCATAACAAGTGGTAAAGACCCCGCCCTCGCAGATGCCGAGCAGCGACACGGCGGCGACCCTGTGCCTGGCGCGGATGAAATCGACGCATTCGCCGAGGTAGCCGTCGATGTAGTCCTCGAGCGTGAGCCACCGGTCGCTGCGTGTGGGCGAGCCCCAGTCGACCACGTAGAGGTCGACACCCTGGGCGAGCAGGTTCCTCACCAGCGAGCGGTCTTCCTGCAGGTCGGCCATGGTATAGCGGCCGATGAGGCCGTAGACCATCAGCACCGGCGTCTTCACCGTGTGTTTCGCGGCGGCCGACGTGTAGTGATAGAGGACCACCTTGTCCTGGCGCCAGACCTCGCGCTTCGGCGTGGTGGCGATCTGCACGTCGCGGTCGCGCGTCTTGTCCAGCAGCTCGCGGCCGGCCTGCATGCGGCGGGTGAAATCGCCCAGTTCCTTCACCGCGTCGTTGGCGTCGACCTTGACTCGCATGGCTATTTCCCCGCGCCCTTCTTCAACGCGCGGACCTCGCGCCGCAGCTCCGTGACGACGCGTTGCATCTCGTCCATCTCGGTGCGGGTGGGGATGTGGTGCATTTCGCAGAAAGCCTCGGCGATCTCGCGCTCGGCCAGGCGATATTCCGTGGAAGAGCGCGTCATCCGCCGCTGGGTTTCGAGGAATTCCTCCGAGCGGTGCATCTCGATCAGCGCCCGGTTGGCGCTGGCGAGCCACAGGTCGAGCATCTGGCGGCCGCTGCCGATGGTTTCACCCTTCGGGTCGTTGACCGCCTTGATGAAAGTGTCCAGGGCGCGGTTCCAGGCGCCCTGCACCACCTCCCAGTATTGCTCCACGTCGCGCGATCGCTCCATCCAGAGCTTCTGCACGTTGAGCATCTTGCGGTCGAGATCCCAGAGCGTGGCGAAGGTGGGGCCTTCGGTGAGCTTCTCGAGGCCCATGTCGAACTGGGAGCCCGCGCGTTTCCACTGCGCCGGGTCGAACATCTTCTTCATCATCTCCGGATCGAAAGCGCCGGGCTTGGGCCAGCCCTGCGTGGCCATCGCGGCCCACTGCTCCATCGACGACTTCATCAGCTCGGTCATCTGGTCGGCGGCCTTGCGCGGGTCGCCGTCCATGGGTTGCTCCCCGCGGAAGGCAAACGGCGGCGGCATGCCTTCGGCCCACGCCTGGAAGAGGCTCTTCTGGTTCTCGCTCCAGAACTTGAGCCAGTCGCCGGCCTGTTCCGCGGCTTTCATGCCTAGAACACCACGATCTGGCGCACCGCCTTGCCTTCGTGCAGCAGGTCGAAGCCTTCGTTGATCTGCTCGAGCTTCATGCGCCCGCTCATCAGCTTGTTCACCGGCAGCTTGCCGCCCTGGTAGAGCTCGATGTAGCGCGGCAGGTCGCGCGACGGCACGCAGGTGCCGATGTAGCTGCCCTTGATGGTGCGCTCCTCGGCCACGAGGTTGGTCGACGGCATGGCCCAGGTTGCGGCCGGCGGCGGCAGGCCCGCGGTGACGGTGGTGCCGCCGCGGCGGGTGATCTTGTAGGCGGTGTCGAACGCGCGTGTGGAGCCCGCCATCTCGATGGCGAAATCCACCCCGCCCCGGGTGGCTTCCTTCACCTTCGCAACCAGGTCGGGATCGGCGGCGTTGAAGGTGTGGGTGGCCCCCAGCACTTTCGCCAGGGCCAGCTTTTCGTCCGAAAGGTCGACGGCAACGGTCGCGCGCGCACCCGCGGCGACCGCGCCCAGGACAGATGCCAGGCCCACGCCGCCCAGGCCCACTACCGCCACCGAATTGCCGGCGCGAACCTGCGCCGTGTTCACCACCGCGCCCACGCCGGTGAGCACCGCGCAGCCGAAAAGCGCCGCCTCGTCCAGCGGCAACTCGGGGTCCACCTTCACCAGCGAGTGGCGCGAGACAACCGCCGCCTCTGCAAACGCCGAGCAGCCCATGTGATGGTGGATCGGCTTGCCGTCCTTGAAGATGCGGCGCTCGCCGGAAAGCAGCGTGCCGGCGGTGTTGGATGCGGCACCCGGCTCGCACAATGCCGGCCGGCCTTCCGCGCACGGGTTGCAGTGACCGCAGCTGGGGATGAATACCAGCACCACGTGGTCGCCGACCTTGAGGTCGCTACCCCCGGGGCCCAGCGCCTCGACGACACCCGCGGCCTCGTGGCCAAGGGCCATCGGCGTGGGGCGCGGGCGGTCGCCGTTGATCACCGACAGGTCGGAGTGGCACAGGCCGGCGGCTCCCATGCGCACCAGCACCTCGCCGGGACCGGGATCGCGCAGATCCACCGTCTCGATCGTGAGAGGCCTTGACGTGGCGTAGGGGTGTTGCGCCCCCATGGCATTGAGTACCGCGGCGCGAACCTTCAAATGATTTTCTCCGGGACGGTGGAATTGGACGGCGCGGCCAGGGCCTGGAGACGCGCGGTGAGCTTCATGTTCTCGGTGTAGTCGACCGGGCAATCGATGATCACCACGGTGTTGTCGGCAAAGGCCCGCGTGATGGTTGGCGCGAGGTCTTCGGATCGCTTGATGCGGTAGCCCTTGGCGCCGAAGCTCTCCGCGTATTTCACGAAATCGGGGTTCTTGAACTCGATGTGGCTCGGCCGGCCGAAATGACGCAGCTGGTGCCAGGTGATCAGGCCGTATTCGGAATCGTTCCAGATCAGGATCACGAACGGCGTCTTCATGCGCATCGCGGTCTCGATCTCCTGGGAATTCATCATGAAGCCGGCGTCACCCGTGACCGCCATCACCTTCTTGTCGGGATACGCCAGCTTCGCGGCGATGGCGCCCGGCACCGCGATGCCCATGGACGCGAAGCCGTTGGAGATGATGCAGGTATTGGGCCGTTCGGCGCGGTACATGCGGCTCATCCACATCTTGTGCGCGCCCACATCCGAGATGGCGATGTCCTCCGGCCCCAGGCATTCGCGCACGTCCCAGACAATTTTCTGCGGCTTCACCGGAAAACCCGCGTCCTTCGAATATTCGGCGCGGTCGTCGGCGATTTTCCGGCGCACGTCGCGGAACCCCACCGTGGCGCGCGGCGTGGCGATGGCGGCGATCTCGCGCAGCGAAAGCGCGATGTCGCCCAGCACACCCACGCGCACGATGTAGTTGGCGTCGACTTCGGCCGGCTGCGCGTCGATGTGGATGATGGTCTTGTCGTTGTCCGGGTTCCACATGTCCGGGTGGTATTCGACCATGTCGTAGCCGACGCAGATCACCACGTCGGCCTTCTCGAAGGCGAACCACGGCAGGTCGCGCGCCTTGAGGCCGATGGTGCCGAGGCAGAGCTCGTTCGAGAACGGCATCACGCCTTTGGCCATGAAGGTGTTGGCCACCGGGATGCGGGTCCTGGTGGCGAATTCCACCAGCGCTTCGGCCGCCTCCTGACGGATCACGCCGTTGCCCGCGAGGATGATCGGGTTCCTGGCCTCGTTGATGAGTTTGGCGGCGAACTCGACCTTGGCCGGCAGCGGTGCGGGCGAATAGGCGGTCTGCACCGGAATGGGGCTCTTGTCGACCTTCATCTCGGCGATGTTTTCCGGGAAGTCGATGAAGGCGCCACCGGGCTTTTCGGTCTGGGCCACCTTGAAAGCCTTGCGCACGATCTCGGGCACGATGCCGGGATCGAGGATCTGTGCGCTGTATTTGGTGATCGGCTTGAAAAGATTGACCAGATCAAGAATCTGGTGGCTTTCCTTGTGCAGGCGCGTGGTTGCGCCCTGCCCCGCGATGGCCACGATCGGCGCGCGGTCCATGTTTGCGTCGGCCACCCCGGTGATGAGGTTGGTGGCGCCGGGACCGAGAGTCGACATGCAGACCCCGGCCTTCCCGGTGAGGCGTCCGTAGACGTCCGCCATGAAGGCCGCGCCCTGTTCGTGGTGGCAGGTGACGAACGTGATCGGGCTGGAAAGCAGCGCGTCCATGACGTCGATGTTTTCTTCGCCGGGGATGCCGAAGATGAACTGGACGCCTTCATTTTCGAGGCACCGGACCATCAGCTCCGCTGCCGACTGCGCCGCCTTGGGTCCGGCCTTGTTGTCCTGCTTCGGTGCCTCTCCGGGTGCGGGCATGGGGTTGTCCTTACGGGTTGTCAGGCAGTCTAACGCCGGCGGCTCGAAGCGCGCCGTCCAGCCAATCGGGAGTCATCTCGCGATGGGCCCGGATGTCGGCCATGCGCTGGTCCTCGTCGGCCACCTTCTTCGCGGCCAGCGGCAACATCGCGGCCGCCTTTTCGCGCTCGATCACCACGACGCCGTCCGCATCGCCCACCACCAGGTCGCCTGGATTCACCGAGATCCCGCCGCACGAAACCGGCCAGTTGATGCGCCCGGGCACGAACTTGGTCGGGCCATTGGGGTTCGCACCCACCGCGAACACCGGGAAACCCAGCTCGCGCAGCTCGAGCGTGTCGCGCACCGCCGCGTCGATCACCACGCCCCCCAGCTGCAGCACCTTGCACGCATTGATCATGAGCGCGCCCATCAGCGCGCAGGCCTGGTCGCCCTTGCCGTCGATCACCAGGATGTCGCCGGGCCGCGCCAGCGTCATCGCGGCATGGATCATCAGGTTGTCGCCGGCACGCACTTCCACCGTGAGCGCGGGGCCCGCCAGCTTCATCCCGGGCATGAGCGCGGCGATGCGTCCGTGCAGAGTGCCGCGGCGGCCGGCGACGTCTGCCAGGATCGCGGCCTGGTATTGCGCCGCCTCGCGGACGATTTCTGGGCCGACGCGTTCGAAGTCGCGGCGTATTGCGGATTGTGTATCGCTCATGCGTGTGTCCTCGTTGCATCGATGCGGATGGCCATGCGGGTCCCTAGAAGATTTCGGGTTCGGGGATGGGGCTGCGGCTGGCGAGGACGGCGAAATCACAACCCTCGTTCGCCTGCGTCACGTGCTGCGCGAAGATGGCGCCATAGCCGCGCGCATAACGCGGTTGCGGCGGCGTCCAGGCCGCGCGGCGGCGTGCCAGCTCTGCTTCGGACACCAGCATGTCGAGCTTGCGCGCGGGGATGTCGATCTCGATCAGGTCGCCGCTACGCACCAGCGCGAGCGGGCCGCCGACAAACGATTCGGGCGCGACGTGCAGCACACACGCCCCGTAGCTCGTGCCGCTCATGCGGCAGTCGGAGATGCGCAGCATGTCGCGCACCCCTTTCTGCAGCAGCTTCTTCGGGATCGGCAGCTGGCCCCATTCGGGCATGCCGGGCCCGCCCAGCGGACCCGCGTTTTTCAGCACCAGCACACAGGTTTCGTCGACATCGAGGTCGGGATCGTCGATGCGCGCATGCAGGTCCGGGTAATCCTCGAACACCACCGCGCGCCCCTTGTGCCGGTGCAGGTGCGGTTGCGCCGCCGCGGGCTTGATCACCGCGCCGTCGGGACAGAGGTTGCCGCGCAGCACCGCCAGGCTTCCGTCGCGATAGAGCGCCTTTGCCGCCGGCAGGATCACGTCGTCATCGAAGATGCGCGCCCCGGCGATGTTTTCGCCGATCGTCCTGCCGTTCACCGTCATGGCATCGACATGCAGGCTTGCGCGCACCGACTCCATCAGGGCGCGCAGGCCCCCGGCGTAGTAGAAATCCTCCATCAGGTACTTGCCTGCCGGCCGGATGTTGGCCACCAGCGGCGTGGCGCGCGCGAGTTCGTCGAAGCGGTCGAGGTCGAGCGTGGAGCCGGCGCGGCGCGCCATCGCGATGAGGTGCACCAACGCGTTGGTCGATCCGCCGAGCGAAAGCACCGTGGTGACCGCATTGTCGAACGCGTCGTTGGTGAGGATCTTCGCCGGCGTGAGGTCTTCCCACACCATTTCGACGATGCGCTTGCCGGTTGCGCTCGCCATCTGCGCGTGGCGCGAATCGGGCGCGGGGATCGATGCAGCGCCGGGCAACGTGAGGCCCAGCGCTTCCGCGGCGCTGGTCATCGTCGAGGCGGTGCCCATGGTCATGCAGTGGCCCGGCGAGCGCGCGATGCCCGAGATGACGTCGTCCCATTCGACCGCGTCGATGGCTCCGGCGCGCAGGTCCGCCCATCCCTTCCAGAGGTCGCTGCCCGATCCGAGCACCTTGCCCGAGGCATTGCCGCGCAGCATCGGGCCCGCGGGCATGTAGATGAACGGGATGCCCATGGAAGTTGCGCCCATGATCAGGCCGGGCGTGGTCTTGTCGCAGCCGCCCATCAAGACCGCGCCGTCGCACGGGTAGGAGCGCAGCAGCTCCTCCGCCTCCATCGCGAGGAGGTTGCGATACATGAGCGGGCTGGGCTTCTGGAACGGCTCGGCCAGCGAGATCGCGGGCATCTCGAGCGGGAAGCCACCCGCCTGCCAGACGCCGCGCTTGATCTCTTCCACGCGCTGCTTGAAATGGGTATGGCAGGGGTTGATGTCGCTCCAGGTGTTGAGGATGGCGATCACCGGCTTGCCGCGATAGTCGTCGGGCTGCCAGCCGATCTGCGCCATGCGGGATCGATGGTTGTAGGTCCGCATGGATTCCTTGCCGAACCACCGATGGCTTCTAAGCTCTTCGGGCTTTTTCATCCGGTGAATCTTATCGCCTTTCCCCGCGCTAAACTGCAGCCCATGACCGCAGACCGCATCGAGCGTGTCGAGCTTTCGCTCGCATTCCTTCCGCTCGCCACTCCCATCAGCGACGCCAAGGTGCTCACCGGGCGCCAGAAACCGCTCACGGAGGTGGCCTTTGTATTCGCCGAGATCACCTCGGGCGACGGCGCCACCGGCATCGGCTTCGGCTACTCCAAGCGCGCGGGCGGTCCCGGCATGTACGCCCACGCGAAGGAGATCGCCTCCAACCTCATCGGCGAGGATCCCAGCGACATCCAGAAGATCTTCGACAAGCTGCTGTGGGCCGGCGCCTCCATGGGGCGCAGCGGCATGGCGGTGCAGGCGATCTCGCCCTTCGACCTCGCTCTCTGGGACATGAAGGCGCGGCGCGCGGGCCTGCCGCTCGCCAAGCTCATCGGCGCCCACCGTGACTCTGTGCAGTGCTACAACACCTCCGGCGGGTTCCTTTCGACGCCCCTGCCGCAAGTGCTCGAGAACGTCACGAAGGCGCGTGAAAGCGGCATCGGCGGCATCAAGCTCAAGGTGGGGCATCCCGATGCGGCCGAGGACATGAAACGTGTGGGTGCCGTGCGCAAGCACCTGGGCGAAACCTTCCCGCTGATGGTTGACGCCAACCAGCAATGGGACCGCGCCGGCGCCATGCGCATGTGCCGCGCCTTCGAGCCGTTCAACCTGGCCTGGATCGAGGAGCCGCTTGATGCCTACGACCACGAGGGCCACGCGGCGCTCGCGGCCGCCGTCGACGCGCCTATCGCCACGGGCGAGATGCTCACCAGCTACAACGAACACGCGCAGCTGATCGAGGCCGGCGCCTGCGATTTCATCCAGCCCGATTGCCCGCGCGTGGGCGGCGTCACGCAGTTCCTGCGCATCCTGGCACTGGCCGATCGCAAGGGACTCGCGCTCGCGCCGCATTTCGCGATGGAGATCCACGTGCACCTCGCCGCCACCTATCCCCGCGAACCCTGGCTCGAGCACTTCGACTGGCTCGAGCCGCTTTTCAACGAGCGCCTGGAGATGCGCAATGGCCGGGCGATGGTGCCCACGAGGCCCGGCATCGGCTTCAGCCTCAGCGGCCAGGCGCGCGCCTGGACCGTCGACCGGGCCACCATCACCGCATGAGCCGGTCGCCGCATTACATCCGCATGCACGAACGCGACAACGTCGCGATCGTGGCGAGCGACCTGCGCGCGGGATCGGTATTTCCCGATGGCCTCACGCTGGTCGAGAACGTGCCGCAGGGCCACAAGGTGGCGCTGAAGGACTTCGCCGCGGGCGATCCGGTGCTGCGCTACAACGTCGTGATCGGGCGCGCCGCGCGGGCGATCCCCGCCGGCGGCTGGGTCAACGAGTCCACGCTGGAAACGCCGCCCGTGCGGTCGCTCGAAGGGCTGCCGATCGCAACAGTGCGCCCGCCCGCGCTCGCGCCGCTCGAGGGCCACACCTTCGAGGGGTATCGCAACGCCGATGGCACGGTGGGCACGCGCAACATCCTGGCCATCACCGAAACGGTGCAATGTGTATCGAGCGTGGTGGATTTCGCCGTGCGCCGCATCAAGGCCGAGCTGCTGGCGAAGTACCCGAACGTGGATGACGTCGTCGGCCTCGAGCACGCCTACGGCTGCGGCGTCGCCATCGATGCGCCGGATGCGAAGGTGCCGATCCGCACGCTGCGCAACATCACGCTCAACCCCAACTTCGGCAACGAGGTGATGGTGGTGAGCCTGGGCTGCGAGAAGCTGCAGCCGGGCCGGCTGCTGCCTGCGGGATCGTTGCCCATCAGCGTGGCGGTGCAGGCCAACGGCTCGCCCGACACCGTGGTGCTGCAGGACCCCGCGCATGTCGGCTTCATGTCGATGATCGATTCGATCGTCGAAAATGCCGAGGTGCACCTCGCGCGGCTCGACCAGCGGCGCCGCGAGACGGTGCCCGCGAGCGCGCTCGTGGTCGGCGTGCAGTGCGGCGGCAGCGACGCCTTCAGCGGCGTGACCGCCAATCCTGCCGTGGGCTTCTGCAGCGACCTGCTGGTTCGCGCGGGCGCCACGGTGATGTTCTCCGAGGTGACGGAGGTGCGCGACGGCATCGACCAGCTCACCGCGCGCGCCTCGACCCCGGAAGTCGCCGAATCGATGATCCGGGAGATGGCCTGGTACGACGCCTACCTCGGCCGCGGCGGCGCCGATCGCAGCGCGAACACCTCGCCCGGCAACAAGAAGGGCGGCCTGTCGAACATCGTCGAGAAGGCGATGGGCTCCATCATCAAGAGCGGCACCGCGCCCATCAGCGGGGTGCTTTCGCCCGGCGAATCCCTGCGCGACCGCGGCATCAAGGGCGGCCTCGTCTACGCCGCCACGCCGGCGAGCGATTTCATCTGCGGCACGCTGCAAGTGGCCGCCGGCATCAACCTGCACGTCTTCACCACCGGCCGCGGGACACCCTATGGGCTGGCCGAAGTGCCGGTCATCAAGGTCGCCACACGAACCGACCTCGCGCGCCGCTGGCACGACCTCATGGACGTCAACGCCGGGCGCATCGCCGACGGAACCGCCACCATCGAGGAAGTGGGCTGGGAGATGTTCCGGTTGATGCTGGAAGTCGCCAGCGGCCGGAAGAAGACCTGGGCAGAACATTGGAAACTCGCCAATTCGCTCACGCTGTTCAACCCCGCGCCGATAACCTGAAGCGGCGAGCAAGTTTGGGGCGTTCATTTTTTCACACAGAGGATACAGAGGTACACAGAGGAAAGCGGGTAAGGCATATGGCTGATTGCTTCGTGCTCAATGCGACGGGCACGACATATTTCCAGTTTGCTCTGGCTTTCCTCTGTGTACCTCTGTGTCCTCTGTGTTGAAAAATCAGCGCCCCAACCTTGGCCATCTCCCGCCAACCAGCCGGAGTACGATAACGCCATGACAGTCCACAACCTCCCCGCTTCCCGCGCAACCGACCTCGTCACGCAGGCGAAGGTCCAGCTCGCCGCCGCGCACCGCCTCGCGACGATCCACGACCTCGAGGAAGGCATCGACAACCACTTCACGGTGACGGTGCCCGGCTACACCGACCGCTTCCTCATCCTGCCGTTCGGCTTCCACTGGTCGGAAGCCTGCGCGAGCCACATGGTGCAATTCGACAAAACGGGCCGCACGCTCGAAGGCGAAGGCATCGTCGAGCTCTCGGCCTATTGCATCCACGCGCCGATCCACCGCATTGCCGGCGCCAGGGTGGTGATGCACACCCACCAGACGTGGGCCGTGGCGCTCAACATGCTCAAGGACAACCGCCTGCTCGCGGCCAACCAGACGGCGGCTTTCATGGCGAAGGACATCGCCTACGACGACCACTACGCCGGCACCGCCGATACGCTCGACGAAGGCCAACGCCTCGCCGCGCTCATGGGGGACAAGCCGATTGTTTTCATGAAGAACCATGGCGTGCTCGTCACCGGCGAAACCGTGGCGCAGGCCTATCGCCGCCTCTACACGCTGGAGCGTGTGTGCCGCACGCAGATCCTGGCACTTTCCACGGGCAAGCCCCTCGAGGTGTTGTCGGAGGAAATCGTGGACGCCGTGCTGGCCCCCGCCGCCCTCGAGACCCACTCGCGCGAGGAGCGCGAGCGCCTCTTCTTCGAGGCGATGATGCGGGTCTGCGATCGCGAGCTGCCCGGCTACCGCGACTAATCTCCACCCGGGATCCCAGTTCCACCACGCGGTTGGCGGGGATGCTGAAGAAGTCCGCGGCACCGGCCGCATTACGCGCCATTGCCGCGAAGGGCCGCTGGCGCCAGGGCGCCATCGTGGCGTTCCCCTCGATCGGCACCAGCTTCTCGCGCGGGCCGATGACGAGACTTGAGGCAGAATCGGTGGCGTGACTACTCGCGCCCAGGACGCCGAACGCTTTCGCGGCACCGTCGCCCGCAATCCCCTCGACCGCGTCGCCTGGCATAACCTCGCCTCCGCCGAAGGCGACCTTGGACGCCTCACGCAGGCCGAAGCCGCCGCACGCCGTGCCATCGAGCTCGGCATCGCCGCACCCGAAACCCGCCTCGTCCTCGCCCGCGCCCTCCAGGGGCAGCGGCGCCTGGAAGAGGCGCAGCGCGGCTTCGAGGAGGCCATCGCGTTGCGCCCCGCGTACGCCGACGCCCATCGCGACCTCGCCCAGCTGCTGTGGATGCGCAGCGCCGATGCGCGCGTGGCGCTGGCGCCGCTGCAGGCGGCGTTGGCCGCGGCCCCGAAGGATCCCTCGCTGCACCTGATCCACTCGATCGTGCTCGAGTTCGCGGGGGACGCGCGGGCCGCGCTTGAAGCGGCGCAAGCGGGCATGGCCCAGGTGCCGCGGGACGGCGCCTTGCTGCGGCAGGCTTCACACCTGTGCCTCGATCTCGACGACACGCCGCTCGCGATGGCGCTGGCCCAGCGCGCCTCGCAGCTGGCCCCGGCGAACTCGCCGCCGGACCTGATCACGTCCTGTGAGGCGCTTCTCGCCGCCGGGCGCATCGAGGAGGCCGATGCCACCGCCGAGTCGATCGTGAAGTCGTTGCCCCACAACCAGTACGCGCTGGCGCTGCAGGCGACGACATGGCGCATGCGTGGCGACCGGCGTTACGCGGGCCTGTGTGACTACCAGTCGATGGTGCACACGCAGCGCCTCGATACCCCCGCGGGTTTTAAGAGCCTGGACGCCTTCCTGGCCGCGCTCGCCACCGAACTCGAAAGCCTGCACGCTTTCGAAGCCCATCCGCTGCAGCAATCGGTGCGCGGCGGCAGCCAGCTGCATATCCAGGAGGCGGAGATTGCGCGCCCCCTCGTCGGCGCGCTGTTCGCGAGCATCGCCGCCGCGGTCAAGCGCCACCTCGACCAGCTCGGCCCCGGCACCGATCCCCTGCGCGCGCGCAACACCGGCAAGTTCGGTTTCAGTGGCGCCTGGAGCGTGCGGCTGCGCAGCGGCGGCCACCACGCCGACCACGTGCATCCCCAGGGGTGGATCTCGTCGGCTTGTTACATCGCGCTGCCGCCGGGTATCGGCACGGGCGAAGGCGACCGCGCGGGCTGGCTGCGGCTGGGCAAGCCGCCCATCCCCACGTTGCCCGCCCTGGGCGCCGAGCGCTACGTGAAGCCCGAGCCCGGCCTGCTGGTGCTTTTCCCCGCCTACCTGTGGCACGGCGTCGAGCCCTTCGAAAGCAGCGGACATCGCCTGTCCGTGGCCTTCGACGTCGTGCCCGCCTAGAGCCTCTCGATCAGGGTATCGATGACGTCCGCACCGTCGGGCGAGCGCAGGCGGTGTTTGCGCAGCACCTGCGCCAGGTCACCCTCCCCGCGATAATTCCAGCGCAGGAAAGCCTCGGCCACGGCGCGCTGGACCGCCAGCGAGCCGGCGCGCACGTAGAGCCGCTTGAATTCCTGCACTACCGCGCCGTCGGAGATGTGGCTGCGCGCCAGGGTCTCGATGGCGCGTGCCTGTGCCGCCGGGACCTCCATCTTCGCGACACCGAGGGCCACGCTGCGCAGCTCCTCGCCGTCGGTGATGGGCTGGTGGCGCAGGTAGGCCTGCGCGATGCGCACCTCGCGCTCGTCGCGGCTGGCGAGCGCCGCAAGGATGCGCGAGCGGCCGTCGGCGCTGCCCAGGCAGGCCATCGCGGCATCGGCGGCACGGCCCGCCATGTGCGGCACACCCTCGAGCCGGTGCCGCTCCTGGTCCAGGCTGCGATCGCTGTTGAGCGCGCAGATCAGGTCCACCTCGCCGAAGTCC
>JBBREI010000068.1:0-18193 GCA_038203035.1 Burkholderiales bacterium
GAGGACCAGCGAAAAACAGCGGCCTCGGCGCAGAGCGCCGAGGCCGCGATGATTGCCGCGAGGAAGGGTGTTACTTGACGGTGACCCAAGTCGCCTGCAGCCAGTTGTCGGCGCGGTGGATCACGGAGACGTTGGCGCGCGAGGCCCACGGAATCACCTGCAGGTGCAGCGGGATCATGAACACCTGGTCGTGGAAGTACTGCATCGCCTTGTTGATCGTCTCCTGGCGGCGCTTCGGATCGGTGTCGCCCTTGGCGTCGTCGATCATGGCGTCGAGCTTTTCATCCTTGTAGTTGCCCCAGTTGTAGTCGCCGTCGCCCTTGTCGTTGCGGCTGTGCAGCACCGGCTGGAGCGTGAAGATGGCGTCCGTCGTGGCCCCGCCCCACCCCAGCATGCAGAAGCTGATCTCCATGCGTTGCGCCTTGGGGAAGTACTGGGCGCGCGGGATGGCGTTCACCTTCACCGTCACGCCGATCTTCGAGAGCATGCCGGCCACCGCGACGCAGATCTTCTCGTCGTTGATGTAGCGGTTGTTGGGGCAATCCATGCCGAGCTCGAAGCCGTTGGGGTAGCCCGCTTCGGCCAGCAGCTTCTTCGCCGCCGCGATGTCGTACGGGTAGCGCTTGTCCATCGACTTGGGGATGCCGGCCTTGTCGGGGTTGGGCAGGTTGATCGCGGTGGGCACCGAGAGGCCGCGCATCACCGCCTTGTTGATCGCGTTCACGTCGATCGCCTGGTAGAAGGCCTGGCGCACGCGCCGGTCCTTGAACGGGTTCTTGCCCTTCACGTTGGAGTAGAGCAGTTCGTCGCGGGCCTGGTCCATCTGCAGGAAGATGATGCGGTTTTCGCGCCCGTCGTAGACCTTCACGCCCTTGTCCTTGCGCAGCTTGTCGATGTCCTGCACCGGGGGATCGAGCACGAAGTCGATGTTTCCGGCCAGCAGCGCCGCCATGCGCGTGCCGCCTTCCTTGATCGGCGTGTAGACGATGTCGTCGACGTTGCCGTCCCAGTAGCCCTTCTCCTTGAGCCCCCACCAGTTGGGGTTCTTCTTGAAGACGCTTTTCACGTCGGGGTCGCGCGAGACCAGGGTGTAGGGGCCGGTCCCCATCGCATTGCGCGCCGTGAAGGCCTCCTTCTCGTTGGTGAAGTCCTGGGTATTGACCGCGTTGTTCTTTTCGCACCACGCCTTGTTCATCATGAAGAGGCTGTTGGCGAGCATCTCGAGCATCACGGGGTTCGGCACCGGCGTCGTGAGCTCGACCGTGTTCTGGTCGATCTTCTTCGCGGTTCCCACGGCGTTGCCGTAGACGCGGAAGTTGGAGGTCTTGCCCTGCAGGCGGTTGATCGAGAACACCACGTCGTCGGCGGTGAAGTCGCTGCCGTCGTGCCACTTGACGCCCTTGCGCAGGTTGAACACCCAGACGGTCGGCCCGGTCTGCTTCCAGCTTTCGGCCAGGCCCGGCAGGATCTCGAGCTTCTTGCCGCGCATCACCAGCGATTCGTACACGTGGCCGTTGATGGAGTTGGTGAGCAGCTCGTTCTGCGCCATGGGATCGGCGGTGAGGTAGTCGCCCTGGCTTGACCATCGGAGCGTGGCGGCATCGGCGTTGACGGCGGTGAAAAGCAGTGCGGCGAACGCGGCGGCAAGACGTTGCATGGGAGCCTCCTGACGGTGAGCGGCCAATCATAGCTACAATCGCGGCAACCCGCATCGATCCCATGACCCATCCCATCGCCCGCATCGCGGGCCTGCGCTTCGAATATCCCGGCGTGCGCGCCCTGCATGACGTGGGCTTCCAGCTGGAGGCCGGCACCGTCACGGCGCTGGTGGGCCCGAATGGTGCGGGCAAGTCCACGCTGATGCGTTGCCTGGCGGGCCTGGAGACTCCGGCTTTGGGCGAGGTGGAGGTCGACGGCATCGACGTGATCGAGGAGCCGCGGCAGGCCCATCGCCGCCTCGGTTACCTGTCGGATTTCTTCGGCGTCTACGACACGCTGACCGTGCGCCAGTGCCTGATGCATGCCGCCGCGATCCACGGCGTGGAGCCGGGCACGCTCGAAGCCGAGGCGGACCGCACCGCGCGCCTGCTGGGCCTGGGCGACCGGCTGGAAGCGCGTGGCGGCACCCTCTCGCGGGGGCTGCGCCAGCGCCTGGCGATCGGGCAGGCGATCATCCACAACCCCAGGCTGTTGCTGCTCGACGAACCCGCGGCGGGCCTGGATCCGGAGGCGCGCCACGCCCTCGCCGGACTCTTCCGCGCGTTGCAGGCCTCCGGCATGACGCTGCTGGTCTCCTCACACATCCTGGCCGAGCTCGACCAGTATTCGACCCACATGCTGGTGCTGCGCGAGGGCCGCGTTGTCGAGCAACGCGAGCTGCGGCCCACCGCCGCCGGATCGGTGCGCCGCCTCAGCGTGCGACTCGCGGCCCCCGATGCGCGGCTGGGCGCCCTGCTGGCGGCGGCGGGGCAGGCGGTTGCGCTGACGCCCGCCGGCGACGGCGCCACCTTCGACTGGACCGGCGACGAAGCGGCCCGCGCGGCCCTGCTGCGCTCGCTCGTCGAATCCGGGCTCGCGGTCACCGCGTTTGCCGAGGAGCACGAGAACCTGAACGAATCCTACCTGCGCACCCTGGAGTCGCCCCGATGAATCCGGAGCTGCGCCGCAACCTCTGGATCGAGCTCAGCGTGGGCCGGTTGATCGCCGTGCCCGCGATCTTCGCGATGGTGGCGGCGATTTTTGTGCTGCGCGAGCCGGGCCAGTGGCGCACGGCGCTTTTCACCACCGCCGTCGCCGTCTTTGTGGTCCTGGTGCATTTCCTCGGCACGCGCAACGCCGCCGAATCCGTGACCGAGGAGGTGCGCGATCGCACCTGGGATTGGCAGCGCCTCTCGTCCCTGGGGCCGTGGCGAATGACATGGGGCAAGCTCGCCGGCGCGCCCGCGTTTTCCTGGTACGCGGGCGCCATCTGCATCGCCGCGATTGTGATCGCCTCCCTTGGCGCCGCGACCAAACCCACGGGCTGGATCATCTTGCTGATGGTTGGATCGGCGCTGGCGATGCACGGCAGCGCGCTCGCCGTGAGCCTGCAGGCCTCGCGCAAGGCTTCCCGCCTGGGCCATCGCATGGGGATCGTGCTGCTGCTGCCGCTTGCGATCGGCAGCGCGGTGCTGCTGGTGAACTCGCAGAAGCCGGGTGCGGGCGCGCCCACGGCCTGGTTCGGCACTTCCTACGAGACCATCCCGTTCGCCGCGGTCTCCGCGGTTGTGTTCGCCGCGTGGGGCGTGTTCGGCGCCTACCGGGAGATGTGCCGGGAGCTGAGCGTGCGCACCATCCCGTGGGCCTTCCCCGCATTTTCCGCGTTCCTCGGCGCCTGGCTCGCCGGCTTCGCGAGCCCGCCGGCGACCGCGCTGGAAGGCACGATCCTGGTGGGCCTCATCGCCAGCGTATGCGCCACCTACTACGCCATCTTCGCGGACCTCACGACCGCGGTGTCGCTGCGCCGCCTCGCCCTGCACGCGCGGGCGCGCCAGTGGCGCCGCGCGGCGGAGGAGGTTCCGCTCTGGGCCGCAACGCTGGCGGTGGCGTGCGTTTTTGCGTTCGCCGCGGCCGTGTTGCTCGATCGCAAGGCGCAGGCGGCCGGCACCGCGTGGATCGGCCTCTATCCCGTCGCCATCGTGCTGCTGGCCGCGCGCGACTGCGGCCTGCTGGTGTTCCTGGCGCTGGCAGCGAAGCCGAAACGCGTCGACGGCACGACGCTGCTCTACATGGTGCTGCTTTCGGGGCTCATCCCCGGGGTGTTGCAGGCGTTCAGCGAGCCGCTCGCCGCGGTCTTCATGCCCCTGGGCAGGCTCAACGGCGGCCAGGCGGCGATGGTTTTTGCGGCCCACGTGATCCTGGTCTGGGGCGCGGCCGCGTGGCGTTGGCGACACCTGCAGAGGGCGTACGACGGCGCCTGAAGAAGCGAGCCCGCCGCGGGTATAATTTTCGCTTGGAGGTAACACCATGAATGCCGTCGCCAAGCCCCGCACCGCCGCCCCCGTCCTGAAGGATCCCAGTCTCCTGCGAGACCATTGCTACCTCGATGGCCAGTGGGTAGAGGCGGACAACCACAAGCGCATCGACGTGGACAATCCCGCCGATGGTGCGCTGGTCGCCACCGTGCCCCTGATGGGTGCGGCCGAAACCCGCCGCGCCATCGATGCCGCGCAAGCCGCGCTGCCTGCATGGCGCGGCCTTCTGGCCAAGGAGCGCTCGGCGATCCTGCGCAAATGGTTCGACCTCATGGTCGCCAATGCCGACGACCTCGCCGCCATCCTCACCGCGGAACAGGGCAAACCCCTTGCCGAGGCGAAGGGAGAAATCCTCTACGGCGCCTCGTTCATCGAGTGGTTCGCCGAAGAAGCCAAGCGCATCTACGGCGACGTGATCCCTTCGCCCTGGGGCGACAAACGCATCATCGTGATCCGCCAGCCCATCGGCGTGGTCGGCGCCATCACGCCGTGGAACTTCCCCAACGCGATGATCACGCGCAAGGCCGGGCCCGCGCTCGCCTCGGGCTGCACCATGGTGGTCAAACCCGCCAACCAGACGCCGCTGTCGGCGCTGGCGCTGGCGGAACTCGCGCACCGCGCGGGTGTTCCCAGGGGCGTCTTCAGCGTGGTCACCGGCAATGCCGGCCAGATCGGCGGCGAGATGACGTCGAACCCCAAGGTCAGGAAAATCACCTTCACCGGCTCCACCGAAGTGGGTCGCCTGCTGATGCGCCAGTGTTCGGACCAGGTGAAAAAAGTGGGGCTGGAGCTCGGCGGGAACGCACCCTTCATCGTGTTCGACGATGCGGACCTCGAGGCCGCGGCGGCGGGCGCCATCATCTCCAAGTACCGCAACAACGGGCAGACCTGCGTCTGCGCCAACCGCATCTACGTGCAGGATTCGGTCTACGAAGCGTTCACCGCGAAACTCGTGGAGAAAGTGCGCGCGCTCAAGGTGGCCAACGGCACCGAAGCGGGCGCGGTCCTCGGTCCGCTGATCGACGACAACGCCATCGCGAAAGTGGAGGAGCACGTGGCCGACGCGCTCGCCAAGGGCGCAAAGGTCGCGCTCGGCGGCAAGCGCCACGCGCTCGGCGGGCGGTTCTACGAGCCCACGATCCTCACCGGCGTCACCCCCGACATGAAGGTCGCGGTGGAGGAAACGTTTGGTCCGGTCGCGCCGCTTTTCCGCTTCAAGGACGAGGCCGACGTGATCGCACAGGCCAACGCCTCGGAATTCGGCCTCGCCTCGTATTTCTTCTCGCGCGACGTGGGCCGCGTGTGGCGCGTGGCCGAGGCGCTGGAAGCCGGCATCGTCGGCGTGAACACCGGCCTCATCTCCACCGAGGTCGCGCCTTTCGGCGGCGTGAAGCAGTCGGGCATCGGCCGCGAGGGCTCGAAGTACGGCATCGACGATTTCACGCAGATGAAATACATCAACATGGGCGGGATTTGAACGGCTAGGGTGTTGTTCATCGACGTTCATCGGCGCATTCCAGGCCTTTTGCTGGCATCACTCGTCGTCGCCAGCACCGTCGCCGGCGCCCAGCCGCGCCCCTCGCAGCCGGAGCCCCCATCCGGCTGGACCCCGAAGAAGCTCGCCACCGCCCGGCACTACATGGTTGCGGCCGCGAATCCGCTGGCGGTTGATGCGGGCGTGAAGATGCTGGAACGCGGCGGCAGCGCGGTCGACGCCATGATCGCCACGCAGCTGGTGCTGAACCTGGTGGAGCCAAGCTCCTCGGGCCTGGGCGGCGGCGCGTTTTTCCTCCACTACGACGCGAAGGCGAAGGCCACACACGCCATCGACGCGCGCGAAACCGCGCCGGCGGGCGCCTCGTCCGCGTTGTTCACCCACGCCGATGGCAAACCCCTCACGTTTGCACAGGCGCGCGTCGGCGGACGTTCCGTCGGCACACCCGGCACGCCGCGGTTGCTGGAAGTGGCGCATGCGCGCTACGGCAAGCTGCCGTGGAAGACACTCTTCGAGCCCGCCATCGAGCTCGCGGAGAAGGGTTTCCCGGTCTCGCAGCGTTTCCACAAGCTGATCGGCGACGACCGGGGGCTTGCGGAAGAACCTGCGGCGCGTGCGTATTTCTTCGATGCGCAGGGCAAGCCGCGCGCGGTGGGCGCCACCCTGCGCAACCCGGAATTCGCCGCGACGCTGCGTGCCATCGCCAGGCACGGCGCGGATGTGTTCTACAGCGGAGAGATCGCGCGCGACATCGTGGCGGCGGTGCAGGGCCATCGCAATGCCGGCACGCTTTCGTTGGAGGACCTCGCGTCCTATCGCGTGCGCGATGTGGAGCCGCTGTGCGGCCCGTATCGCGCCTGGCGCCTGTGTGGCATGCCGCCGTCGTCGTCGGGGGGCATCGCGGTGCTGCAGATCCTGGGCGCGCTGGAACGTTTCGACATGGCGGGCGTGCGTCCCAATTCCGCGCAGGCGGTGCACCTGATCGCGGAAGCGCAGCGCCTGGCCTTCGCCGATCGCGCCCGCTACGTGGCCGACGACCGCTTTGTCGACGTGCCGGTCGCCGGGCTGGTGGATCGCAATTACATCGCCACGCGTTCGGCGTTGATCGCGCCGGAGAAATCCATGGGCCGCGCGCAAGCCGGCAGCCCGCCGGGGGCGAAGGTGGCCTGGGCGCACGATCCGGTCGACGAGGTGATGGGGACCACCCACATCTCGATTGTCGACGGCGACGGCAACGCGGTCGCGATGACAACAACCATCGAATTCTTTTTCGGCAGCCGCGTGATGGTGCGCGGATTCCTGCTGAACAACGAGCTCACCGATTTCAACTTCCTGCCGGTGGAAGGCGGCCTCGCTGTCGCCAACAGCGTGGCGCCGGGCAAGCGGCCGCGCAGCTCCATGGGACCGATGCTGGTGTTCGCCGCCGATGGCGCGCTCGACATGACCCTCGGCAGCCCGGGCGGCAGCCTCATCATCGGCTACGTCGCCAAGGCGCTGGTGGGCATCCTCGACTGGAAGCTCGACGTGCAGGCCGCCATCGACCTGCCGAACTTCGGCAGCCGCAACGGGCCCACGGAGATCGAAAAAGGCACGGAACTGGAAGGGGTCGCGGACACTCTGAAGGCGATGGGGCACGAAGTGCGCGCCATCGACATGACAAGCGGCCTGCAGGGCATACGCCGCACGCGCGATGGCTTGCAGGGTGGGGCGGACCCACGCCGCGAAGGTGTGGCGCGCGGCCGCTGATAACCAGAAAACACTCAAACCACAGGAGAAACACCTTGAAGAAGATCCATTCGCTGTTTGCCGTCGCGGCCCTTGCGATCGGAAGTGCATCCGCGCAAGAAGCCAAACCCGCCGCCGCGGCTTGCCCGCCGCCGCCGAAGGAACTGGTGACGAAGGACCTCGAAAAAGGCGAAGGCGAGGCGGTCATGGTCCGAACCGCGGTGGCGGTGGGGTACACGGGATGGCTGTACGACGGCTGCGCCAAGGACCTCAAGGGCGAAAAATTCGACAGCTCCGATGGCCGCCCGACACCCTTCGGGTTCATGGTCGGCGCCGGCCGCGTGATCAAGGGCTGGGACGAAGGCCTCGTTGGCATGCAGCAGGGCGGCAAGCGCCTGCTGGTGATCCCCGCGGACAAGGCGTATGGCGCGCGTTCGCCCAGCCCCAAGATTGCGCCCAACTCCGCGCTGGTGTTCGAGGTCACGTTGCAGAGCATCCTTTCGAGCCCCGGCGCGCCCCCGGGCTTGAGCGTCACGCAGCCGAAGCAATGAAGCTCGCCAGCTCCAGCTTCGACGAGATCGCCCACCGCTACGTCTTCACGGTGTACGTGCTTGCGCAGGCCGCCATCACCGGGCACTACACGCTCAACCCGATGGTGAAGTCATAGGTCGGCGGCGTTGAGGCGGCGCGACTTCCTCGCGGGGGCGTTGGCGCTCCCGGTCGCCGCGCGCGCGTGGGCGCAGGAAAACCAGGATCTGTGGGATCGCCTGCGCGCGGGCGGGCTGGTGCTGCTGATGCGCCACGCCTCCACCGAACCGGGCCTCGGCGATCCCAGGGGTTTCAAGCTCGACGACTGCTCGACCCAGCGCAACCTGTCGGACGCCGGGCGCGAGGAGGCGCGGCGCGTGGGCGCGCGCCTGAAGGCCGAACGTGTCGTCATCGCCAAGGTCTTCACCAGCCCGTGGTGCCGCTGCCGCGAAACCGCGCGGCTGGCTTTCGGGCACGCGGAGGACTGGACGCCGCTGTCCTCGACGTTCGATTTCCCCCACCACGAGGCGCAATACACCGAGCGCGTGAAGAAACGCATCGGCACCTATTCGCGCCGCAACCCCGGCGGCAACGTGGTGATGGTCACCCACAACGTGAACATCGCCGCACTCTCGCGCCATTCGGTCGCCCCGGCCGAACTGGTGGTGATGCGCCCCGACGGCTGCTGCGACGCGAAGCCGATCGAGCGCCTGAAGCCCTAGAGGTAGGCGAGCAGGCGCCCGCAGGCGATCATCGCGACCCAGATGGCGATGGAAAGTGCGACGCTCACACGCGCCCACGCGGGCGCGCTGGCCCGGGTGTCCCAGCTGGCGACGCCCTGGTACGGGCCGGTATGGAACGCCACCATGTTGAGCCCGGCCGCGACCAGCAGCGCCATCTTCACCTGGAACGCGCGATTGGATATGAAGTCGCCGGCGTGCGCCGCGAACATCAGCATGCCCGTGGGAACGATGAGCACAAGCGCCGCGAAGCTCCACGGCAGCAGGTGGCGCGCGAGCGCGCGCACCGATACCTGCTTCGACAGCCCCAGCACCCGCAAGTCGAACATCACGACCGATCCCACCAGCAGCACGAAGCCGAGGATGTGGACGATCTCCACGGCGGGGTAGAGCCAGAGGTTCTCGCGCATCGCCTTTGCGACGGCGAGCGCCTCGATCGAGCCGGCGGGATTCAACGCAGCTCGACCGTCTTGCCACCGGCGGTGATGCGTTCGGCGCGCATTTCCTCGGCCTTTTCGCGGTTGGCGTATCCCACCACCGTCACCGTTTGACCCTTCTGGATCGCCGCGGGCGCGAGGCCGCGGTTCTCCATCCGGGAGGGCGGGGCCAGCACCACGTGCCAGGTCTTGCCGGGGGCCTCGATGCGGATGTGCCCGTGGGGATGTTCATACCCGGACTCGAGCACCTTGCCGGTCACCGTCAGCGGCTTGGTGGCGTCGTATTCGCTCCAGCCATGGTGGGCCAGCGCCGGTAGCGACATCAGCGTGAAGAGGGTTGCCGCGCGCACATATGCCTTCATGTCGAACCTCCGGAGTCTACTCATCGTCTCCGGATTGTAGCCAGCGCTCGTAATCGCGGCGGGTCTTCTTGGTCGGGCGGCCCTTGAACCGCGGCTGCGGCTGGGATTTCATCTCGGCGGCGATTGCGGTGCGGCGCGCCAGGCTTTCCGCGCTCTCGGTGTAGAGCAGGGCGGCGGCGGCGGCGGGCCCGCGCTGGTCCGAAAGGGCTTTCACGCCGATCACATGCTCGAACGGGGGGCGGCGAACCGACACCGTGTCGCCCACCTTCAGTTCCTTCGCGGGTTTCGCGCGGTCGCCGTTGACCGACACGCGCCCGCCCTCGATGGCTTCCACCGCCAACGATCGCGTCTTGAAGAAACGCGCCGCCCACAACCACTTGTCGAGCCGCACCCCTGCTACATCCGAGGCAGCGACGCCAGGAATGTGCGCCGCTCGTCTTCCTCGTCGATGTGCGCGGCGAGCTGCGTGTAGAGGTCGCGGATGGTGCCCGACTTGCTTGCGGCATCCTTGATCAGGAGCCGCGCCAGCGGGCCGACATAACTGGCCAGGCGCTTTTCCGCGGCGGCGAGCAGCTCGGGCGTGAAGGGTGTGGCCGGGCCCCGTGCCCCGGTGGCCTCCGGGCGCGCAGTCGGGGGCGGGGGCGGCTCCGGCGCCGACGGTGGCGCGGGCTTGCGCACCGGCTTGAGCGAGGCGACCTTCTTGAGGAAGGCCTTCTGTTCGTCCTCGTCGGGGATCTGGACCGCAAGCGACTCGAAGAACTCCTCGAAGTTGGTTGTGGTTGCGCGCGAATTGCGGATCAGGACACCCGCCAGGGGGCCGAGGTGGCGCGAGAGCGACTTCTCGATCTCGGCCAGCGCCTGCGCCGAGATCGCCAGCACCGGCACCGGTTCGGGCGCGCGCATGGCGGTCTGCGTCTTGAGGGTCATGGTCGCCGTTACGACCTTGCCCTGCAGCGCCATCAGCATCGCGGCCTGGAATTCGCGCGCGGTCTGGAAGCGGTCCGCGGGTTTCTTGGCCATGGCGCGCGCGCACACGCCGTCGAAGCCCTTCGGGATCGCGGGGCTCAGGCTGGACGGGGCCGCGGGATCGCTCTGCAGTACGTTGTGCATCACGGCCGCCGGAGTTTCCGCCAGGAACGGGCTCACGCCGGTGAGCAGCTCGTAGAGGATCACGCCCGAGGCCCACAGGTCCGCGCGGCCGTCGGCGGGCAATCCCATCAGCTGCTCCGGGGCCATGTGGGTGGGCGTGCCCACCACAGTGCCGACCTGGGTGAGCGAGGACGATTCGAGCCGCGCGATGCCGAAGTCCATGATCTTCAGCTTGGTGCCGGTCATGATCATGATGTTCGCGGGCTTGATGTCGCGGTGGACCACACCCTGCTTGTGCGAATAGTCGAGCGCCGTCAGCAGCTGCTTCATGACCTCGAAGATCTCGATCACTTCGTAGCGCATGCCGGTGCCGAGCACGCGCTTGAGCTCCTGGCCCTCGACGAACTCCATCACGATGAAGGCCATGTCGGCCTCGTTGCCGTATTCGTAGACGCTGACGATGCCGGGGTGCTGCAGGCGCCCGCCGGCCTGGGCTTCGCGCTTGAAGCGCGCCACGGCTTCCACCATCTCGGCGGCCTCGAGGTATTCCGAGAGGATGGTCTTGATCGCGACCTTGCGCTCGATGACCGGGTCGAAGCCTTCGTAGACCACGCCCATCGCACCCTTGCCGAGGGCACGGGTGACGACGTATTTGCCGATGTTGCGCGGGTGATCGGCCATCGCGGGCGCCTCCGGTTACTTCTCGATCAGCTTGAGCGCCTTCTGGAGGCTGCGTCGCATGCGGTTGAACGAGGTGCCGAGCACGCTGATCTCGTCCTTGCCCTTGCCGAACTCGGGCACGTCGAAGTCGCCCTGCGAGACCTTGTCGGCCGAGGCGGACATGCGCGCGATCGGGCGGATGATCATGAGCGACAGCATGACGTTGAGCACGATGAAGGTGACCGCGAAGATCGCGGCGAGCGAGCCCATGAACACCTTGAACGCGTTGTTGGCGTTTTTGATCGCCAGCGCCATCGGCACGCTGACCACCTGGGCGCCGATGATCTCCATGTGTTTCCAGCCGAAGCCGTTGCCTTCGCCGTAGAGCTTGATCATCGAGGCGGGCGCGGCCGAGGGCACGCTGTGGCAGGCGAGGCAGGCCGGATCCTTGATCTGGATCGGGCGCGCAAGGTAGATCATTCGTCCCGCGGGCGTGTCGCGTTCACCCGAAAGCTCCTTTGTGTCGGCGACGTTGCGGAAGCTGTTGACCACGTCCGCTTCCCATTCCACCGCGCGGTCGCGCGGGTTGGTCGGGTTGAGCGTGGCTTCCTTGTAGGTGAAGTCGGGATATTTCTTGCGCAGCGAGTTGAAGGTTTCGGTGGCGGCGTAGGCCGGCACGGTCTGCGGCAGGAAGGTTTCGGCGAGTTGCGATTCCAGGTGGGGTTTGACCTGCGAGACGGTGTAGCCACGCACCGAGAGGGCGGCTTCCATCATGAGGCCGGCGCTGCGAAGCACCTCGTCCTTGGCGTTTTTTTCGAGCAGCTCGTGCGACACATAGGCCGAAACGGCCATGCCGGCGGCGAAGACCACGGCCAGCACGATGTTGAACTTGAGGCGCAGACCCATTGCCGACTTCTCCCTGTTGTTGTTCTGGCCGGGGCGTAGCCTCGGGCACAATCCGCGTACGAAGGATACTCCCGACCGGATTCACCCCTCTATGAACTTGGTCACATGGCTGGAGCGCGCCGCCCGGGCCTGCCCGGACCGCGCCGCCATCTTCCTCGGGCGCGAAGCCTGGTCGTCCTACGCCCGGCTCGGGCTCGTTGCCGCGCGGATGGCCGGTGGCCTGGACGCCAGGGGTTTCGTGCCCGGCGACCGGGTGGCGATCTGCATGCGCAACGGCCCCGAATCCCTGCAGGCCCTGGACGGCATCTGGTGGGCCGGAATGGTTGCGGTCCCGGTGAATGCCAGCCTGCACGCCAGGGAGGTGGATTTCATCGTGGCCGATTCGGGCGCGCGCCTGCTGCTCGATTCGCCCGGGCAGATGGCCGGGCTTGCCGGCGGGGCGCCGCTTGGCCTCGTCACCAGGGCTCCCGGCGACCTTGCGTGGCTCTTCTATACCAGCGGCACCACCGGCACTCCCAAGGGCGCGATGCTTTCGCACCGCAACCTGGCGCAGATGACCTGCAGCTACTTCCTCGACGTGGACGCGGTGCCGGCCTCGGGACGGCTGCTGCATGCCGCGCCCCTTTCACATGGCTCGGGCCTGTACAACTTCCACCACCTCGCGGTGGGCGCGGCCCAGGTGCTGCCCGAATCCGGCGGTTTCGATTCCGCGGAGGTGCTGGAGCTGCTGGAATCACACGCGGAGGTCACGATGTTCGCCGCGCCCACGATGGTGGGCAGGCTGGCCGATGCCGCGCTCGCCTCGGGTGCGCGCGCCCCGGGCCTGCGCACACTCGTCTACGGGGGTGGGCCGATGTACCTTGCCGGCCTGCAGCGCGCGACCGCGGCCCTGGGCCCGCGCCTGGCGCAGATCTACGGGCAGGGCGAAAGCCCGATGACCATCACGGCCCTTTCTCGCGCGCATCACGCCGATACGGACCATCCGCGCCACGCCGAACGGCTGGCCTCGGTGGGGCTTGCCCACAGCGTGGTGGAGATATCGATCCGCGATCCGGGCGGCCGGGACTTGCCCGCGGGGGAAATCGGCGAGGTCTGCGTGCGCGGCGACGTGGTGATGTCCGGTTACTGGAACAATCCCGAGGGCACCGCGGGTGCCCTGCGCGACGGCTGGCTGTGGACCGGCGACCTGGCGGCGATGGACGCCGACGGATTCGTCACGCTCAAGGATCGCAGCAAGGACCTGATCGTGAGCGGCGGCTCGAACATCTACCCGCGCGAGGTGGAGGAGGTGTTGCTGCGCCACCCGGCGGTGGCTGAAGCCAGCGTGGTCGGCCGGCCGGACGCCGAATGGGGCGAGGCCGTGGTCGCCTTCGTGGTCGCGCGCGGCGCGCCGCCGCCGGTGGCCGAACTCGACCAGCTCTGCCTCGACCACATCGCGCGCTTCAAGCGCCCCAAGGAATACCACTTCGTCGACCAGCTGCCGAAGAACAATTACGGCAAGGTCGTGAAGTCGCGGTTGCGCGATACCATCGCGAAATGAGCCTCTTTCCCGGATTCGAATCGCGCCGCGTGCCGGCCAATGGCGTCGAGATCAACGCCGTTGTGGGCCCGCGCCGCGATGCGCCCGCGTTGCTGCTGCTCCACGGCTACCCGCAGACACACGCCATCTGGCACCAGGTTGCGCCGCGCCTTTCCGGGCGCTTCAACGTCGTGGCATCCGACCTGCGCGGCTACGGCGACAGCGCCAAGCCGCCGACCACCGCAGACCACGCTCCCTATTCGAAACGCGTCATGGCCGCCGATCAGGTAGCGCTGATGCGCGCGCTCGGCCACGAAAAATTCCTGCTCGTGGGCCACGATCGCGGCGGGCGCGTGAGCCATCGGCTGGCGGTCGACCATCCGGACCGCGTGATCAAGGTCGTGATGCTCGACATCGCGCCCACGCTTGCGATGTACGAGCAGACAACCGAGGCTTTTGCACGCGCCTACTGGCACTGGTTCTTCCTGATCCTTCCGGAGCCCGTCCCCGAGACGATGATCGGCGCCGATCCGGCCTTTGTGCTGAAGAAGAAGATGCAGGGCGGCAGCGCGGGGGCAGGGCCCTTCACGGCCGAGGCCTGGGCGCAGTACGAGCGCTGCTTCACGCCCGCGACCATCCACGCCAGCTGCGAGGACTATCGGGCGGCCGCCGGCATCGATCTGGTGCATGATCGCGCCGACCGCGACGCCAGCGTGAAAATCCGTTGTCCGCTACTGGCCCTTTGGGGCGCGCACGGAGTTGTGGAAAAGTGTTTCAAACCCTTGGACGAATGGCGCCGCGTGGCCGATGATGTGCGTGGCCGCGCGTTGCCGGCCGGCCACTACCTCCCCGAGGAAGTCCCCGAACTCGTATTGGAAGAGCTGGAGACGTTTTTCAGATGAGCAGCAGATATCGCATCGCAGTGGTCGCCGGCGACGGCATTGGCAAGGAAGTGGTGCCCGAAGGCCAGCGCGTGCTGGAGGCGGCGGGGCGCAAGTTCGGGTTCTCGTTCCAGTGGGACGAAAAACCCTGGAGCTGCGAGTACTACCAGAAACACGGCGAGATGATGCCGAAGGACGGCCTGGACACGATCCGAGGCCACGACGCGATTTTCCTCGGCGCCGTCGGCTTTCCCGGCGTGCCCGACCACGTGTCGCTGTGGGGGCTGCTGATCCCGATCCGCCGGGAATTCCAGCTCTACGTGAACCTGAGGCCCGTGCGCCTGATGCCCGGCGTGCCCAGCCCGCTGGCCAACCGCAAGCCGGGCGACATCGATTTCTGGGTGGTGCGTGAAAACAACGAGGGCGAATATTCGTCGATGGGCGGGCGCATGTATTCCGGCACCGAGGCGGAATTCGCCACGCAGATGTCGGTGTTTTCGAAGAAGGGTTGCGACCGCATCATGCGTTTCGCCTTCGAGCTGGCGAAGAAACGCACGAAGAAACACGTCACCTCGGCGACGAAATCCAACGGTATCTCGATCACCATGCCGTACTGGGACGAGCGCTTCAAGGCGATCTCGGCGCAATACCCGGACGTGAAGACCTCGCAATACCATATCGATATCCTCACCGCGCATTTCGTCCAGCATCCGGACTGGTTCGACGTGGTTGTGGGCTCCAACCTCTTCGGCGATATCCTCTCGGACCTCGGCCCCGCGTGCACCGGCACCATCGGCATCGCGCCTTCGGCCAACCTCAACCCGGAGCGCGAATTCCCATCGTGTTTCGAGCCGGTCCATGGCAGCGCGCCGGACATCTACGGCAAGGGCATCGCCAACCCGATCGGGCAGATCTGGTCCGGCGCGATGATGCTGGAGCACCTGGGGCAGAAAGCCGCGGGGGACGCCATCGTCGCCGCCATCGAGAAGGTATTGAAGGACGGCCCGCGTACGCGCGACATGGGCGGGACCGCAAACACGGCCGATGTGGGCAAGGCGATTGCTGAAAACCTTTGAATCCGCCGGTGAACGCGGATCAACACCGATAAACCAAACAATGAGACAGACCGATGAAAAGACGTGAATTCCTGACCGTGAGCGGCGCAGTCGCGGCATCCCTGGCCCTGCCCGCGCATGCGGCCTACCCGGAAAAGCCGGTGCGCTACATCATCGCCTTTGCCCCCGGCGGCGAGTCCGACATCGCCGCGCGCTTCCAGCAGGCCACCTGGCGGAAAAAATTCTCGCAGGAGCTGGTGATCGAATCGAGGGCCGGCGCGGGCGGCGCGCTTGCGTGGTCGCAGCTCAACACGTTCCCCGGCGACGGCTACGTGATCATGGGCACCAACCTGCCGCACCTGGTGCTGCAGCCCCTCGAGGGCAACGTCCAGTACAAGACCGAGGACATCACCAACGTCAACTTCTTCAACTACACGCCCGACGGCATCGTGGTTCGCAACGAGTCGCCGTTCAAGACCTACCAGGACTTCATCGCCGCGGCGAAGGCCAACCCCGGCAAGTTGAACCTCGCAGGCTCCGGCACCAACTCGGCCAACCACGCGGCGCACGAGCGGCTCAACTCGGCCGCGGGCGTCAAGACGACCTATGTGGCATTCAAGGGCACGGGCGACCTGGTCGCCTCGCTGCTGGGCGGCCATGTGGACGGGGCGATGTCGTACTCCTCGCTCGCGCTGGCGCAGAAGGGCAAGACGCGCCTGCTGGCGGTCGCCACCCCGGAACGCCTGGCGTATTTCCCCGACGTGCCGACCTTCAAGGAGCTCGGCATCGACTGGGTCGACGGCGCCTACCGCGGCATCGGGGTGCCCAAGTCCACTCCCGAGGACGTGCGGCGCAACATTTCGGCGATCTTCAGCGAAATCGGCCGCGACCCCGATTTCCGCCGCCAGATGACCGAGCAGGGCCTGGAGATCGTCGACGTCCCGTACGACAAGATGGCCGCCTTCATGGAGGCGCGCAAGAAGGCCTACCTGTCGTCGGCGAAACTGCTGGGCCTGATCAAGTAGGGGGGCGGCACAACGCACGTCAAGACCCGTGTTGTGCCGGATGCTGCGGCGCATCAATGCGGCGGGCCTGTTTTTGCTGACATAATCGGGTCCGCAGCCGACATCACATACCGAGAAAACACGAGGCAACGCGCAATGAAGATTGGCCATCCGAAGAATTTCTGGGGCGGAGTGCTCTTCGCCGTCATCGGACTGCTGTTCACCGTGATCGCCAAGGGCATCAAGTTCGGCGATTCGGTGTTGATTGCGGGATATGCGATGGGCACCCCGGCGCGAATGGGACCGGCCTTCTTCCCGTTCTGGCTCGGGCTCATGCTGACCGCCCTGGGCGTGATCATCGCGATCAACGGCATTCGCGAGCAGGGCGGGCCGGATTCGGCGTTCCCGAAGTTCCATTGGCGGCCCATCCTGCTGGTCCTCGGCGCGGTGGTGATGTTCGGCCTCATCCTCAAGCCTGTGGGCATGCTTATCGCGGGACTACTGCTGGTGGTGGTCGCCAGTGTCGGCAGCAAGGAGTTCAAGCTCCAGAAGGCGGTGATCCTCGGCACCATCCTCGTCGTGTTCTGCGCGTTCGTATTCGTGGGCGGCCTGAAGCTGCCGATCCCGCTGTGCCCGGACATCGAGTCACTGCAATCGTCGATCGGCTTCTGCCGCGGCTGAGGAACAACCATGGAAATCTTCTCGAACCTCGCGCTAGGGTTCAGCGTCGCGCTGACCTTCTCGAACATCATGTATTGCTTCGTCGGCGTGATGCTGGGCACCCTGATCGGCGTGTTGCCGGGCATCGGGCCCATCGCCACGATCTCGATGCTGCTGCCGGCCACCTTCGTGTTGCCGCCGGTTTCGGCGCTGATCATGCTGGCGGGCATCTATTACGGCGCCCAATACGGGGGATCGACCACCGCCATCCTGGTGAACCTGCCGGGCGAGGTGTCTTCGGTCGTGACCTGCCTGGACGGCTACCAGATGGCGCGCCAGGGCAAGGCGGGCAAGGCGCTGGGCGTTGCGGCCCTCGGTTCCTTCTTCGCCGGTTCGGTCGCCACATTCCTGATCGCGGGTTTTGCCCCGCCCCTGGCGGAGCTCGCGCTCAAGTTCGGCCCCGCCGACTACTTTTCGCTGATGGTGCTGGGCCTGATCGCCGCGGTGGTGCTGGCCCACGGCTCGCTCATCAAGGCGGTGGCGATGATTGTGCTCGGGCTGCTGATCGGCCTCATCGGCACCGACGTGAACTCGGGCGTTGCGCGCTACAGCTTCGGCCTGCCGGAACTCATCGACGGCATCGGCATCGGCACCATCGCCATGGGCACCTTCGGCTTCTCCGAGATCATCCGCAACCTGGAGAAGGGCGAAGGCGAGCGCGAGGTATTCACCAAGAGCATCCACGGCCTGCTGCCAAACTGGTCCGACATCAAGCAGGTCGCGTTCCCGGTATTGCGCGGCACGTCGCTGGGCGCCATGCTCGGAATCCTTCCCGGCGGGGGGCCGGTGCTCGGCGCCTTCTCGGCCTATACGCTGGAGAAGAAACTCGCCAAGGATCCGTCGCGATTCGGCAAGGGCGCGATCGAGGGTGTCGCTGCCCCGGAAGCCGCCAACAACGCCGCCGCGCAGACCTCTTTCATCCCGCTGCTGACGCTTGGCATCCCGTCCAACCCGGTGATGGCGCTGATGATCGGCGCCATGATCATCCACGGCATCCAGCCCGGCCCGCAGATCATGACCGCCAAGCCCGAGCTCTTCTGGGGAATGATCGCCTCGATG
>JBBREI010000069.1:0-18098 GCA_038203035.1 Burkholderiales bacterium
TCCCGTCATCTCGGGCATCTGCACCAGGCACTCCTCGCCGATCACCGACTGGAAGTCGCGCACCATCATCGGGTAGGGATGCGGGCCCGCGACGGTGCCGATGATGTAGAACGTGTCCTCCACGTGGGTGACCCAGTCGCGCATCGCCTCGTTGAGCGCGTCCTTGAGGGTCTTCGAGCCGCTTTCCACCGGCACAACCGTTGCGCCCAGGAGCTTCATGCGGTAGACGTTCTGCGCCTGGCGCACCACGTCCTCGCTGCCCATGTAGACCACACATTCCATGCCGTAACGCGCCGCCACCGTGGCGGCGGCCACGCCGTGCTGGCCCGCGCCCGTTTCGGCAATCACACGCGGCTTGCCCATGCGTTTGGCGAGCAGCGCCTGGCCCACGGTGTTGTTCACCTTGTGGGCTCCGGTGTGGTTCAGGTCCTCACGCTTGAGGTAGATCTGCGCCCCGCCCAGCTCGGAAGACAGGCGGCGCGCGTGATAGACCGGGCTGGGCCGGCCCACATAGTGTTCCAGTTCCCACGCCAGCTCGGCCTGGAACTGCGGGTCCACGCGATATTTCGCATACGCGGCGGTGAGTTCATCGAGCGCGGCATGCAGCGTTTCCGCCACGAAGACTCCGCCATAGGGGCCGAAATGGCCGGTCGCGTCCGGCAACGCGTATTGCGCCCACTCCGGGGGATTACCCTGCATCTTCACGTTGCACGCTCCGAATGAATTCGACGATCTTCTGGGGGTCCTTCGACCCGCGGGTCGCCTCGACTCCCGACGAGACGTCCACCGCCCACGGCTTGACTTCGCGTACCGCGCGGCCCACGTTTTCGGCGTTGAGCCCGCCCGAAAGCACGAGGGGGATCGGGAGGTCGCGCGGTATGGCCGCCCAATCAAATGTGCGTCCCGTGCCCCCCGGCTTGCCGGGTTCGTGGGCGTCCAGCAGCAGCGCCCGGGCACTCGAGAAACGACCCGCCCATTCTAGCAAATCGATCCCCGCTTCCATCGGCACGGCCCGCACGTACGGCACGCCGAAAGACTCGCAGAATTCGGGGCTCTCGGTCCCGTGGAACTGCAGCAGGTCCAGGCGTACGGTCTCCAGCGTCTGGCGGACCTTGCGCTCGTCAGCGTCCACGAAGAGGCCCACCGTGGTCACGAAGGGCGGCAACACGGCAACCACGTTGGCAGCCGCCCCGGGCGTCACGTAACGCGGGCTTTCCCGATAGAAGACCAGGCCGATTGCATCCGCCCCGGCATCCGCCGCCACCAGGGCATGCAGGCCTTCCTTGATGCCGCAGATCTTGATGCGCGTGCGCACACGGCTCATGGCGCTATCTCATCGAGCAACGGATGTCGTGGAAAGTCAGGCAGGGGGAACGAGGGATCATACGCGATGGCGCAGAGGTACAAGCCGTCGGGCGCAAACGTGGGCGCGGCGTGGCGCCGGTCGCGCTCTTCCATCAGGCTCGCGATCCAGCCCGGCTCGTGCTTGCCGGCGCCCACGTAGACCAGCGAGCCCACCAGGTTGCGGATCATGTGGTGCAGGAATGCGTTGGCGGTGAAGGTGAAAACGATGAGGTCGCCGCGGCGCGCGATGCCGACGGACGCCATGTCACGCACCGGGCTCCTGGCCTGGCATTGCGCGTCGCGGAAGGCGCTGAAGTCATGGGTGCCAGGCAGGCACCGGGCCGCCTCCACCATTTTCGCGACGTCCAGCGGCCGGTGGTACCAGCCGGCGCGCGCATGCAGCAGCGCGGGCGCAACCGGCGCGTTGACCAGCAGGTAGCGGTAGGTGCGGGCGCGGGCGCTGTAACGGGCATGGAAGTCCGGTGCGACCTCCGAGGACCACACCACGCGCACCGCCGGCGGCAGGTTTGCGTTGGTGCCACGCACCCAGGAAACGGGCTCGCGAACGGCTTCGGTGTCGAAGTGCACCACCTGCGCGGATGCATGCACGCCGGCGTCGGTGCGGCCGGCGGCGGTGACTTCCACGGGGGTGTCGGCGAGTTGCGAGAGCGCGGCCTGCAGGTGGTCCTGCACCCCGCAGCCGCCGGGTTGCGTCTGCCAACCGCAGAACGCAGAGCCGTCGTACTCGAGACCGAGGGCAAATCGCATTACCCTCTCCCCGGCCCTCTCCCAAGGGAGAGGGAGAAAAGCGGCCCTCTCCCGGGGGAGAGGGAGAAAGGCGTCACAGCGATGCGATGAGCTTCTGCGCCTCGTCCTTCTGCGCGGAGGAACCTTCCTTGGCGACTTCCTGCAGGATTTCGCGGGCGCCGTCCTTGTCGCCGATCTCGAGGTACGCCTTGGCGAGCTCGAGCTTGGTATCGACCGCTTCTGCACCGCCACCACCACCACCGGAATCCGAACCCGGCACGTCGAGGCTCAGGTCGGTGAGATCCATGGAAGGCGTGCTGCTGGAGGGGCGTTGTGTCGGATCGACATCGAGGTCGCTCGTCGTGGACTTGCCGCTGCCCGGGAAATCGAGACCCGACAGGTCGAAGTCGAACGAGGCTTTTTCTTCCTTCGGGGCTTCCTGAGGCGCGGGCTCCGCGGAAGGCGAGAGGTCGAAATCCATCGCCGAGGAAGTGTCCCCCGACAACGCATCCTGCGGCTGGTCCACGCGCTGCGTCGGCTCTACATCGAGGTCGAAATCGGGCGCCGGGGCGCGCGATGCGCTGCTGCCTTCGAGGTCGAAGTCGATATCCGGTTTTGCCGGCGACGCGGAAGGAGCCATGGCCGAGAAGGTGGCGGTTGCGCCACCCGCGCCCACGTACAGCGGATTGGTGGGGTCGATCTGCGCACCCATGGCCGAAGCCTTCTGCCACAGCGGGGAGGTTTCCCCGACTGCGCTTCGCAGTTCCTTGGCCACGGTTTCGAACGCGGTCGCGCTCTTGCGGGCGTGGTAGATCTCCAGCAGCTTCAGGACGATTTCGTGGCGGCCCTTGTCGCGCGCCATCGCCTCCTTGAGGATTTCCTCGGCCTGGGCGTCGCGTCCGTAGGCGATGTACACCTCGGCTTCCGCCACCGGATCCACCTCGTCGGTGTCGATGGTGCCGGGGCCGGTCTTGTCGAAATCAGTCAGGAAGGAGCTGTTGCCTGTATCAACCAGGCCCCCCCCCGATTTTCCCGTGGTGGAGTCGGGCTTCAGGTCGGAGGGAAACGCGCTCGTCATCGAGCTTGAAGGTCCGGCCTCAGCCCTGTCCTTTCGTCGTCGGACGAAGAGGAAGCCACCGATACCCAGTGCAGCGAGCGCACCCACGCCGGCCATCAGGTACCAGGGGTTGTCGAGCAACTCATCGGTGAAACTTTTCTCCGGCGGCGGGGCCTTCCTGGGCGCGGCCTTCGGCGGTGTGGGCTTGGCGTCGGCGACCTTGGGTGGTTCGGCGGGCTTCGGGGCTTCAGCCGGCGGCGGTGTCGGGGCCGGTTCGATTTTCGGCGCCTCGGTCACCTTGGTCTCGGCGACCTTGGGCGGCTCCACCTTTGGGGCTTCGACCTTTGGGGGTTCGGCGGGCTTCGCGGGTTCCGGCTTGGCGGGGACGGGCACCGCGGCGGCAACCTTGGTATCCGGCTTGGCGGGTGTGCCGGCCTTGAGGTCGATCAGGCGCTGCATGTCGCGGATCTGTTTTTCGAGATCGGCGACACGCGACTGCGATTCCTTGAGGGCCTTGTCCTTGGCGGTGACTTCTTCCTGCAGGGCGTTGAGGCGTTCCGTGCCCGCGGCTTTCCCGGCGGCGCCGGCCTTGCCAGAATCGGTCCTGGAAAGCTTGAGTGTGTCTTTCGGCTCTGCTGAAGGTGGGGCCGGCGGCGCAACCGCCGCTGTGGAGACGCGGCCTGCGGCGGTGTTCGACGAATCGGTGCGCGCGGGCAGCGACGCGGTGCCGCTGGCGACCTGGTCGCGATAGGACTTCCAGTCGTTTACCTGGGTGCGGATTTCCTGGTTCGCATCCTTGCGTTCAACCGCGGCGACATCCGATGCGCTCGGCACCTTCAGGATCTGGCCGGCCTTCAGGCGGTTCATGTTGTTGCTGATGAAGGCGCCCTTGTTTTCGCGGTAGAGGGCGACCAGCATCTGTTCCAGGCTCACGTCGGAGGGTTTGGTTTCCTCGGCGATCTTGCGCAGCGTTTCACCCTTCTGCACCGGACCGTAGGTATCCCCACTGGCGGTGGTTTCGCGCGGGGCGGGGGTGACCTTGCCCAGCTCCGCCTGGGCCGAAGGCCCACCCGAAGCCGGCGCGGACGAAGGCGTTGCGGACTGCGCAGAAGAAGCCGCCGGCGCGGTGGCCGGCGGGTTTTCGGGGGCGCGGCTGACTGGAGCCGCTGCAACTGTTGGAGGCGCGCCCTTGCCTTGGGAGTAACCCGGCGGATCGAGCAGGATGGGGTATTCGCGCTGGATGCGCCCGGCGGGCCAGGTGACTTCGATGAGCACGTCAACAAACGGCTCGTTGATCGGCCCGACACTGGTGACCTTGAGGTACGGCTGGCCGCTGGCGCGCTTCTCGACCGAGAAACGCAGCATGCGAAGCGACGGGGAATATTCGATGCGCGCGTCGCGGAAGGCTTCCGGCGCGGCGACACGGGCGGTGAGCGAATCGAGCTCACCGGGTTGGAGCGACACCAGTTCGATCTCGGCGTTGAGGGTCTGTCCAAGCGCCGAGGTGACGGTTAGTTTGCCCAACCCCGCGGCATGTGCCACGGATGCGCCCAGGAGAATTGCGAGGACCGCCCCGCTTCTCAGTATCCTCATTGTTTTGTCCATCCCTGCCCGGAATACGGTGAAATGTAGATTAACATCAGACATTTATTGTTTCAACCTCACCCGGTTTTTCACATTATCGCCTAAGTCCGATATTTTTCAACCCTTTTCTTCCCGATCCGGCCCCTGCCTAGGCAGCGGCCTTGTCGGTAACCCGTGCCGCTTGGAGGATGCGCAACATCCGGCGTAGCGGTTCGGCGGCGCCCCACAACAGCTGGTCGCCGACGGTGAAGGCGGAAAGATATTCGCCACCCATGCGCAGCTTGCGCAGGCGCCCGATGGGCACATCCAGCTTGCCGGTGACCGCAACCGGGGTCAGGCCCTTGAGCGTTTCGTCGCGGCGATTGGGAATGACCCTCACCCATGGGTTGGCCGATGCCAGGATCGATTCGATCTCGGCCAGCGGAATGTCCCTGCGCAACTTGATGGTGAGGCCCTGGCTGTGGCAGCGCATGGCGCCGATCCTCACGCACAGGCCGTCGACCGGGATCGCATCCGCTTCGCCGCGCCCGAGGATCTTGTTGGTTTCGGCGTGGCCCTTCCATTCCTCGCGGCTCTGGCCGTTGCCCAGGTCGGTATCGATCCAGGGCAGCAGGCTGCCGGCGAGGGGGACGCCGAAATGTTCGGTCGGAAAACTTTCGTCGCGCAAAATGCCGGCGACTTCACGATCGATCTCCAGGATGGCGGAGGCCGGGTCGTCGAGCAGGCCCTTGGCGGCGAAATGCACTTCTCCCATCTGCTGCAGCAGCTCGCGCATGTTCTGCGCGCCCGCGCCGGAGGCCGCCTGGTAGGTCATGGCGCTGACCCATTCGACGAGGTCCGCCTTCAGCAGCCCGTCGATGGCCATCATCATCAGGCTCACGGTGCAGTTGCCGCCGATGTAGTTCTTCACGCCCGCGGCCACGGCCTTGTCGATGACCGGCTTGTTGCACGGATCCAGGATGATGACCGCGTCTTTTTCCATGCGCAGGGCCGACGCCGCGTCGATCCAGTAGCCGCCCCACCCGGCCGCGCGCAGCTTCGGGAACACCAACTTGGTGTAGTCGCCGCCCTGGCAGGTGATGATCACGTCGAGCTTCGAGAGCTCCGCGATGTCGTTGGCGTCCTTGAGCGGGCCCACCTTCTTGCCGATCGACGGGCCCGCGCCGCCCACGTTGGAGGTGGTGAAAAACGTGGGCTCGATGGCATCGAAATCCCGCTCCTCGCGCATGCGCTCCATCAGCACGGAACCCACCATTCCACGCCAGCCCACGAATCCAACAGTTGTCATGTTTGTCATTCCCGCGCAGGCGGCAATCCAGTCAAGGGAGGCATTTTTTTGGGAACCGAGGCGGATCGCCTCGATCCCCGCCTCGGTCTGGTGTCAGAGCGCTTTAGCCACTGCCGCGCCCATCTCTGCGGTCGTTGCCGTCCGGGTGCCCTGGGTGGCGATGTCGCCGGTGCGCAGGCCCGAGGCCAGCGCGGCGCGCACCGCCTTTTCTATCCGGCCGGCGACATCCGCCTTGCCGAAGGTGTAGCGGAACATCATCGCCATGGAAAGGATGGTGGCGAGCGGGTTCGCAATGCCCTTGCCCGCGATGTCGGGCGCGGAGCCATGGATCGGTTCGTAGAGGCCCTTGCCGTTTGCGTCGAGTGATGCGGACGGCAGCATGCCGATCGAGCCCGTCAGCATCGACGCCTCGTCCGAAAGGATGTCGCCAAACATGTTGCCCGTCACGATCACGTCGAATTGCCTCGGGTTGCGCACCAGTTGCATGGCGCAATTATCCACGAGCATATGGGAAAGCTCCACGTCCGGGTATTCCGCGCCCATCTCGATGGCGATGTCGCGCCAGAGCTGCGTGGTCTCCAGCACGTTCATCTTGTCGACCGAGAGCAGTTTTTTCCCCCGCTGGCGCGCGATCTGGAACCCCGAATGCAGGATGCGGCGGATCTGCGCTTCCGTGTAGCGCATGGTGTTGAAGCCTTCGCGATTCGGCTTCTCGCCGGTCACGCCGCGCGGCTGGCCGAAGTAGATGTCGCCGGTGAGCTCGCGCACGATCATGATGTCGAGGCCGCTGACCAGCTCCGGCTTGAGGCTGGACGCATCCGCGAGTTCCGGGAAAACCGTCGCCGGGCGCAGGTTGGAGAAGAAGTCACATTCCTTGCGCAGCCCGAGGATCGCCGCCTCCGGACGCAGGGGCCGGTCGAGCGCGTCATATTGCGGGCCGCCTACCGCGCCGAAGAGGACTGCGTCCGCGCTCTTCGCGAGGTCGAGCGTCTTCCCGGGCAGCGGATGTTTATGCGCGTCGTACGCGGCGCCACCCACGAGGGCTTCTTCCGTCTCGATCGGCAGGCCTTCCTTGCGCAGGATGTCGAGGATCTTGACCGCCTCGCGCAGGATCTCGGGGCCGATGCCGTCGCCGGCCAGGAGTGCAATTTTCATTGTGTTCTCCCTCTCCCTTGGGAGAGGGTGGTCACGAAAGGATCCAGGGCTCGGAGCGCTTGCGCTTCTCCTCGTACGCCCGGATGTCATCCGCATGCCGCAGGGTCAGCCCGATCTCGTCCAGGCCGTTGAGCAGGTTTTCCTTGCGAGTGGCATCGATGTCGAAGCGCATCGCCTTGCCCGCGGGCGTGGTCACCGTCTGGGCGGCCAGGTCGATGGTGAGCTTGTAGCCGGGGTTCGCCGACGCCTCGTTGAACAGGTGATCGACCTCCAGCTCGGTCAGCACGATCGGCAGGAAGCCGTTCTTGAAGCTGTTGGTAAAGAAGATATCCGCGAAGCTCGGCGCGATGACCGCCTTGAAGCCGTACTGCTGCAGGGCCCACGGCGCGTGCTCGCGAGAAGATCCGCAGCCGAAGTTCTTGCGCCCGATCAGGATCGACCCGCCCTTGTATTGCGGATAGTTCAGCACGAAGTCCGGGTTGGGCTTGCGCGTGCTCGGGTCCATGCCGGGCTCACCCACGTCGAGGAAGCGCCAGGCATCGAAGAGGTTCTCGCCGAAGCCCGTCTTCTTGATGGACTTGAGGAATTGCTTCGGGATGATCGCGTCGGTGTCGACGTTGGCGCGATCAAGCGGGACGACGAGGCCGGTGTGGAGCATGAATTTTTCCATAGCCACCAATTATAACGAGCCATCAGGACGACGGCTGCACATCCTCGTTGAAGAGGGCGATGTACGGTGCATACCGGAAGCGGCGATTGCGGGCGAACCCCGTCACCTCTTCAAGAATGCCCAATCCCACCATTCGAGAGACCACGTTGTTGGCCGCAGCGTAGGTGGTTCCCGTCAGCTCGCGGACGTCGTTCACGCCCACGATGGGACGATCGAAAAGGGATTCGAGCACCTTGTGCCCGGTGCCCGCGGCGCGTCCCAGGCGATCCGTGATGGCAGCGCGATGATCCTCACGAAGCAACAGGATCCTGCGGGCCGTCTCCGCCGCTTCCGCGGCCACATCGATCACGCCATGCAGGAAAAAGGCTAGCCACTCCTCCCATGCGCCGCGGTCACGAACCGCCTGCAGGTGCTCGTAATAGGCCTGGCGGTGCCGCTTGAAGTAGTGCGACAGGTACAACACCGGCTTGTGCAGGACGCCTCGCTCCGTAAGCAGGAAGGTCACCAGCAGGCGCCCCACCCGCCCATTGCCGTCGAGGAAGGGATGGATGGTTTCGAATTGCACATGCGCAAGTGCGATCTTCACGAGTGGTGGCAAGTTGTCTTCGGCGTGCACGAACTTTTCGAGCTCGCCGAGCGATTCGGGAACGACGTGGTGCGGCGGTGGGACGAAGCTCGCGTTTGCCAGCGTCGAGCCTGGCGGGCCGATCCAGTTCTGGCTGGTGCGAAGCTCACCGGGCTGGAGGCGCCCGCCACGCGCGCCACGCATCAACTCGGCGTGGATCTCGCGCACGAGCCGCACAGACACCGGCAACTGGGGGAGCCGGGCAAGGCCGTGATTCATGGCCCGGACGTAGTTGACGACCTCATCCACGTCGCGCGGCGTGTTCGGATCCATCAAGTGCGCTTCAGCCGCGAGCAGGTCCTGCAGTGAACTCTGGGTACCCTCGATCTGGCTCGAGAGAACCGCCTCCTTGCGCACGTACATGAACACAAAAAGGTCGGGATTCGGCAGCGTAAGCACCGATCCGTCGAGGCGCCCCAGCGCGCGATCTGCCGCGGATAACAGGCCCTGCAACTCTCCGGAGAAATCCAGGGGGGGGTTGGGCGGGAGCGGTGCGGGAATGAAAGCTCGGTAGCCCGTCGACTGGAGCACGTACCGGCCGGCGCGTCCGAGAGCTTCCGGGGTGACCGCCATATGGCTTGCTGCCTTTCATATGGACCTAAAATAGATTCATATTATAGTCAGAAATATATATGGGCGTCATTTCTGCCCATGTTATAGGCTGGGCGGGCGAACCGCAACGCAAATCACATCGCGCGCCGCCGGGCTTCGGGGACCCGTGGCGCCCCAGCCGCTGGGATTAGCCCCGGCGCACGTCCACAAAGTGCCCCGCAATCGCGGCGGCCGCGGCCATCTCCGGGCTCACCAGGTGCGTACGCCCGCCCGCGCCCTGCCGGCCTTCGAAGTTGCGGTTGGATGTGGAGGCGCATCGCTCCCCCGGCTCCAGCTTGTCGTCGTTCATCGCCAGGCACATGGAACAGCCCGGCTCGCGCCATTCGAAACCCGAATCGCGAAAGATGCGGTCCAGGCCTTCCTTCTCGGCCTGCGCCTTCACCAGGCCTGAGCCCGGCACCACCATCGCAAGCTTCACATTGCCGGCCACGTGTTTGCCGCGGACAACGCCGGCGGCCGCGCGCAGGTCTTCGATGCGCGAGTTGGTGCACGAGCCGATGAAAACCTTGTCGATGCGCACATCCGTCATCGGCGTGTTGGGCGTGAGGCCCATGTAGACCAGCGCTCGCTCGATGGCTTCGCGGCGCGTGGGGTCTTTTTCTTTATCGGGATCGGGCACGCGCCCGTCGATCGGCAGCACCATCTCCGGAGACGTGCCCCAGGTCACTTGCGGGATCAGCGATGCGACATCGATGTCGACGATGCGATCGAACTTCGCACCCGGGTCGGAGACCAGCGTGCGCCAGTAGGCCGCGGCCTTGTCGAACATATCGTCCTTCGGCGCAAACGGGCGGCCGCGCAGGTACGCAATGGTGGTTTCATCCACGCCAAAGATGCCGGCGCGCGCGCCGCCTTCGATCGACATGTTGGAGACCGTCATGCGGCCTTCCATCGAGAGCGAACGGAAGGCGCTGCCGCCGAATTCGATCACCGAACCCGTGCCGCCCGCCGTGCCGATCTTGCCAATGACGGCGAGCACGAGGTCCTTGGCCGTGACGCCGCGGGGCAAATCGCCTTCCGCGCGGATCAACAGCGTCTTCGCCTTCTTCTGCACCAGGCATTGCGTGGCCATCACGTGCTCCACCTCGCTGGTGCCGATGCCGAACGCAAGCGCGCCGAAGGCGCCATGGGTGCTGGTGTGTGAATCGCCGCACACCACCGTCATGCCCGGCAAAGTGGCGCCTTGCTCCGGCCCGATGACATGCACGATGCCCTGGCGGATGTCGTTCATGCCGAAGTAGGCCTTGACGTGGAATTTCTCCACGTTGTCGTCGAGGGTCGTGACCTGCAGGCGCGCGATCGGATCCGCGATGCCGACCTTGCGGGCGGCATCCGTCGGGACGTTGTGGTCCGCGGTGGCGACGATCGAATCGATGCGCCAGACCTTGCGGTTGGCGACCTCCAGGCCTTCGAAGGCCTGCGGGCTGGTCACCACGTGGACGAGGTGTCGGTCGATATACAGCAGCCCCGTGCCGTCGGGTTCACTGCGGACGTGGTGGGAATCCCAGAGCTTTTCGTAAAGGGTGCGAGGGGGCATGGCAAGACGCCGAGGCAAACAGGAATTATAACGCCCGCGACAGCTACGGGGCGCCCTTCATGACAGCCGCGACGCAAGCAGCGTGGCGATGCCGAGGAAGGAGAAAAACCCGGTGATGTCGGTGATGGTGGTGAGCACGATCGAGGAGGATTGCGCCGGGTCCAGGCCAAAGCGACTGAGCGCGATCGGCACGATCGCGCCGGCGCTGCCCGCGATGGTCATCGCGATCACCATCGACGAGGCGATGATCACCACCAGCGCCGCCGAGCCGCTCCAGAGATAGACCGCGAGCCCGGTGGTGGCCGCCACCGCCAGCCCGTTCACGAGCCCCGCGCCCGCTTCCTTGGCGAGCACGCGCGGCCAGTGGCGCAGGCCGATCTCGCGCAGCACCAGGCCCCGCATCGTCACGGCCAGCGCCTGCGCCCCGGTGTTCCCCGACTGCCCCGCCACCACCGGCATGAGCACCGCAAGCGCCGTGAAGCGCGCGATCGTGTCCTCGAAAAGGCCCACCACGGCGGCCGCGAGGAAGGCAGTGAGCAGGTTGACCTGCAGCCACGGCAGGCGCTTCTTCACGGCGAAGAACGAGCTCGACAACGCGCGCTCCTCGCGGCTGGCACCCACCATCGTCTGGATGTCCACGCTCGAGGCCTGCTCGAGCGCCGAGACAAGCGCCGCGTGCCGGATCGCGCCCACGAAGCGCCCGTCGACGTTGACCACCGGCAACTCCGTGATCGGCTTCTGCTGCAGCAGCGCCACGACGTCTTCCTGCGGGTCCAGCGCCTGCACCGCCGCCAGCAGCGGGCGCGTGATCTCGCGCAACGGGCGCGCGTCGTCGGTGACGGCCAGGTCCTGGATCTCCACGCGCCCCGTGAGCCGTCCCGCGTCGTCCACCACGAAAAGCTCGCGCAACCCATGGCGGCGCATCGCCTTCAGCCGCACGAGCGCCTGGCCAACCGAGAGGCTTTCGTGCAGCGGGGTTGCATCCGCATCCATGAGGCGCCCGGCCGCGCTCGCCGGATAACTCAGCAGGTCACGCAGCTCGCGCGCCACCTGCGGATCGAGGGTGGCGAAGCGGCGCTCGCGCTCGTCGGGCTCCCACTGGCCCGCCACGGCGGCCGCGGCCACGGGTTCGGCCTCCGCGAGGACCTGGCTCGCCAGCGCATCGGGCAGCTGCTCCAGGATTGCGCGCGCGACATCGGGCCCGAGCGCCTGCCACGCGCGCACCACGGCATGGGCCGGCTGATCGGAGAGGGTCGCCGCGGCATCGTCTGGAGCCATCGACTCCAGCAGGCGCGCGGCTTCGTGCGGATAGTCGAGGAGGAAGCGCTGGTTGAGCGCCGCCGCGGCGGGAAGCACCACGGCACTCACGGCGCCTTCCTCGTGACGGGACCCGCGCGCGGCATGAGCGCGAGGAAGGCGCGCACCAGGCCCGACACCGCGTCCCAATAACTGCGCGCGGCGAAGCCCGCCAGCGTGGGGGCCGCATCGTCGCCGGCATCGACGCCCTTCGCCAGCACCTCCCGGAGGACCGCAAGGCGCAGCACGCCTACCAGCCGACCGCCGCGCGCCACTACCGGCAGTTCGCTCACCTGTGCCCACGCCGGATGCTCGGCCGCCGCGCCCAACGGCATCACGGCGGACAACGTGGCCACCGGTGGGCGCATCAGCGCATCCAGCCTTCGCCAGTCAGCGGCGCGCACGAGTGTGGGCAGGTCCACGACCCCGAGCAGATGCTGGTCGTCCCCCACGACATACACCCCTTCGGCCTGGCCTTCGGCCTCGCCGCGCACGCGCCTGAACGCTTCCTGTGCATCGAGGCCTGGGGCGAGCGTCACCACCTGCGGATCCGCCCACGCACCAACCGCGTCCTCCGGATACCCCAGCAGGAGGCGCGCGACCACCGCGGTGGCGGTGGGCAGGCCCTCGATGAGGCGCGAGCGCCGCGGCTCCGTCACGTGGCGCAACACGGCAACCGCGCTTTGCGCGCCAGCCCCCGTGAGCAGCCCCAGCGCCACGTGGTCGCCCACGGCCGCGATCACGCGCGCGGCGGCGGGAGGCAACATGGCCGCGAGCGCCGGCGCCGCCGCGCGCGCCGGAAGGTGTGACAGCACCGCCGCAGCCTCCAGCGGAAGCCGCCGCTCCAGCACGCGCGCGGCATCGACCGGATGCGAGGCCACGTAGGCGAGCGTGAGGAGATCGGCCTCAGCCATCGCTGCCCTTCGAAAGCACCGTCACCGGCTGCATGGCGAGCAAGCGCGCGGGCAGCACCGTGCGCCCCTCGGCCGACTCGATCACGAAGCCCGTCGCCGTGACCTCGAGCAAACGTCCCTCCAGTTCGCCCACGCGCAGCCACTGCCCCACCGCAAAGGCCTCGCGCAGGTGGTGCGCGGCGATCAGGTTCGCCACGTGCTCGCGCGCCCCCAGCCCCACCGCGATCGCCACCCCTCCGCCCAGCGTAAGCGCCACCGCCGCCGCGAAGATCGCCAGGAAGGTGATGCGCACCCCGACCTGGTCGGCGGCGATGAGCACCGCGCCGGTGAGGATCGCCCCGCGCACGATGCGCCCAAGCGAATGCCGTTGCGCGGCACCCAGTTGCACCGCGGCCGCCTCGGCGACGTTGCCCGCAACGGCCGCCAGCACCCAGCCCGCGGCGAGGATGAGGAGCCCCACCAGCAGCGTGGGCACGTACTGCACCAGGCGCGAGAGCCAGTCGGTGAACGTGTGCAGGCCGAGCGCCTGCGCCGCGGCGGTGGCGAAGGCGAGCAGTACGCCCCAGAAGACGATGGCGCCCACCACGGCCGCGCCTCGGCCCGCGTGCGTGCGCGCGACACTGGCCGGCAACCCCAGGCGGGAGAGCAACGTGTCCAGCAGCAGGACGGCACGCGAGGCGAGCAGCTTGAGCAGGTGCGCCAGCAGCCAGCCCACGAGCAGCAGTAAAAGCGCGGCGAGCACGCTCGGCACATAGGCCGCCACGCGCTCGGCCAGCACGGCGCTCGCCGAGGTGAGCGAATCGCCGAAGCCGCGTGGCGGCGCGGGCAGTTCGGAGGCCGATTGGAAGAGGAAGGGGATCATGGGCTGGGCAGCGACGGAGTGCTCTCAGCTTACCTCGACTGCCGCCGACGACCCGCTTACGGGTGGACGTCGAAGGCGTCCACCACAATGTAGGAGCCGTTGGTGTTGACCACCTCGAGCTTGAGCTGATGCGCGCCGTTGGTGAGCCCATCCACTCTGAACGCCGTGATCTGGTATCCCTCGACCGGATAATTCTGGTTGAGCCTGACTTCCTTCACGAACACGTCGTCGAGGTACACCTTGGCGGTGCCGCCCGCGCTGCCCTTCGAGCAGCCGATCCAGCTCACCGAGGTACCGGTAAAGCTGAAGGTGGCGGTCGAGCCGGGTACGTTGGAAGTGGCGGCCACACCTTCGGTCCAGACGCGGGACCTCTTGTCGGGAGTCCACATGCCCGCATAACGGATTGCAGGATCGTGTTCCTCGTAGCGCCTGCCGGGCGTCGTCACGTCGAATGCATCCACCACGACCCGGGCGCCAACCGATGCGGCGTTGCGCCGGCCGGTCGATTCGATCGTCAACGTGTGGTTCGCGTCGGAAAGCCCCGTGGCACTGAACACAACCGCCTGATAGGTGGCGTTCGGTGCGTAAAGGTCGACCTCGCGCGCCGCGCCGCCGTCGACCTGCACGAGCGCGATGCCGGCATCCGGGCCGCGATAACCCGTCCACCCGATCGCCGTGCCGCGGAAGGGCAGCGTCATCTTCGGGCCCGGGTCCTGGCTTTCCTGCGCGCTGACCGGCAGCTCCGGCGGATTCGATGCACCCGTTCCGCTCCAGGGAAGATTGATGTTGGATTTGGTCCAGCCGGGGGTGAAGATCACATTGGCGTCCGTCTCCTGCCAATGCGAGACGGTTGCACCGGGCTGTATGTCGAAGGCGTCCAGCACGATCAGGCTGCCGTCGTCCGCCTGGCTGTCCTTGGTGCCCGTTACCTTGATCGTCAGCGTGTGCCTGCCGTCGCTCAGGTCGTTGATGTCGTAGATGACCGTGTGGACCTCGTCGGTCGGGCGCCCGAAGGTGTTCACCTCGGTGGCCGGGCCGCCATCCACGCTGACGGTGGCAAGCCCCATGGTGCGCCCGCGGCTGCCGATCCATCGGATCGAGGTGCCCGTGAACGTGATGGAAGCCGTGGCCCCGGCCGTCGCGGTTTGCACGGCGGAGCCGCCGCTCCAGCCCCAGCGGGCATCACCCCTCGCCCATGGGCCATTCAAGGTTACGGCCACATCGGATTCCTCGACACGCATTCCCGCCTTGGGGAGCGTGGGTGGCGGTTCGCCGACAGGCCCGGTAGAGGGCGCGGAGGCGCTACCGCCGCCCCCGCCGCCGCAGGAAACAAGGAGGCTCGTGAGCAAAACGAATAGTAGATATGGCATAGAGCTTTATGGACCATGCAGGTGACCGGACGCGGGGTACGCGGGCGGGGCGGATGGTCCGGTTGGAGCATGTCATCTTGGCCGCTGCGATCGCAGCGATGGGCCGGGATCCAATCTGGCGTTTTGCATTCACCTGATCCCGTGGATCAGACGGGGCTCTTCTCAGTGCAACTTTAAAATTAACTTGCAACTTTCATTTCAATGTTGCATCTTTACCTCTGTGATCGAGGACACCTCCCCGCCAACGCGCCACGGTTATCGGCCCGACTTCCGCTTCGGAAACACGCTCGTGGAAGTAAAGGCGGACTTGCACAGCTTCCGCAACTTTCGGGCGGCGCTGCTGCAGCTTGCGTACTACCTGTCCGACGATACGGACGACCGGGGTCTGCTCGTACTCGTGAATCCACGCATCACAGAAGCAGCCCTGAGAAATGAATGGCGGCTCATCGAACGAGCATTGCACCCCGCCATGGTGAGGCGCCTTACCCTGGCAGTGAGAAGGCAGTCCGGGATAATCCCCATCGCCGGCAACCTGAAGCCCGCACTTTCGAAGCGGCTCCTGCTCGACAACGCGGATCGGGACGCTCGCGTTCAGCCTAACCGCGCACCACATTCCTCGGATGCCATCCTGCTGGTGCTGCTGAATCAGTGGTTCCTTCGCAAAGGGCCGATGACGAACCAATGGCTGATGCGCGCAGTCGGTTGCAGCTATCCGACCGTCGCGAAAGCGCTGCGCCGGCTGCAGGACGTGATCCAACGCTTTCCGGATCGCCGGTTCCAGCTCTGGGGCTTTCCGACGGACGAGTGGAATCGGATCGTTGCGAATCGGGAACGAGCCCACCCTACGCTCCACTATGCCGATCGCTCAGGCCAGCCACGCAATGCGGAATCTCTTCTGCGGCGCGCGTCGAAATCAGGCCGCAACGACATCGCGATAGGCGGTGTAATCGCCGCGCGACACTACCACCCCGACCTGGACCTGCGCGGAACGCCGCGCCTCGATCTGACGCTGCACAGCCCCGACGGTCATGCCGATCTTTCATTCATCGAAGGCCTCGACCCGGCACTCGAACGCGTTACGGACAAGGAGGAGCGCGCGACGCTGGCCATCCACGTTCTGCGACGCCAAACATCGCTCTTTGTGGCGGCGCCGAAGGGCCTGCCCTGGGCCGACCCCGTTGCGACGCTCCTCGGCCTGTACGACGCGCGCCTCGAGGCTCAGGCAAAAGAGTTCCTGGACCATCTGGTGATGAGCGTCGGATGAGCAGCCTGCCGGCACGCGGTGTCATGCAACAGGTCGCTGCGGCGATCCCCATGGAATGCCGCGGCGAGATCATTGTCGTCGGCAGCCTCGCGGCCACCTATCACTTCTTCGGCAGCGATCCCAATGCGGTGATCACCACGAAGGACGTGGACGCCATGCTTTCGCCCAACGCACTTGCGCTGCGCAACGCAAAGATCGTCGCCGAGAGCCTGTTCGAGGCGGGCTGGACGCTCCGCGAGGACGCGCAGCGGGGTAAGGCGGGCGATCGCTCGACCCCGGAGGAGGAGTTGCCCATCCTCCGGCTCCATCCCGCGGGCAACACAGATTGGTACCTCGAGCTCGCGGCGGCTCCGCCCGAGGGGCGTGCGGAGTCCAAGGTCATCCAGCGGCTCTCGACCAGCCAGGGCGACTTCGGCCTGTACAGCTTCCGTTTCCTCGCGCTGGCGGAGGAAGACCCGTTGCGAAGCGAGTTCGGCATCTCATACGCGCGGCCCGAGATGATGGCGCTCGCCAACCTCCTGCACCACCCCCAGATCGGCCCGGAGGTCGTTCGCGGCAGCACGGACAAGCGAAGCAACAAGGACCTGGGGCGCGCCCTCGCCCTTGCATGGCTTTCGACCGAGCGGGACCGCGATGCGCTCGAGACCTGGCACCCGCGCTGGCGTACCGCGCTGGAGAGGCGATTCCCGAAGGAATGGCGCGACCTTGCCCTGCGCGCCGGCAAGGGCCTGCGCGCGCTACTCGACGACAAGCACAAGCTCGATCTGGACCAGGCCACCCGCCTTTGCAACCTGAGCCTGCTCCGTGGCCGCGGTCTCGGCGCCGAGGCCCTGCGCGCCACCGGACGCCGCCTTCTCGTCGAGGCCCTCGCGCCCCTCGAATCCGCCGCCCGAACCATGCCGGGTGCCTGACCTCGACGGCGAAGGGCGCAAACAGGCCACGGCTGCGGTAGGCGGGGCAAGAAATACCCCTCGCCGCCATCCCGGCAGCTGCAATCGCAGCGAAACCATCGTCATCCCGGCCGCTGCAATCGCAGCGATGGGCCGGGATCCAATTTGGCGTTTTCCGTTCGCCTGATCCGCTGGATCACCAATTTGATCCACCGGATTAGTGGACCAGAAATCTCAGATCGCATTCTTCGGCTGTGGCTTCCAATCGAAGACGGAATTACCAGCATCCAGCGTCCTGTTTCTGTAGTCCCGGAGGGCATCAGCAAGCTTTGGATTCGGCCTGGCCGGCCTTCGAAGCAGCTTCAACAGGAACGCCGCATCGCGACCCGACAATCGAAGGATTCGTTCACGAACGGAAGCAGGTCTGGTAGTCATCGGAAGTCTTCGAGCAAGTAGTCGGGCGGGCCCGCTGCGTGCAAGGCGCAAAGGCTCGGCGATGAGGTTGCGGATATCCGCGATCACCTCGTTCAATTCCGGCGCCTGGATTCGGTTCTTGCCGAAAAACGCGCCGCGACGAGGGATTGACGAAAACCGAGTGCTTCGACCCTTCACGCAGTAGCTCGCATCCATGCTTCTGCAAGTGCCGCACCAGATCGACGCGCTTCACGCCGCGGGTTTGAAGGGCTCGCGGATGACTGACTTGCCTTGGATGAATTCTTCTGCGAGCTGGCGATTGGCCTCGATGACCAGATCCACCGCCTCGCGCAGGTTCTCTCGCGCTTCGTCAAGCGTCTTTCCCTGCGCATTCGCACCGGGAAGCTCTTCCACGAAGGCGACATAGCCCTCAGGGACTCTTTCGAAAACGGCGGTGAGGTTCATGGTT
>JBBREI010000070.1:0-18077 GCA_038203035.1 Burkholderiales bacterium
CTGGAAGAGCTCGACGACCACAATAAGGGCATGAGCGAGGTCTCGCGCAACGCGCGCCAGGCCAGCCGTTTCCTCGACGAGATCGTCTCGCAGGGCGGGCCGATTGAAAAGGGCTACGCGCTCAAGGCCAAGAGCACCGGCAGCGAGGCCGACGGCAGTCTCTTCCTGCAGACCCACTCGGTGAGGGTCGAGATCCCCGATTCCGTCGCCTCGAAGAAGGCCGACAACGTGATCCTCGGGGTCGCGATCCACCTCAAGCAGAAGTACCCGAAGCGCGAAGTGGTGCTGGTGTCCAAGGACATCAACATGCGCATCAAGGCGCATGCGGTCGGCATCCCGGCCGAGGATTACTTCAACGACAAGGTGCTCGAAGACACCGACCTCCTCTACACCGGAAGCATGCAGCTGCCGGCGGACTTCTGGGACCGCCATGGCAAGGACATGGAGAGCTGGCAGGAACACGGCCGCACGCTCTACCGCATCCGCGGGCCGCTCGTGCCGGCGATGATGGTCAACATGTTCGTCCACCACGAAGGCGACAAGCCGTTCCTTGCCCTGGTGAAGGAGACGCGCGGCAAGACCGCGGTGCTGCAGACGCTCAAGGATTTCTCGCACAACAAGAACAACGTGTGGGGCATCACCGCGCGCAACCGGGAGCAGAACTTCGCGCTCAACCTGCTGATGGACCCGGAGATCGACTTCGTGACGCTGCTGGGCCAGGCGGGCACCGGCAAGACGCTGCTCACGCTGGCGGCGGGCCTCATGCAGACGCTCGACTACAAGGTCTACAGCGAGATCATCATGACCCGCGTCACCATCCCGGTGGGCGAGGACATCGGTTTCCTGCCGGGCACCGAAGAAGAGAAGATGACGCCGTGGATGGGCGCGCTCGAGGACAACCTCGACGTGCTGATGCGCACCGATGACGAGGCGGGGGACTGGGGCCGCGCCGCGACGGCGGACCTGATCCGCAACCGCATCAAGGTGAAGAGTCTGAACTTCATGCGCGGGCGCACCTTCATCAACAAGTACCTGATCATCGACGAGGCGCAGAACCTCACGCCCAAGCAGATGAAGACGCTGATCACGCGCGCGGGGCCGGGCACCAAGGTGGTCTGCCTGGGCAACGTGGCGCAGATCGATACTCCGTACCTCACGGAGGGATCGTCCGGCCTCACCTACGTGGTCGACCGGTTCAAGGGCTGGGGCCATTCCGGCCACGTCACGCTGATGCGCGGGGAGCGTTCGCGCCTCGCGGACCACGCGGCCGAGATCCTGTAGCGGCGGCTCAGCCTCGGGTTCGGACGCCGGATACCGGCCCGACAACAAGCGCCCCGCCATAACGCCCTCACGATCCAATCCCTGACCCTGACGCTCGGAGTCTAAGGCAGCCGCATCGCCGTGCTCGACAAGCTGCGCGAGAAGCGCAACCTCGCCGACTATACGGGCGCCCTCCTCGACGAAACGGCCACCGACGCTTCCATCGACCAGGCCACGCGGTTGCTGGGCGAGCTGCGCGAGTGGCTTGGGAAGCACCGCCCCGAACTCCTCCAAGCCCTTCCCACTGGGCAGCCAAGATCCTGTAGCGGCGCCGGCGGGCCCCAATCCGCCCGCCGGCGGATTTCCGTGAACTGGATCACATTCCCCGTGTGGCAGATCGGACGCAATGGGGTTTGACTGCGCTGTCGCCATTCGACAACATTAGTTAAGCACAACGACACTGCGCCGATAGATGCGTGGGTCGCATTTCAGGCGCACGCGCACTTCCCGGAGGAACCGCCATGCGCCTGCTCGCACTTATTTCACTGATTTCGATCGGGATTCTCCCGGCCACCACCTTCGCCCAGCTCAAGATCGGCATCTCCGGCCCACTCGAGGGCAGCAACGCCGGCTCGATGCTGGAGCTGGTCAAGGGGGCCAGCATGTACGTCGATACCGTCAATGCGGCGGGCGGCGTACATGGGCGCAAAGTCCTGATCGTGGCACGCGACGACAACTTCGAGGTCCAGAAGACGGTCGCCGTGGTGAAGAAGCTGATCGAGGAAGACAACGTCCTCGCCCTCATGCTGGTGCGGGGAACGCCGCACAACGAAGCCATCCTGCCCCTCATCGCGCAGCACCGCATCGCCCTCGTCGGCCCCTCCACCGGTGCAATGGTGTTCCACAGGCCGGTCAATCCGTATGTCTTCAACGTCCGCACCGCCTACCAGCTCGAGGCCACCAAGCTCGTCGCCCTGCTGAAGACCGTGGGCATGGAGAAGATAGCCGTCCTGCACGTCGATGACGGATTCGGCCAGGACGCGCTCAAGGGGCTCAAGACCGGTTTCATGGACTCGAGCCTGCTGCCTGCGGCGATCGTCCCCTTCGACCGCAAGCTCGCCGCCAAGGACAGCACCGATTTCATGAAGCCGGTACTGCCGCAGCTGCTCAAGTCCGATCCGGGCGTGATCGTCATCGTCGGCGCCGGCCTCGCGGTGAAAAACGCCATCGTGGCGATCCGCGCAGCCGGGTCCACCGCCAAGATCGCGACCATGTCGAACAACGCGTCCACGGCATTCATCAAGCTGCTCGACGCCAACGCCCGCGGCGTGATCGTGAGCCAGGTGTTTCCCGATGAAAAGAGCCTCACCAACGCCTTTGTGCGCGAGGCGCAGCAGACCGCCTACAAGAACAAGGTCACGCTCACGCCCGGCATGATGGAAGGCTATGCCGCGGCGAAAGTGATGGTGAAAGCGCTGCGGGAAGCCGGCGCCAACCCCACGCGCGCCTCGGTGATCGCAGCGCTCAATTCGATGAACAACTTCGACCTGGGCGACATCACCATCCGCTATTCGGCGGCAGACCACACCGGCCTGGACCTCACCGACCTCTCGATCATCACGAAAGAAAAGGCCTTCATGCGGTGAGGGTCGATTGCTCGGGCAGCGAGAAGGTTGATGCGCCGATTTCTTAACACCGGGGACACAGAGGAAAGCAAAATCGATTGTGATTCGAGATGACGCTTGCCATATCGCGAACCACTATCAGTTGTTGTTTTTCCTCTGTGTCCCTCTGTGTCCTCTGTGTTGAAAAATCGGCGCTGGAATCACCCCGCTGCCGGCCGCTCAGCCGACCGCGGCCTGCTTGCGGAAGAATCCCGCGAACACGCCGATGACGCGTTCGATATCGGCTGCGTTCACGTCGAGGTGCGTGACCAGCCGCATCTTCGGCCCTGCAAGCGCCGTGACCTGGTTGGCAGCGAGGTGCGCCTTCAGCCCCTCGACTGATTCCTGCGGCACGGCGACAAAAACCATGTTGGTCTGAACCGGATCCACATGGAGACCCAGTGCCGCGAGGCCCGCGCCGAGACGCTGCGCGTTGGCGTGATCCTCTGCGAGGCGCGCCACGTTGTGCTCCAGCGCGTACAGGCCCGCCGCGGCGAGGATACCTACCTGGCGCATGGTGCCGCCCAGCATCTTGCGGATGCGGCGCGCGCGCTCGATGAATTCCCTGCCGCCTACGAGCACGGTGCCTGCGGGAGTCCCGAGGCCTTTCGAGAGGCAGACGGAAACGCTGTCGAAGCCCTCGCACAACTTGTCTTCCGCAACGCCCAGCTTCACCGCCGCGTTGTAGACGCGCGCGCCGTCGAGGTGGATGAGAAGCTTGCGGCGGCGCGCCAGCGCGATGGCATCGGCCATGTATGCGCGCGAAAGGACCTTGCCGCCGATGGTGTTCTCGAGGGTTATGAGCTTGGTGATGGCGAAATGCGAATCGTCCGGCTTGATCGCGCCTTCGATGTCGCCGAGCGCCAGGCTGCCATCGGACTGATTGGTCAGCGGCTGCGGCTGGATCGAGCCCAGCACCGCCATGCCGCCGGCCTCGTACTTGTACGTGTGCGCATCCTGGCCGACGATCACTTCCTCGCCGCGCTGGCAATGCGCCATCAACGCCGCGCAGTTGGACTGCGTGCCCGAGGGAAAGAAGAGTCCCGCCTCGAAGCCGAAGCGCTTCGCGGCGACCTCCTGCAGGCGGTTGACAGTGGGATCGTCGCCAAAGACGTCGTCGCCGACGGGGGCTTCGGCCATGGCGCGGCGCATTGCCTCGGAGGGCCGCGTCACGGTGTCGCTGCGAAGGTCGATGTTCATGGTCTGGTGCGGCCGAGCGCGAGGCTCCTGGAACGCGAAGCGGGCAGTCTACTACCCGCCTCGTCCATCCTGAAGCGCCCGACGAGCTCCGACATGCGCTCGGCTTCTTCGCGCAACCGCAGCGCTGACTGCGCCGCCTGCTGCACCAGCGTCGCGCTGCTCTGGGTCGAACCCTGCAGGCGGGCGAGGGCGTTGTTGATGCCTTCCACGCCGTTGGCCTGCTCGCGGGAAGCCACCGCGATCACGCCGATCAGCGCGTTCACGTTCTCGACGCTGTCGGTCACCTGCTCGATCACGTCGCCGGACTCGCGCACCAGGCGCGATCCGGCGCTTACGCTGTCCACCGACTCGGCGATGAGCCCGCGGATTTCGCGCGCGGCCTGGGCGGATCGTTGCGCGAGGCTGCGAACCTCCGAGGCCACCACCGCGAAGCCGCGGCCCTGCTCTCCCGCGCGCGCCGCCTCCACCGCGGCGTTGAGCGCGAGGATATTGGTCTGGAATGAGATGCCCTCGATCACCGCGATGATGTCGACGATGCGCCGCGAGCTGCTCTCGATACCGCCCATGGTCACGATCACGTCCGTGGCGATCTGCGAGCCCTTGCGCGCCACCAGCGTGCCGCCGGCCGCGGAATCACTCGCGGCGCGGCAGCTTTCGGCGTTCTGCTTGATGGTCGAGGCCAGTTCCTCCATCGCCGCGGCGGTCTGCTCGAGCGAGGCCGCCTGATCCTCGATCCGCTCGGAGAAGCTGCCGTTGTCGCGCGCCAGTTCATCGGCGGCCTGGCGGGCGGCCTCGGCGCTCGCGCGGGCCTGCCCCACCAGGTCGCGCAGGTTGCGGTGCGCGTCGGCGAGGGTGTTGAAGAGCGATGTGAACTGGCCTTCCCCCAGGCGCTGGCGCACTTCCTCGACCGACATGATCGAGTCGCTCGCCCGCAGGTCGCGCTCATTGAGGCGCGTGGCGATGCTGCGCACCACCTTCCACGCCTCGTCCGACGCGTAGTAGTGCGCGATGCCGCTGTAACAGGCGAACAGGTACGCGAGCACGATGGTGAAGGTGGATCCCGAAAGCAGCGCCGGCGGGTGTGCGAGCAGCGCGATGGCGAGCGGAACGGTGAACAGCATCGCCAGCAGCGGCAGCTTGATGCTGTTGCGCAGGCGTATGAACACTCCCACGCCTGGGGCAAAAATCCATTTCATGGTCTCTCCCGTCTTCCTGGCCGGCTCAGCCAGGCAGCGCTGGTCGACTCTGGATTGTCCGGCCGGCTCGGTGAGCCGGCCCCGCTTCCTGCTTCAATCAGAACAGCTCGACCTTCTTCTGTTCCGGCGGTGCATCCGCGGCCCGGGCCGCGCCACCGGCGGCGCCCACCTCGTCGAGCTTGCGGCCGTCGGCTTCCAGCGATTCCCGGCCCTGGCGCGGCTGGAAGGCGCTTTGCGAATAGGCCTTCACCGCGCGGTAGAGGTCTCGCTGCAGCAGCGCGCGTGTTTCGTGGGACAGGGCCGACAGCGATTCCACCGCGGCGCCGAGCGTGGGTTTGTGCCGCTCCAGCTTCTGGCGCGTGATGTCCTGGAACTGCATCGCCACGATGATCTGGTTGATGTCCTTCTGGATTTCGACCGAGAGGTCGTTGATGCGGTTGAGGGTCTGCTCGATCTGGCGCGTCTGTGCGATGGTGGCCGCGTTGAGTGTCGCGATCTCGCGCGTGGCGACCTCCACCGCGCGCCGCGCCGCCTCGGCCACCTGGGTGGTGCGCTTGTTGCCGGTGCGTACCTCGTCGCCGATGCCGTCCAGGCCCTGGCGCGTCTTGCGGGTGAGCTCGTGCGCCTTTTCGCTGATGGCGCGGATGCGATCGGTCATCTCGACGAAATCGCGCGGGTTGAGGGTCTGCGACGTCATGGCCACCGAGCTGTCCAGGGCGATGCGCGAGATCTGGGAAGCCATGTTGCGCAGGCCGTCGATGGTCTCTTCCATCACCTTCGCGTGTTCCGAGACGCGCTTCTGGTGGTTGGCCATCTCGTCGGCGGCCTGTGAGAAACCGGTCATGTGCGAGGTGACGTTCACCAGCTGGGTGTCGTAGGCCTTGATGAATTCGGGCAGCGAGAGGATGCCGGTGCTTGCGCCCTCCCCCTGCAGCAGCGACATCGCGGCCTCGGTCTGCTCGTTGGCCTTGGCGACCACCACGCGGAAGTTCTTCCCGATCTCGGTGACCGCGCTTTCGGTCAGCTTGATGACTTCCTCCACCGAATCGGTGAGCGTCTCGAGCTTCCTGCGGTTGGCCTGCGAGGCCGAATCCCAGCGCTCGAGCATCGTGTCGACCCCGACCACGGTCTGCTGGAAGATGCGCATTCGCTTGCGCCACTTGAGGAACGGTTCGTCGCTGGGCGCGGCCGCGGGGTCGTCCTCGGTGTTCACGTCCTTTTCCACGAGCGCGAGCGCGATCAGGGCGGCGATCGGGACCAGTCCCAGCGATATCGCCAGCGCCCACGTCGGCACCAGGTAGGACATCCACAACCACGGCAGGAACAGCACCACCACCAGCGCCGCCAGCAGGTAGGGGTGCCTCAGGACGAATTTGATGTATCGGCTCACGGCCCCCGCTCGACCGCGGCGGCGGCCTGGTTGAGGACGTTCAGCTCGCCGCTCGATAGCAACTTCTCGATGTCGAGAAGCAGGATCATGCGGTCTGCCTGGGCGGCGAGGCCGGCGAGGAAGGAGCTGTCGACCAGCGCGCCGAGCTGCGGCGCCGCCTTCACGTCGCCCGGCGAAAGCCGCACCACGTCGGAAACACCGTCGACCACGATGCCGATGACGCGCCCGGCCAGGCGCAGGATCACCACCACGGTGAACGCGTCGTACTTCGGCTCCGCGAGGCCGAATTTCACCCGCAAGTCGATCACCGGCACGATGATCCCCCGCAGGTTGACCACGCCCTTGAGGTACGCCGGGGCCGAGGGGATCGCCGTCACCTTCTCGTAGCCGCGTATCTCCTGCACCTTGAGGATGTCGACGCCGTATTCCTCCTGGCCCAGGACAAACACCAGGACCTCGCGCGTGGCCTCCCGCGGTGCGGCGCGTGTTTCCATGGCCTAGAACTCCTCCCAACCGTCGCTGCCGCCCGCGGCTGCGGCAGGCGCGGGTTTGCGCGCGGCCTTGTTGGTCAGCGGACGGGCGGCGGAAAGCGCCTGCGCGCGCGGCATCGCGAGCTGCGCCTGCGTGTCGTCGACATCGCGCCCGGCCGGTTCGGTGACACGCTCCTCCAGCGTCAGGCGGAAGGCGCTCACGGCGCGCACCAGCGATTCGGCCTGCTGGCGCATGCCCTCGGCCGCCGAGGCCGACTGCTGCACCGCCGAGGCGTTCTGCTGCACCACCTTGTCCATCTCGGTCACGGTCTTGTTGACCTGCTGCACGCCGCGGCTCTGCTCCGCGGATGCTTCCGCGATCGAGCCCATCAGGTCGCTTACGCGTTTCACGTCGATCACCAGGTTCTGGATCGTGTCGCCCGCCTGTTCCACCAGCTGCGTGCCGGTCTCCACCTTCTGCATCGACTGGCCGATGAGGTCCTTGATCTCCTTGGCGGCGTTGGCGCTGCGCTGCGCCAGGCTGCGCACCTCGGAAGCCACCACGGCGAAGCCGCGGCCCTGTTCGCCGGCGCGCGCCGCTTCCACCGCGGCGTTCAACGCAAGGATGTTGGTCTGGAAGGCGATCGAATCGATCACCGAGACGATGTCGGTGATGCGCTTCGCGCTGTCGCTGATCTCGCTCATCGTGGTCACGACACGGATCACCTCCGCTCCGCCCTGCTCCGCGCGTTTCGAGGCGTTGCGCGCCAGCTCATCGGCCTGCTTCGCGTTGTCCGCGTTCTGCTTCACGGTGCTCGCGAGCTCTTCCATGCTGGCGGCGGTTTCCTCCAGGCTCGAGGCCTGCTCTTCGGTGCGCTGGGAAAGGTCGGTGGTGCCGGCCTGCACCTGGCCGGATGCCGCGACCACCGCCTCGGCGGAGGTGCGTACCTGCGACACCACGTCGGCCAGCGCGCCTTTCATCTTGCCCAGCATGCGCAGCAGGTGGCCGGCCTCGTCGTTGGAATCCGACCGGATCTGCGCGGTGAGGTCGCCCTGCGCGATGCGATCGGCGAAGCGCACGGCGTCACCGATCGGGCTCAGCACCGAGCGGCGGATGAAAAGCCACAGCCCCACCAGGGCGCCGATCATGGCGACCACGATGCCGACCAGTGCATAGCGGTAGATGCGCTCCGCGCCCTGCACCGCAACCATCACGCCCTTGCCGCCGAGGTCCTCGGCCTTCTGGCTGGCCTCGACGAGGGTCTGCGCGGGGATGCGGTCGGCGCCTTCGACGTCCTTCAGGGCCGCGAGCATGTCGAACGTGCCCTTGTACGAGTCGAATGCCTTCTGGAAGCGCTCGCCGGCCTGCCGGTGCGAGGCCAGGAATCCTTCCAGGCGCGTGCGCACCTCGTCGTGGGCGGTGCCCGAGCGGGCCTCGCGCACGTATTCCTGCGTTTCCTTTTCGAGCTTCCTGAACTCGGCCCAGTGGCGTTCCAGCCCGGGGGCGTCGCGCCCGGCGAGCAGCACCGCCTGCCATTCCTGCACCTGCTGCTTGAAGCTCAGGTGCGCGCGCAGGATCTGCTGCTGGACCTGGAAGTCCTCGCGGCTGATGCGGTCGAGATCCTGGATCGAGCCGTACACCCGGTTGAGCGCCACAACCGCGAAACTCGCGGCGAAGAGCATGGCCACGGCGGCGATCGTGAGTACTTTGAACTGAAGGCTGGAGGTTTTCATGGCTCGGGAGGTCTAGAAAAGGGTGACGTTTTTCGTGCCCATCAGCTCGGCCAGCGCGCCTTCGGCGTGAATCAGCCGGTCGGCCATGACGCTGAGGAAGGCAAGGTGGAACTTGCGGGTGACCTCGGCCGACGCAAGCCAGAGCACGTCGGGATCGATCTCGATCACCGCGCAGTCGGTGACGGCGGTGAGCGTGCTGAAGCGCTTGGCGCCCGAGCGGCGCAGGAAGGAGGTCTCGCCCAGCACCTCGCCCGCGCCGCGGATCGCGAGCAACGTGCCGCCCTTGCTCACGCGCATCTGTCCGCGCATCAGGACGAAGAACGAGTAGCCCGGGTCGTCCTCGCCCACGAGCTGGGAGCCGGCGCGCACGTCGAACCAGCGCCCCATCGGCTCGACCTCGGCCAGCTCGGCCGCGGAAAAGTCGTGGAAGAACGGCAGCGTGCGCAGCAGGTCGACGCGCGCCTGCGCGGTGCTCGCCTGCCCGCCGGGCGAGGAGACGGCGCGCAGGTCCGCGGCGAAATCCTCCCAGGTCGGATAACGCAGCGCCGGGTCGCGCGCGGTGGCGCGCGCAAAGATCGTGTCGATCAGCGGGTTCATGTCCGCCCGCGCCTTGCTCGGCGCCGGCAGGTTGCCGAGCAGGATGCGTGCCATCAGCGCCGCCGGCGTGTCGGGCGGGAAGGGCAGCCCACCCGCGAGCATCTTGTAGAGCACGATGCCGAGCGAGTAGATGTCCGACTGCATCGTCGCGGTCCTGCCTTCGAGCTGCTCGGGCGCCATGTACGCGGGCGATCCCACCACCATCTGGCGCGTCGTGTCGAACTGCAGGTTGGTGAACGCCACGCCGAAGTCGGCGACCTTCACCTCGCCGTCGGCGCCCATGAGGATGTTCTGCGGCTTGAGGTCCCGATGCACGACACCGTTGGCATGTGCGTAGGAAAGCGCGTCGCACGCCTGCTCCAGCAGGCGCGCGATGTGCTCCGGTTCCAGCACCGTCTCCGGCGTGCAGAAGCGGTCGAGGCTGCCTTCCTGCGCGTACTCCATCACGATGTAGGCGCGCTCGTCGTCGGTCGCGGCGTCGTACACCTGCGTGATGTTGGGGTGCGTGAGGCGCCGGGCGAGCAGCGTCTCCTTGAGGAAAAGCGAGCGGAAGAGCTTGCGGTCCTCGTTGTTGAGGTGGTGGTGGTCGTAGAGCTTGATCGCCACGTCGCGCCTGGGGAAGAGCTCGCGCCCGAGGAAGATCGTCGCCGAAGCGCCGCGGCCCAGGATGCCCATGATCTCCCACGAGCCTATGCGGGCCGGGACCGCCCGCGTATCGCCGCCGGGAGGCATGGAGGTCTGGAAGCTCACTCGCGCTCCTCCCGGACGCGCCGCATCAGGTGGTCGACGTCGAGCAGCATGATGCTCACCCCGTCGCGCGTGCCGATGCCGGCCAGCGCCGCGCCGATGGCGCGCTCGCCGAGCTCGGGGGCGGGAACGATCTCATCCTCGGCCAGGCCAATCACGTCGGACACGCTCGAGACCACGAGTCCCACGAGCCGGCGGTCGACGTTCAGCACGATGGCGCTTGCCTTCGCGAGGGCGATCGGCTCGGGAAAGCCGAACATCAGCCCCAGGTCCACGATCGGCACGATGGCACCGCGCAGGTTGATCACGCCGCGCACGAACGCGGCCACGTGCGGGATGCGGGTGACCAGGTCGATCTCGCGGATCTCCTGCACGCGCAGGATGTCGATGCCGTAGCTCTCGTCGCCCAGCGTGCAGGTGAGGAATTCGCGGCGCGGGCGCTCCGCCTCGCCGTGCAGTGCGTAGTCGTCGAACACGTCGGCCGGCGCGTTCACCGCGCCGCGTCCCGGCGGCTCGCGGCCGCCAGCGCCTTCTCGCGCAGCCGGTTGAGCGCCGCCACTTCGTGCACCGCGTCGAGCTCGATCGCCTCGCGCGGCATGCCGAAGATCACCGAAGAGGCCTCGTCCTGCGCGATGTTGTGCGCGCCGGCCTTCTTCATCTCCAGCATGCCCCTGGCGCCGTCCTTGCCCATGCCGGTCATGATCACGCCGATTGCGTCCGCGCCCACGAACTTGGCGCACGACATGAAGAGGAAATCGACCGAAGGGCGGTGCAGGTTCATCGGCGGCTCGGTGGAGAGCTTGGCGAGCAGCTGGCCCTCGTCGCGCTTGACCCACAGGTGCTTGCCGCCGGGCGCGATGTACGCGTGCCCGGGCAGGATCGGGTCGTTGTGTTCCGCCTCCTTCACCGTGATCTGGCACAGGCCGTCGAGGCGCTCGGCGAACATGCGGGTGAAGTTTTCGGGCATGTGCTGCACGATCGCGATGCCCGGGCAATCCTGCGGCATGCCGATCAGGAACTCGCGGATCGCCTCCGTCCCGCCGGTCGAGGCGCCGACGGCGATCAGGCGCTCGGAGGTCTTGACGCCGCGCGGAACCGGCCGCTTGGGGACCACCGCGGGCAGGGTGACCGTGTCTTCCGGCCCCGCCCTGCGTGGCGGCTTCAGGCGCGCGCTGCGGGCCGCGCGGATCTTCTCCGCGATCTGCTGGCCGTAGTCGTCCGGGGTCTGCTCGTTCAGCTTCGGCTTGGTGACGAAGTCGACCGCGCCGAGCTCGAGCGCGCGGAAGGTGACTTCGCTGCCGCGTTCGGTGGCCGAGGAGATCATCACCACCGGCATCGGGCGCGCGCGCATCAGCTTGTCGAGGAATTCGAGCCCGTTCATCTTCGGCATCTCCACGTCGAGCGTGAGGACGTCGGGTTCCAGGTCCTTGATCATGTCGCGCGCCTGGAAGGCGTCGGCTGCCGCGCCCACCACCTCGATGTCGGGCTGGTCCTTGAGGATGTCGGTAAGGACCTCGCGGATCATGCGCGAGTCGTCGACGATGAGGACACGTATCTTGTTGCTCATTTGAAGAGTTCAGCCTTGCCCTCGATCGGGCCATGGAAGAGTCGGGCGCCGTAATCGCGCTCGCGCAGGACGATGGTGTCGTTGTTGACCTTGCGCAGCCGCTTGACCATCACCTTGCCGCTGCGTGGGAAGAAATAGATCTTGCGCGGCCAGACATCGAGCAGGTCGCGCGCGGCGATCGGGATGCGCTCCAGGTTCAGGTATTCGACGATGAACTCCGCGTTCTGCCGGCCCACGTTGGACAGCATGAAACCCTGCAGCACGTTGCCACCGCCGAAGACCTTGGCCTCCAGCCGGTCGCGACGCCCACCGAGCTTGAGGATCTGGTTGATCAGCAGCTCCATGGCGTGTACGCCGTAGCGTCCGCCCGCGCTGATGTTGCCGTGTGTGCCGACGAGCTTGCCCTCGTCGGGCAACATGAAGTGGTTCATGCCACCGATGCCGGCGTCGCGGTCGCGAATACACGCCGACACGCAGGAGCCCAGCACCGTGACCAGCGCCATGTCCTTGTTGGTCGCGTAGTACTCACCGGGCAGTATCTTCGCCGTCTCGACCTTGAAATGCGGGTCGAAGTAGCGGTTGGGCTGCTCGTCGCGCAGCGGATCGTCATCCCGCATCATGAATGCGTCCATCCGCGAAGACGTTTCCCACGTTCGCTCCCTCTGCCTTGGGCGAGGGTTGGGAAGAGGGTCCGCGCCGCCGTCATTGCGTCCGCTCGTAGACGGTCTGGCCGCGCAGGCGGAAGTGGCGCCCCTGGTCGAGCAGGCTTTCCGCGTGGCCGGCGAAAAACAGCCCGTGTGGCTGCAGCAGCGCCGCGTAACGCTCGACCAGGCCGCGCTGCGTCGACTTGTCGAAATAGATCATCACGTTGCGGCAGAACACGGCATCCAGCCCGGGGGCGACTGGCCATTCGGCATCCATCAGGTTCAGGCGCGTGAATTCCACGCGCGCACCCAGCGCCTGGCGCACGCGGGCCTTGCCCTCGAACCGGCCGGTTCCGCGCTGGAAGAAGCGGTGGCGCCGCTCCTGCGGCAGCGACATGACCGAGGCCAGCGGGTAGACGCCCTCGCGTGCGGTGGCAATGACCTGCGTGTCCAGGTCGGTGGCAAGCACTTCCCACGGCGCGTCGCCGAGGGTTTCCGAAAGGCACATGGCGATGGTGTACGGCTCCTCCCCCGTGGAGCAGCCCGCGCTCCAGACGCGCAACGGCTGGCCGGCGCGCGCGGTGGCGCGGGCGTGTTCGGCGAGGATCGCGAAATGGTGCTCTTCGCGGTAGAAGGCGGTCACGTTGGTGGTCAGCGCGTTGGTGCAGTGTTCCCACTCCGCGGGTTCGAGCTCGAGGAAACGCAGGTAGTCGTCGAAGGAGCCGATCCCCAGTGCGCGCAGCCGCCGGGCCAGGCGCGCATAAACCATCTCGCGCTTGCCTTCGGGCAGGCGGATGCCCGAATAGCGGTAGATGCGCTCGCTGATCAGCCGGAAGTGCTCCGGGCTGAAGCGGAATTCGCGGTCGGTTTCTGCCACGGCGCTCACCCGGCGCTCCGCGACGCGCCGCGCGACCAGACGCTTCGGGTGACCGCGTTCACGTCGAGGATCAGCGCCACGCGCCCGTCGCCCAGGATGGTGGCGCCGGCCACGCCAGGCACCGAGTGCAGGTTGGTGTCGAGCGACTTGACCACCAGCTGCTGCTGGCCGATCAGGCTGTCCACGAGGAGCGCGGCACGGCGGTTGTCCACCTCCACCACCAGGCAGATGGTGTCGGCGGACTGACCGTCGATCATCATCGCGGGGCCGCCAACCGCCTTGCCCACCGAGGAAGCAGGCAGCTGCACCACCTGGGCGAGGTTGATGATGGGCAGGTGCTCGCCACGCACCGCCACCAGCGAAGGCTGGTTCACGATGCGCTTCACGTCCGCGGCGGCGGGCATGATCGCCTCGGCCACGAACTCGAGCGGCACGATGTATTGCTCGTCGCCCACGCCCACGATCATGCCGTCGAGCACGGCGAGGGTGAGCGGCAGCTGGATGGTGATGGTAGTGCCCTCGCCTTTCTGCGAGTTCACCGAGACGCCTCCGCCCAGCGAGGTGATGTTGCGGCGCACGACGTCCATGCCGACCCCGCGGCCCGAAAGGCTGGTCACTTCCCTGGCGGTCGAGAACCCGGCCTCGAAGATGAGTCCCCACACCTCCTGGTCGGACATCGATTCGTCCGAGGGCATGTTCAGCTCGCGCGCCTTGGCGAGGATGCGGTCGCGGTCGAGGCCGCGGCCGTCGTCGGAGACCTCGATGATCACGCTGCCGCCGCGATGGGTGGCGCGCATCATCAGCGTCCCGGCATCCGCCTTGCCCGCCGCCGCGCGCTGCGCCGGCGATTCGATGCCGTGGTCGATGGCGTTGCGCACCACGTGGGTGAGCGGGTCGATGAGGAGCTCGATCAGCTCCTTGTCGAGCTCCGTCTCCTGCCCCTGCGTGCGCAGGTGGACCTTCTTCCCTAGGCGGGTCGACACGTCGTAGACCACGCGCGGGAAGCGGCTGAAGACGAATTCCATCGGCATCATGCGGATCGACATCACCGCCTGCTGCAGGTCGCGCGTATTGCGGTCGAGCGTCGCCAGGCTGTGGGCGAGGTTTTCGTCCTGCTCGTTGGCCACCGCGCCCACCGACTGCTGCATCATCGCCTGGGCGATCACGAGCTCGCCCACCAGGTTCACGATGCGGTCGATTTTCTCGACGCTCACGCGGATCGACGACGAATCGCCGCGGCGGCGCCCTGCGTCGCCGGAGACGGCGCCGGGCAGCGGCTCGAAGAAGCCGAACTTCTCGGCCGGCTTCATGATGGTGGCCTCGGGCGACGGCGCGTCATCAAAGAGGCCATAGGCGCTGCCTTCCCTGCCCGGCACGGCGATCGGCTGCGTGGTTTCGGCGGCGGCGACGGCGGCGAAAAACGATTCCTCTGTGGGCTTCGCGCGCGCCGCGGGCGCGGCGGCCGGGGGCGCGCGCAACACGCTTTCGCTGCTTGCGCGATAGGCGATGAATTGCGCGCGCAGCGCATCCATCGTCGGGTCCGCGCTTTTTTCTCCCCCCTTCAGCCGCGCGAGGTGCGCCTTGAAGACGTCGCAGGCATCAAGCAGCAGGCGCACCGTCGATTCGTCGGCCTGGCTCTTGCCCTTGCGCATGCCGTCGAACAGCGTCTCCATCTCGTGGGTGGCGTCGGTGAGCTGCCCGAAGCCGAAGGTGCCGCTGCCGCCCTTGATCGAGTGGGCGGCGCGGAAGATCGCGTTGAGGACTTCGGGATCGCGCTTGCCGGAACCCAGGGCCATGGCGTGTTCCTCGATCGACTCCAGGTGCTCCTGGGCCTCGTCGAAGAATGTCGCCAGGAACCGGTTGAGGTCGATGGCCATCGGGATCTAACGCAGCACCTTCTGCACCACTTCGAGCAGGGTGGCGGGATCGAAGGGTTTCACCAGCCAGCCGGTCGCGCCCGCAGCGCGCCCCTGGGCCTTCATCGCGTCGGACGATTCGGTGGTGAGCAGCAGGATCGGCACGCTCTTGTAGTCGCGCAGTTCGCGCAGGCTCCTCACCAGCGTGAGCCCATCCATGTTGGGCATGTTCTGGTCGGTGATGACGAGGTCCACGCTGGTGGACGTGGCGCGTTCGAGGCCTTGCGCCCCGTCTTCGGCCTCGATCACGCGGTAACCCGCGCTTTCCAGGACAAACGCGACCATCTCCCGCATGGTGGCGGAATCGTCGACGGCTAGGATGGTTTTCATGGGCTTGTTTGCCTGTTCTCTAGAAAAGGTCGACGCTTCCGGCGTGGTGCTTGTCGCTGCGCACCGGGGCGCGCGCATCGTCGTCGATCTGGCGGATGCCGGCGACGATGCAATCGAGCATGGCGCGCGAGCGCTCTATCCATTGCTCCGGCTGCTGCGGTTCGCGAGCCGGCGGCGCGGCGAGCGACAACGCTTCCTCGAGCTTCTCGCGCATCTTGCCCACGCGCAGCTTCTGCGCGTCGATCAGCTGGTTCACAAGGTCGTGGGATTGCAGGTGATGGACGGCCCGGTAGAGGTGGTCGAGCACCAGGGCGTATTCGGCGTTGCGCTCCTCGGGGCCGTTGGCCGCGGCATTCTGCGCCGCGACGATGCGATCGGCCGCGCCGCGGAAGGCGATCATGAGGTGCGCGGAGGATTCGCGCAGCAAAAGCTGGCTGCGCGCCAGTTCCTCGGCGGTGACGGCCAGGCGCTCGTTGAGCGTTTCGGCCACGGCCACCAGCAGGCCGGCGGCCTGCGCCGCGTCGCTTGTCCCGGGGTTGCGCGGATCTGCCATCTAACGCGTCTCCTGGCCTTGAGCCTGAATCACTTCGAAACTCCATCCTCCCACATCGATCAGGTCTTGCGGCCCGATCGGGTGGGTGCCGGGAGGAAGCTCCTTGCGGTTCAGGCGCGGGGCGCGGCTGCCCGACAGGCGCGCGAGGAAAAACGCCGCGCCACGCTTGATCACCAGGGCGGTATCGGCGCCGGCCGCGCCAATCATCGTGTTGGGCCGGTTGAGCGCGATCACCTCGCCGGGCGCGCCGCCCGCGAGCACCTTGAGCGCCAGCGGGCTCGCACCGGCGGCATCGGTGCGAACCGTCTCCTGCGCGGGCCCCAGGCGCAGCGACGTGTCGCGCGGGATCATCTGGGTGCGGGTGAAGTCGTCCTCGCCGCGGTTTAGGACCGCGGGTGCGGAGGGCGCGGCGGGCTGCGGCAGGTGCGCGGCCATCATGGTGCGCTCGAAGTCGGTCTGCACCGTGCTTTCGAGGTTGGTCACGCCGCCCGCGGCCAGCAGCTCGTCGTCGAAGAAATGCAGCTTGTGTCTGCCGGCCTCGATCAGGTCGAGGTGGTGCACCACCTGGTGCGTGGCGCTGATGCCGTTGACGCGCATGCCGTTGGTGCTGGCCAGGTCCTCGGCGTAGACGGTGCGGTTCACCACGCGAAAAAGCATGTGGCGGCCCGAAATCGCGGGATGGTCGATCACGATGTCGCAGGCCGGGTGGCGTCCCACCACGGTCACGGGCTTGGACAGCTCGACCTCGCTCAGGAGCTCGTCATCGAGGCTGAGGACGATTCGTGCGCCCATCAAGCGGCGAATTGCGGCTTGCGCATCAGGCCCTCGATTTCCTCCACGCAGTCCTCGACGGCGAGGCGCTCCGTGTTGAGCACCATGTCGTAGCCGGCCGCATCGTGCCAGTCGAGGCCGAAATGGCGCTTCACGATGGCGCCGTGCGCCTCGTCGGAAAGCTGGATCTCGCCGCGCACCGCCTCGCGGTTGTCGCTCGCCAGGCGCTTGACCAGGCGCTCGACGCGCAGCTCCATCGGTGCGCAGACTCGCACCCGCACCACCCGCGGGACCCCGGCGAGCAGCTGCGCCCCGCCCCACCCGCGCAGCACCGCCACCGGGTTCTCCCGCAGCATCCGCAAGGTCTCCTCCGCGGTCATGATCGAGGAGCTCACGCGATCGGTCTCGAGCCGCTCCCAGATGCCGGCCTTGCCCTCGAGGAAACGCTCCACGTGGCTCTTGCGCTGGCGCTTCTTGTTGGCCACCGGCGCCGCGAGCTCGTGGTAGACGACCTTTCCGCCGCTGCGCTTGGCCAGGGCGGCGGCCACATCGCGGCCCAGCGAACCCATCTCGCGGGTCATCGCCACCAGCGGCGAGGCGGGCGCGGACATCAGAATTCCTTCCATTCTTCGGACTCGGCCGCGGCCGGCAGGGGCGCGCGGCGCTGGGGCGCTGTTGGTTCGCGCGGCAGTTCGCCGGCGACGGGGCGGCGCGCCACGGCGGGCGGCGGGGCATCCGCAAAAACGAGGTCCTCCTCGCCACTTTCGCGTTCATGCTCGTCGACCCGGAAGAGCGACACCGCCTGCGCGAGGCCCCCGGCCTGGTTCGCCATGCTGGTGGCGGCCGCGGTGGCCTCCTCCACCAGCGAGGCGTTCATCTGCACCACCGTGTCCATCTGCGTGATCGCCCTGTTGATCTGCTCGATGCCGGAGCTCTGTTCGTGGCTCGCGGCGGCGATCTCGTTCATGAACTGCGCCACCTTGCGCACCGAGGCGACCAGCTCGTCCATGGTTTTGCCGGCTTGCTCCACCAGGCGCGCGCCGGCTTCCACGCGGCTTACCGAGGCCTCGATCAATCCGCGGATCTCACGCGCCGACGCCGCGGAACGCTGCGCCAGGCTGCGGACCTCGGACGCCACGACCGCGAAGCCGCGGCCCTGCT
>JBBREI010000071.1:0-17658 GCA_038203035.1 Burkholderiales bacterium
AAATTCAACTACCGTATCCTTCTTCATTGGTGGCGTGACTCCCTTTAGTGGGTTGCTGAAAACGATCTCGACAATCGCATTCCAGCAGGTCACGCCGCCTTCCTCAACTCATCGTCGTACACCAGTTTCGGTTATAGCTCTCCAGGCCCACCACGGTTCCATTTGGCAGGCGGCCCATCCAGGTGCGCAGCGCCTCCCGCCGAAGGTCACGGCGCTCCAGCGTCTTGCCCGCGGCGTCCTGCGTGTACACGGTAAACACATCCTTTGCCAGATCGATGCTCGCGGTCGTAATATTCATTCGAGACTTCCCCCTCGTATCAGATTGATCCTCAGAAACTCAATCTTGGCACTTGGATGCCGTGCGGTTTCGCCGCTTCGAGTGCGAGAGGTCTCCTTATACTCGTTGGAGCGGGACCGTGATACACCGTGCCCGCACCGTGCTCGCAATGAATTGCGTGCTCGCCGGTGCGGAGCCGCATCGCGGCCGGCCGCTCAACGCGGGCGTGAGACCTCAACACGAAAGGAGTTGGAAATGAGTACGCGATTGTTTGCATTCGTCGGCGGAGACATTGGCCTTTGGCGGATCGTCAGGACCGAAACCATAGTTGGCGAGCCCCTGCTCGAAGCCGAAAGGCTCAACGTCGTATCCGGCTCAGAGGTACAGCCTGAAACCAGTGCGTCCTGGGTGCTTCGTGGGATAACAAGCAATGAACGATATGTCGTGCGCAGCGAGAAGAGCGAAATTGTGGCGAAGCAGCAAGGTCTAGCGCGTCCAGAGGCGACTTGCGCTGCGCTAATACCGATCCGGAAGAACGCAGCTTGGTGGGAGCTCACGCAAGACGAGCGCCGGAACGTTCTGGAAGAACAGTCAAAGCACATCCAAATCGGGCTTAAGTACTTGCCTGCAGTAGCGCGGAGGCTCCACCACTGCCGCGACCTCTCAGAGAATGAACCGTTCGATTTTCTGAATTGGTTCGAGTACGCGCCAATCCATGAGGTTGAGTTCAACAGGCTGCTTTCTGAACTGCGTGCGTCAGAGGAATGGAAGTACGTCGAGCGAGAAGTCGATATCCGTCTCAGGCGCGAAGATGTCTAACTTTCGTTGCAGCAGATGCGTGTCGGCGCCGCTGAACATGACGTTGGATGTCATTCGCGAAGCGCGGCTGCCTGTGGCACGATGTGTTACGAGGCTTCACTTGAGCAGCTGAAGCTCTATCGCCTCCTTCCCGACCGCGAAGCCGAGAAACTCAAGCTTTTTCGTATCGTCGACGAGTCGGGTGAGGACTACCTGTTCCCCGCCAGCTTCTTCTCCCCAATTGAGCTTCCTCAGCCAATTCGCCGGGCAATACGGGCCGCTGCCGGGCGTGGCGGTGGCGAGGGTGACGGTGAGGGGGGCATTGCTCACGGGGTTGGGGCTCGTGGCGCAGGCGGCGAGGGCAAACGCGGCGAGGATCCAGCTAGTCGACTTTGACATTGGCGTCCTTCACGATGCGGGTCCACTTGGAGAGGTCGTCGCGGATGTATTTCGCGAAGTCCTCTCAGTAGTGCTTGTAGAAACGCGTCAGCGCGGCGTTGAACGCCCCCGACTGCTCCAGGTTCGACAAATGGCCCGCGCCCGGGATCACCACGAGCTCGGAACGTGGCAGGTGGCGATCGAGAACTTCCGCCATCACCGGCGGCATGGCGATGTCGTCGGCGCCGACCATCACCATGCACGGCACCGTGATTTCGCCGAGGCGATCGGTGACGTCGATGGTGGGAATCGCGGCGGAGCAGCCGATGTAGCCGTCCGCCGGCGTATTGCGGATCCAGCGGCCGACCTTGTCCATCAGGTTGGGGCTGCCGGCGCGAAACGAATCCTTGAACCAGCGCTTGAGGGTCGGTTCCACCATCACCTCCATGCCACCGGCCTTCACCAGGGCCACGCGGTCCCTGAAGGCCAGCACGCCTTCGGGCGAAAGTTTGCTCGAGGTATCCGCGAGCACCATCGTTTCGAAGATCCCGGGGTACTTGAGGGCGGCGTGCAATCCGAAGACCCCGCCCATCGAAAGGCCGATCCAGTGTGTCTGCGTCGCACCCACCTGGTCGAGCAGCCCCTTGATGTCGTCGGAGATCATGTCGAGTGTGTAGGGGATGGCGGGCGCGCCGCTTTCCCCGTGACCGCGCGAGTCGTAGGCGAGTACGGTGAAATACTTCGAGAGGTGTTTCACTTCCTCGTCCCACATCTCCAGCCGGCAGGCAAGCGAGTGCGACAGGGTGACCCAGGGCCCGCTGCCGGTGACGGTGTAGCGGACGTCGATGCCGTTGATGTGGGCTTTCATGACGCCCATTATGACGGCACCCAAAAACCAGGGACGCACCCTGGTTTTCCTGCCTTCGGAAAAGTAGGGTGGGAAAAGTAGGGTGCGTCCCTGGTTTCGGAAAAGTAGGGTGCGTCCCTGGTTTCTGGTTCAGCCCTTGAGGATCAAGTCCGCGGCCTTCTCGCCGACCATGATCGACGGTGCATTGGTGTTCGACGACGGGATGGTGGGCATGATCGACGCGTCGGCGACGCGCAGCTTCTGCAGGCCATGGACGCGCAGCCGGCTATCCACAACCGAATCCCCGGCCGGCCCCATGCGGCAACTGCCCACGGTGTGCCAGGCGGTTTGCCCGCTGCCCCGGCCATAGTCGAAGAGCGCCGCGTCGTCGGTCACTTCAGGGCCAGGGCGGGTCTCGCGCACGATCACCGACCGCATCGCGGGCTGCGAAGCGATGCGCCGGATGAGCTTGAGCATCGCCAGGCCCGTGGCCCGGTCGCGCTCGTCGGTCATGTAATTGGGCTGGATCTCGGGGAAGGCGCGCGGGTCGTTCGCGGTGATGTGGATCGAGCCGCGCGAAAACGGATGCAGCTGGAAGCCGCCGATGGAGAATCCGGGGAAGGGATCGATGCCAGCCCCGGGTGTGCGGGAGTAACGGTCCTTCCCGCTGATGTGGTAGATGCGCACCATCACGTCGGGGCGTGCGAGGGCGGGCGAGGTCTTCGTGATCGCGTGCGCCGTCGAGGACGTCCCGGCCATCAGGCCCTTGCGCGTCAGCACGTACTGCAGGCCCACGCCCATGCGCCGCCAGAAGCTGCGCATCACGTCGTTGATGGTGATCGGCAGGTGCGTCTCGTAGGTGCAGCGCAGCTGGAGGTGGTCGATCACGTGTTCACCCACCGCGGGCAGGTTGGCGACCACGGGAATGCCGAGCCGCGCGAGCAGCGCGGCATCCCCCACGCCGGAAAGCTCCAGCAGCTGCGGCGACTGGATCGCACCCGCGCAGAGGATGACTTCGCGCGCGGCGCGCGCGACAACCTTCGAGCCACAGTGGAAATATTCCACGCCGCTCGCCGCCGTTGCCTCGAAGGTCACCCGCTCCACCAGCGCATCGGTGATCACGGTGAGGTTCGGGCGCTTCATCGCATCGCGCAGGTAGCCTACGGCGGTGGACCAGCGCCGGCCGTTGTGGGCGGTCTGTTCGAGGTAGCGCACGCCCTCGTAGCGCACCACGTTGTAGTCGGGTGTTTCGGCGATTCCGCTTTCGATGCAGCCGGCGACGAAGCCGTCGGAAAGCGCATCGGTGTCACGTTGCTTGCGGTCGGTGATGCGCATCGGCCCGCCGTGCCCGCGCCCGGTCTGGCGCGTGTACGGGTTGTCCTCCAGGCGCTGGAAGCAGGGATGCACGTCAGACCAACCCCAGCCGGCGTTGCCCGCCGCGCGCCAGCCGTCGTATTCGAGCGGGTCGCCCCACACGTAGGCCATGCCGTTCAACGCGCTCGATCCGCCCAGAACCTTGCCGCGCGGCCAGTAGACCTTGTTGCCGTTGAGCTCGGCCTGCGGCTGGGTCTCGAACTTCCAAGCGTATTTCTCGTTGGTGAGCAGCTTGCCCACGCCCAGCGGAATGTGGATCCACGGGTTGGTGTCGCGCCCGCCGCCTTCGAGCAGCAACACGCGGTGCCTGCCCGATTCGGTCAGCCGCGCGGCCAGCGCGCAGCCGGCCGAGCCCGCGCCGACCACGATGTAGTCGTACGCGTGTTCCATTACTTCCCGGCCGGATCGCGATGCTTGAAAGAATCGCGCCGGAAGCTGTAGAGCGCCGCCGGATCCACCATCACGTCGACGATCGCGGGCTTGCCGCAATGGATCGCGGCCTTGAGCGTCTCCTCCAGCATCGCCGCCTTGTCGACGCGAAAGCCCGCAGCGCCGTGCAGCTCGGCCAACTTGTCGTAAGGCGGGTTCGGCACGTCGGCGCCGATGTAGCGCTGGCCGAAGAAATCGCGCTGGTACGCCTTCTCCGCGCCCCAGCAGCCGTTGTTCATCACGACACACACGGTGTTGATGCCGTTTTCGACCGCCGTGCCGATCTCGCTCACACCCGCCATGCCGAAGCCGCCGTCGCCCATCAGGCTGATGACGCTGCGATCGGGCCGCGCCAGCTTGATGCCGAGCCCGGCCGCGTACGAGAAACCCACGAGTCCGAAGTCGAGCGGCGTGACCAGCGCGGGTGACTCGAAGTAGTTGAGCTGGTCGGTGGCCTGCAGGCAGAGCGTCCCGGCGTCCATCGTGTAGGTGGCGTTGCGCGGGGCGGCGGCGCGAAGGGCCTGGAACACCATCGCGGGCTGGATCGGCTCGCCGAGTTTCCTGCCTTCGGCCTCGCGGTCGGCAAGCAGCTTGCGGCGATTGTCCTGGAATGCCTTCGTCCAGTTGCCGACGTCGCTCCCGGCCTTGTGGCTGGCAAGCTCAGCGGCCAGCTGATCGGCGACACGCGCGGCGTCCCCGACGATGCCGATGGCGATCGGGAAGAAGCGGCCGACGGCCGTGTGTTCCTGGTCGACCTGGACGATCTTCGCGTCGCGGTTGAGGTTGTCGTACGAGTAGAACGTCGTGTTGAAGCCCAGGCGCGTACCGAGCGCGAGGATGACGTCGGCTTCCTTCGCCATGCCGGAGGCGACCGGATTGCCGCGCGGGCCGACCTGTCCCGCGTAGAGCGGATGGTCGCAGGGGGCGGCATCGCCATGGCCGGGCGACATCGCCACCGGCACGTTTAGCTTGCTCGCCAGCGCCATTGCCTGCGCATGGGTGCCGGGATTCTTGATGCCCCCGCCGATGATCATCAGCGGGCGTTTGGCGCCCGCAAGAAGTTTTGCCGCCTGGCGGATCAATTCTGCATCGCCGCTGGCTGCCGCTCCCGCGCGATAACCCGACGGTGGTGGTGCGGATTCGACCTCGGCGACTTCCGCCAGCAGGTCGCGCGGCAGGTTGAGAGCCACCGGCCCGCGGCGCGGCGCCAGGGCGGTCGAAAAGGCCTCGCGCACCATCTCCGGAATGCGCTTCGATTGCGTGACCGTCCACGTCTTCTTGGTGATCGGCGTGAAAAGGGCCTGCTGGTCGACTTCCTGGAACGCATCGCGATAGATATGCGCGGAAGACAGCGATCCCGCGAGCGCCACCACCGGCGAATACGCCGCCCGGGCCTGTGCCAGCCCCGTCACCAGGTTGGTGGCGCCCGGTCCGTTCTGGCCCGCGAGGAAAACACCCGCGCCGCGCGATGCGCGCGCGTAGCCGTCGGCCATGTGCACGCCGGTGCGTTCGTCGCGCACGCCGATGAACCTGATCGACTTCGAATCGTAGAGCGCGTCGAAGATTTCCATGCCGGCCGAGCCGATGAGCCCGAAGACGTGCCGGGTACCTTCGGCTTCCAGCGCCTCGACCACCGCCTTGCCACCGCTGATCTGCGCCATCGTCAGTCCGCCTTTGCGCCGCTGGCCTTCACCAGGCGGCCTTGCTTGTCGACCTCCGACCTGATGTACCGGTCGAACTCGTCGAGGGTCAGCAGGTTCTGCACCAGGCCCTGCTGCTGCATCTTTTCCCTCACCGCCGGCAGCGCCGAGATCTCGCGGATCTCGCGGGCCATGCGCTCGAGCGCGGCGCGCGGAGCCTTCGAGGGCGCGATCAGCGCGTACCAGATGCTGTAGTCGAAGCCCTTCAATCCCTGTTCCTGGACGGTGGGGATGTCGGAGATCAGCGCGGAGCGCTGCGGCCCGGTCTGCGCGATGCCCACGACGCGGCCGGCCTTCATTTGCGGCAGGGCGAGGGCGATCGGCGGGAAGGCGACGTCGATGCGCCCGGCGAGCACTTCCGTTACCGCTTCCTGCACACCTTTGTAGGGGACGTGGACCATCGCGATCTTCGCCTCGTCGCGCAGGTATTCGGCCACCAGGTGCGTGGAGCTGCCGATGCCGGCCGAGCCGTAGTTGAGGCCGCCCTGCTTCGCCTTCGCCGCGGCGATGAGCTCGGACAGCGTCCTGATGCCGGAAGCCGGATTGACCACCACCACCGTGGGGGAGCTGGCCACCAGCGCCACGCCGGCCGTGTCCCGCAGCGTGTCGTAGGGCAGCTTGCTGAAGAGGGTGGGATTCACCGCGTGGCCCGAGGACACCATCTGGTAGGTGTAGCCGTCGGCCTGCGACAACATCGCCTGGGTGGCGGGGATGCCGCCGGAGCCGGGCTTGTTCTCGACCACCACCGGCTGGTTGAAGCGTTTGGTGAGCTCTTCGGCGTACATGCGCGCCAGCGTGTCGGTGAGGGCGCCGGCGGAGAACGGCACGATGATGCGCACGGTCTTGCTGGGGAATTTGTCTTCCTGCGCGTGGGCGGGGATTGTGGCGGCGGCGATCGCGGCGGCCAGCAGCAGTGCCTTCCTGAACATCGGTATCTCCGGAATCTTCCTGTCGGGTGGGTCGCCAGTATATTACAAATGTCGACATTCAGGCATAATTGTGAAATGAGTGCCCGGTTCTCGCCCGCCCACCTCACGCCCACGCTGCCGCTGCAGATCGCGGAGCGCATCGGCGCCAGCATCGTGGAAGAACACTTCGCCCCCGGCGAGCGCCTGAAGGAAGTGGAGCTGGCTCTTTCCTTCGGCGTCAGCCGCGCCACCATCCGCGAAGCCCTGAGGCTGCTGGAAAAGCGCGGGCTGGTGAGCATCCTTCCCCAGCGTGGCGCGCGCGTGACCGAACTTTCCCCCAAGGAGCTGGAAGACCTGTTCGAGATCCGCGCGGCGCTGCTGGGGGTCGCTTCACGCCGGGTGGCGGATCGCACCGACGACGCCGGATTGAAGGAAGTGCGCGCGGGCCTGAAGCAGCTGGAAGCCGCGATCGCCAGCGCCACGGAATACGCGCGCGCCAGCACGGCGCTGGTGGCGGCCATCACCCGGCTCTCCGGGAACCGCCAGATCGAGGACTACATCGCGCAGGCCGCGCTGCGCTTCCGCCGCTATGCGCGCCTCGGCCTGGCCTCGCGTGAGCGCCGCGATGAATCGCTGGCTACGTGGCGCAAGCTCGCACGCGCCATCGCGGCCCACGACGGCGACGCCGCGGAGACTACCCACCGCAAGCTTGCGTTGACAAATCTCGCGGCCGGCCTGGCGGAAATCAAGCGACGCGGGAAGTGAAAAGTCGTCTCTGACACCAGTTTTAGAAAAGCACCAGGCGTCTTCCCGGGAAATCCGCCACGAACCTTCGTCCCGTGAAGAGCCCGACGCCGATGGTGCTGGTGCGCACGCCGTCGACGGCGTTGGGCGAGCTGGTGTAGATCGGCGCGGGCACCTCGAAACGAATGCCGCCAAGCGAGATGGCGATCGGGCCGCCCTCGCGTTCCTCCTGCACGCCGTTCACGTAGCAGGACTTGCGCGGCTTGCCGTCCACCGGCATCACGAGTGATGGGTGGCTGCCCGCGGACAGGGTGAGTGCGCGGTTCATGCCGATGTCGACGTTCACGCCGGCAGTCACGGTGTTTCCATCGGCGAGGTGCAGGGTCGCCTCCACGTAGGGGTGTCCGCTGCGCAATGTGATCGGCAACGCGGTTGCGCCTTCGGGCACGCGCCAGGCCGCGGGATCGTGGATGCGCACGCGCCGGGCGCCTGGATCCACCTCCACCACGAATTGCCTGAAGAGGTCGGCGCCGATCACGCCGCCGAAGTTGATCTCGTCGAAGCGTTCGCGGCACGGCATGGTTTATTCGGGGATCACGACCGCGGTGAGGTCCGAGAAGGTGAGCGCCCGAACCGCATCGTGTAGCCGGGCTGGATGTCGCCGACGAGGACCGCGGGATTGCCGGGGTCGCCGAGCGGGCGTGCCTTGCGGGTATCGAACTGCAGCGCGCAGGGCCAGGGCCCAGGTCGAAAGGTGTCTCATGCACGGTTGGACGCAGCGTAGACTCTGGCTGGATTCCCCCACGGAGCTACAAATGACGATTTCGATGTACCAGACTGCAGTGCCCACCGCCATCCGCGCGCTCGACAACCTCGCGGCGATCCTCGGAAAGGCCGCTGCGCACGCGGAAGCGAAGAAAATCGACCCCGCCGTGTTTGTCAACGCGCGCCTCTATCCCGACATGTTTGCGCTGGCAAAACAGGTGCAGATCGCCTCCGATACCGCCAAGGTCGGCATCTCGCGCATTGCCCAGGCCACACCGCCGCCGTACGAGGACAATGAAACCACATTCCCGGAGTTGATCGAGCGCTGCCGCAAGACCGTCGCCTACCTGGAGACGATCAAGCCCGCCCAGCTGGACGGCGCCGAGGACAACGTCGTGACCTGGGCCACGCGCACCTCCACGCGCTCGATGAAGGCGATGCCGTACCTGCTGGGGCATTTGCTGCCGAACGTGTTTTTCCACGTGACAACGGTCTACGCCATCCTGCGGCACAACGGCGTCGAGATCGGCAAGCAGGATTTCCTCGGCAAGCTGGATTTGATCGAGGCGGCGTAAAACAAAAACCGGGGACGCACCCTACTTTTCCAACGTTGGAAAAGTAGGGTGCGTCCCCGGTTTTTGTTTTACGCCGCCTCGATCAAATCCAGCTTGCCGAGGAAATCCTGCTTGCCGATCTCGACGCCGTTGTGCCGCAGGATGGCGTAGACCGTTGTCACGTGGAAAAACACGTTCGGCAGCAAATGCCCCAGCAGGTACGGCATCGCCTTCATCGAGCGCGTGGAGGTGCGCGTGGCCCAGGTCACGACGTTGTCCTCGGCGCCGTCCAGCTGGGCGGGCTTGATCGTCTCCAGGTAGGCGACGGTCTTGCGGCAGCGCTCGATCAACTCCGGGAATGTGGTTTCATTGTCCTCGTACGGCGGCGGTGTGGCCTGGGCAATGCGCGAGATGCCGACCTTGGCGGTATCGGAGGCGATCTGCACCTGTTTTGCCAGCGCAAACATGTCGGGATAGAGGCGCGCGTTGACAAACACGGCGGGGTCGATTTTCTTCGCTTCCGCGTGCGCAGCGGCCTTTCCGAGGATCGCCGCGAGGTTGTCGAGCGCGCGGATGGCGGTGGGCACTGCAGTCTGGTACATCGAAATCGTCATTTGTAGCTCCGTGGGGGAATCCAGCCAGAGTCTACGCTGCGTCCAACCGTGCATGAGACACCTTTCGACCTGGGCCCTGGCCCTGCGCGCTGCAGTTCGATACCCGCAAGGCACGCCCGCTCGGCGACCCCGGCAATCCCGCGGTCCTCGTCGGCGACATCCAGCCCGGCTACACGATGCGGTTCGGGCGCTCACCTTCTCGGACCTCACCGCGGTCGTGATCCCCGAATAAACCATGCCGTGCCGCGAACGCTTCGACGAGATCAACTTCGGCGGCGTGATCGGCGCCGACCTCTTCAGGCAATTCGTGGTGGAGGTGGATCCAGGCGCCCGGCGCGTGCGCATCCACGATCCCGCGGCCTGGCGCGTGCCCGAAGGCGCAACCGCGTTGCCGATCACATTGCGCAGCGGACACCCCTACGTGGAGGCGACCCTGCACCTCGCCGATGGAAACACCGTGACTGCCGGCGTGAACGTCGACATCGGCATGAACCGCGCACTCACCCTGTCCGCGGGCAGCCACCCATCACTCGTGATGCCGGTGGACGGCAAGCCGCGCAAGTCCTGCTACGTGAACGGCGTGCAGGAGGAACGCGAGGGCGGCCCGATCGCCATCTCGCTTGGCGGCATTCGTTTCGAGGTGCCCGCGCCGATCTACACCAGCTCGCCCAACGCCGTCGACGGCGTGCGCACCAGCACCATCGGCGTCGGGCTCTTCACGGGACGAAGGTTCGTGGCGGATTTCCCGGGAAGACGCCTGGTGCTTTTCTAAAACTGGTGTCAGAGACGACTTTTCACTTCCCGCGTCGCTTGATTTCCGCCAGGCCGGCCGCGAGATTTGTCAACGCAAGCTTGCGGTGGGTAGTCTCCGCGGCGTCGCCGTCGTGGGCCGCGATGGCGCGTGCGAGCTTGCGCCACGTAGCCAGCGATTCATCGCGGCGCTCACGCGAGGCCAGGCCGAGGCGCGCATAGCGGCGGAAGCGCAGCGCGGCCTGCGCGATGTAGTCCTCGATCTGGCGGTTCCCGGAGAGCCGGGTGATGGCCGCCACCAGCGCCGTGCTGGCGCGCGCGTATTCCGTGGCGCTGGCGATCGCGGCTTCCAGCTGCTTCAGGCCCGCGCGCACTTCCTTCAATCCGGCGTCGTCGGTGCGATCCGCCACCCGGCGTGAAGCGACCCCCAGCAGCGCCGCGCGGATCTCGAACAGGTCTTCCAGCTCCTTGGGGGAAAGTTCGGTCACGCGCGCGCCACGCTGGGGAAGGATGCTCACCAGCCCGCGCTTTTCCAGCAGCCTCAGGGCTTCGCGGATGGTGGCGCGGCTGACGCCGAAGGAAAGAGCCAGCTCCACTTCCTTCAGGCGCTCGCCGGGGGCGAAGTGTTCTTCCACGATGCTGGCGCCGATGCGCTCCGCGATCTGCAGCGGCAGCGTGGGCGTGAGGTGGGCGGGCGAGAACCGGGCACTCATTTCACAATTATGCCTGAATGTCGACATTTGTAATATACTGGCGACCCACCCGACAGGAAGATTCCGGAGATACCGATGTTCAGGAAGGCACTGCTGCTGGCCGCCGCGATCGCCGCCGCCACAATCCCCGCCCACGCGCAGGAAGACAAATTCCCCAGCAAGACCGTGCGCATCATCGTGCCGTTCTCCGCCGGCGCCCTCACCGACACGCTGGCGCGCATGTACGCCGAAGAGCTCACCAAACGCTTCAACCAGCCGGTGGTGGTCGAGAACAAGCCCGGCTCCGGCGGCATCCCCGCCACCCAGGCGATGTTGTCGCAGGCCGACGGCTACACCTACCAGATGGTGTCCTCGGGCCACGCGGTGAATCCCACCCTCTTCAGCAAGCTGCCCTACGACACGCTGCGGGACACGGCCGGCGTGGCGCTGGTGGCCAGCTCCCCCACGGTGGTGGTGGTCAATCCGGCTTCCGGCATCAGGACGCTGTCCGAGCTCATCGCCGCGGCGAAGGCGAAGCAGGGCGGCCTCAACTACGGCTCGGCCGGCATCGGCAGCTCCACGCACCTGGTGGCCGAATACCTGCGCGACGAGGCGAAGATCGCGATGGTCCACGTCCCCTACAAAGGTGTGCAGGAAGCGGTAACGGAAGTGCTCGCCGGGCGCATCGACGTCGCCTTCCCGCCGATCGCCCTCGCCCTGCCGCAAATGAAGGCCGGCCGCGTCGTGGGCATCGCGCAGACCGGGCCGCAGCGCTCCGCGCTGATCTCCGACATCCCCACCGTCCAGGAACAGGGATTGAAGGGCTTCGACTACAGCATCTGGTACGCGCTGATCGCGCCCTCGAAGGCTCCGCGCGCCGCGCTCGAGCGCATGGCCCGCGAGATCCGCGAGATCTCGGCGCTGCCGGCGGTGAGGGAAAAGATGCAGCAGCAGGGCCTGGTGCAGAACCTGCTGACCCTCGACGAGTTCGACCGGTACATCAGGTCGGAGGTCGACAAGCAAGGCCGCCTGGTGAAGGCCAGCGGCGCAAAGGCGGACTGACGATGGCGCAGATCAGCGGTGGCAAGGCGGTGGTCGAGGCGCTGGAAGCCGAAGGTACCCGGCACGTCTTCGGGCTCATCGGCTCGGCCGGCATGGAAATCTTCGACGCGCTCTACGATTCGAAGTCGATCAGGTTCATCGGCGTGCGCGACGAACGCACCGGCGTGCACATGGCCGACGGCTACGCGCGCGCATCGCGCGGCGCGGGTGTTTTCCTCGCGGGCCAGAACGGACCGGGCGCCACCAACCTGGTGACGGGGCTGGCACAGGCCCGGGCGGCGTATTCGCCGGTGGTGGCGCTCGCGGGATCGCTGTCTTCCGCGCATATCTATCGCGATGCGTTCCAGGAAGTCGACCAGCAGGCCCTTTTCACGCCGATCACCAAGAAGACGTGGACGGTCACGCAATCGAAGCGCATTCCGGAGATGGTGCGCGAGGCCTTTTCGACCGCCCTGGCGCCGCGCCGCGGGCCGGTGGCTCTCAACCTGCCGCGCGACCTGCTGGCGGAAGTCGCCGAGGTCGAATCCGCACCACCACCGTCGGGTTATCGCGCGGGAGCGGCAGCCAGCGGCGATGCAGAATTGATCCGCCAGGCGGCAAAACTTCTTGCGGGCGCCAAACGCCCGCTGATGATCATCGGCGGGGGCATCAAGAATCCCGGCACCCATGCGCAGGCAATGGCGCTGGCGAGCAAGCTAAACGTGCCGGTGGCGATGTCGCCCGGCCATGGCGATGCCGCCCCCTGCGACCATCCGCTCTACGCGGGACAGGTCGGCCCGCGCGGCAATCCGGTCGCCTCCGGCATGGCGAAGGAAGCCGACGTCATCCTCGCGCTCGGTACGCGCCTGGGCTTCAACACGACGTTCTACTCGTACGACAACCTCAACCGCGACGCGAAGATCGTCCAGGTCGACCAGGAACACACGGCCGTCGGCCGCTTCTTCCCGATCGCCATCGGCATCGTCGGGGACGCCGCGCGTGTCGCCGATCAGCTGGCCGCTGAGCTTGCCAGCCACAAGGCCGGGAGCGACGTCGGCAACTGGACGAAGGCATTCCAGGACAATCGCCGCAAGCTGCTTGCCGACCGCGAGGCCGAAGGCAGGAAACTCGGCGAGCCGATCCAGCCCGCGATGGTGTTCCAGGCCCTTCGCGCCGCCGCCCCGCGCAACGCCACCTACACGATGGACGCCGGGACGCTCTGCCTGCAGGCCACCGACCAGCTCAACTACTTCGAGTCACCCGCGCTGGTCACGCCGCTCGACTTCGGACTCGTGGGTTTCTCGTACGCGGCCGGGCTCGGCATCAAGCTGGCGCGGCCCGATCGCAGCGTCATCAGCCTGATGGGCGACGGCGGCTTCGGCATGGCGGGTGTGAGCGAGATCGGCACGGCGGTCGAAAACGGCATCAACACCGTGTGTGTCGTGATGAACAACGGCTGCTGGGGCGCGGAGAAGGCGTACCAGCGCGATTTCTTCGGCCAGCGCTACATCGGCGCCGACGTGCCGAACCCGCCTTACGACAAGTTGGCCGAGCTGCACGGCGCTGCGGGCTTTCGCGTCGACAAGGCGGCGATGCTGGAGGAGACGCTCAAGGCCGCGATCCATTGCGGCAAGCCCGCGATCGTCGACGTGATGGTGGATCCGGCGGCGCTCTACAGCTTCCGGCGCGATTCTTTCAAGCATCGCGATCCGGCCGGGAAGTAATGGAACACGCGTACGACTACATCGTGGTCGGCGCGGGCTCGGCCGGCTGCGCGCTGGCCGCGCGGCTGACCGAATCGGGCAGGCACCGCGTGTTGCTGCTCGAAGGCGGCGGGCGCGACACCAACCCGTGGATCCACATTCCGCTGGGCGTGGGCAAGCTGCTCACCAACGAGAAATACGCTTGGAAGTTCGAGACCCAGCCGCAGGCCGAGCTCAACGGCAACAAGGTCTACTGGCCGCGCGGCAAGGTTCTGGGCGGATCGAGCGCGTTGAACGGCATGGCCTACGTGTGGGGCGACCCGCTCGAATACGACGGCTGGCGCGCGGCGGGCAACGCCGGCTGGGGTTGGTCTGACGTGCATCCCTGCTTCCAGCGCCTGGAGGACAACCCGTACACGCGCCAGACCGGGCGCGGGCACGGCGGGCCGATGCGCATCACCGACCGCAAGCAACGTGACACCGATGCGCTTTCCGACGGCTTCGTCGCCGGCTGCATCGAAAGCGGAATCGCCGAAACACCCGACTACAACGTGGTGCGCTACGAGGGCGTGCGCTACCTCGAACAGACCGCCCACAACGGCCGGCGCTGGTCCACCGCCGTAGGCTACCTGCGCGATGCGATGAAGCGCCCGAACCTCACCGTGATCACCGATGCGCTGGTGGAGCGGGTGACCTTCGAGGCAACGGCGGCGAGCGGCGTGGAATATTTCCACTGTGGCTCGAAGGTTGTCGCGCGCGCCGCGCGCGAAGTCATCCTCTGCGCGGGTGCGATCCAGTCGCCGCAGCTGCTGGAGCTTTCCGGCGTGGGGGATGCCGCGCTGCTCGCGCGGCTCGGCATTCCCGTGGTCGCCAACCTGCCCGCGGTGGGTGAACACGTGATCGACCACCTCCAGCTGCGCTGCACCTACGAGACGCACCTGCCGATCACCATCAACGACGTGATGCGCAGCTTCTGGCGGCGCATGGGCGTGGGCCTGCAGTACGTGCTGACGCGCAAGGGCCTGATGGCCGGGACGTCCTCGACGGCGCACGCGATCACGAAGACCTCGCCCGCCCTCGCACGCCCCGACGTGATGGTGCGCATCTACCACATCAGCGGGAAGGACCGTTACTCCCGCACACCCGGGGCTGGCATCGATCCCTTCCCCGGATTCTCCATCGGCGGCTTCCAGCTGCATCCGTTTTCGCGCGGCTCGATCCACATCACCGCGAACGACCCGCGCGCCTTCCCCGAGATCCAGCCCAATTACATGACCGACGAGCGCGACCGGGCCACGGGCCTGGCGATGCTCAAGCTCATCCGGCGCATCGCTTCGCAGCCCGCGATGCGGTCGGTGATCGTGCGCGAGACCCGCCCTGGCCCTGAAGTGACCGACGACGCGGCGCTCTTCGACTATGGCCGGGGCAGCGGGCAAACCGCCTGGCACACCGTGGGCAGTTGCCGCATGGGGCCGGCCGGGGATTCGGTTGTGGATAGCCGGCTGCGCGTCCATGGCCTGCAGAAGCTGCGCGTCGCCGACGCGTCGATCATGCCCACCATCCCGTCGTCGAACACCAATGCACCGTCGATCATGGTCGGCGAGAAGGCCGCGGACTTGATCCTCAAGGGCTGAACCAGAAACCAGGGACGCACCCTACTTTTCCGAAACCAGGGACGCACCCTACTTTTCCCACCCTACTTTTCCGAAGGCAGGAAAACCAGGGTGCGTCCCTGGTTTTTGGGTGCCGTCATAATGGGCGTCATGAAAGCCCACATCAACGGCATCGACGTCCGCTACACCGTCACCGGCAGCGGGCCCTGGGTCACCCTGTCGCACTCGCTTGCCTGCCGGCTGGAGATGTGGGACGAGGAAGTGAAACACCTCTCGAAGTATTTCACCGTACTCGCCTACGACTCGCGCGGTCACGGGGAAAGCGGCGCGCCCGCCATCCCCTACACACTCGACATGATCTCCGACGACATCAAGGGGCTGCTCGACCAGGTGGGTGCGACGCAGACACACTGGATCGGCCTTTCGATGGGCGGGGTCTTCGGATTGCACGCCGCCCTCAAGTACCCCGGGATCTTCGAAACGATGGTGCTCGCGGATACCTCGAGCAAACTTTCGCCCGAAGGCGTGCTGGCCTTCAGGGACCGCGTGGCCCTGGTGAAGGCCGGTGGCATGGAGGTGATGGTGGAACCGACCCTCAAGCGCTGGTTCAAGGATTCGTTTCGCGCCGGCAGCCCCAACCTGATGGACAAGGTCGGCCGCTGGATCCGCAATACGCCGGCGGACGGCTACATCGGCTGCTCCGCCGCGATTCCCACCATCGACGTCACCGATCGCCTCGGCGAAATCACGGTGCCGTGCATGGTGATGGTCGGCGCCGACGACATCGCCATGCCGCCGGTGATGGCGGAAGTTCTCGATCGCCACCTGCCACGTTCCGAGCTCGTGGTGATCCCGGGCGCGGGCCATTTGTCGAACCTGGAGCAGTCGGGGGCGTTCAACGCCGCGCTGACGCGTTTCTACAAGCACTACTGAGAGGACTTCGCGAAATACATCCGCGACGACCTCTCCAAGTGGACCCGCATCGTGAAGGACGCCAATGTCAAAGTCGACTAGCTGGATCCTCGCCGCGTTTGCCCTCGCCGCCTGCGCCACGAGCCCCAACCCCGTGAGCAATGCCCCCCTCACCGTCACCCTCGCCACCGCCACGCCCGGCAGCGGCCCGTATTGCCCGGCGAATTGGCTGAGGAAGCTCAATTGGGGAGAAGAAGCTGGCGGGGAACAGGTAGTCCTCACCCGACTCGTCGACGATACGAAAAAGCTTGAGTTTCTCGGCTTCGCGGTCGGGAAGGAGGCGATAGAGCTTCAGCTGCTCAAGTGAAGCCTCGTAACACATCGTGCCACAGGCAGCCGCGCTTCGCGAATGACATCCAACGTCATGTTCAGCGGCGCCGACACGCATCTGCTGCAACGAAAGTTAGACATCTTCGCGCCTGAGACGGATATCGACTTCTCGCTCGACGTACTTCCATTCCTCTGACGCACGCAGTTCAGAAAGCAGCCTGTTGAACTCAACCTCATGGATTGGCGCGTACTCGAACCAATTCAGAAAATCGAACGGTTCATTCTCTGAGAGGTCGCGGCAGTGGTGGAGCCTCCGCGCTACTGCAGGCAAGTACTTAAGCCCGATTTGGATGTGCTTTGACTGTTCTTCCAGAACGTTCCGGCGCTCGTCTTGCGTGAGCTCCCACCAAGCTGCGTTCTTCCGGATCGGTATTAGCGCAGCGCAAGTCGCCTCTGGACGCGCTAGACCTTGCTGCTTCGCCACAATTTCGCTCTTCTCGCTGCGCACGACATATCGTTCATTGCTTGTTATCCCACGAAGCACCCAGGACGCACTGGTTTCAGGCTGTACCTCTGAGCCGGATACGACGTTGAGCCTTTCGGCTTCGAGCAGGGGCTCGCCAACTATGGTTTCGGTCCTGACGATCCGCCAAAGGCCAATGTCTCCGCCGACGAATGCAAACAATCGCGTACTCATTTCCAACTCCTTTCGTGTTGAGGTCTCACGCCCGCGTTGAGCGGCCGGCCGCGATGCGGCTCCGCACCGGCGAGCACGCAATTCATTGCGAGCACGGTGCGGGCACGGTGTATCACGGTCCCGCTCCAACGAGTATAAGGAGACCTCTCGCACTCGAAGCGGCGAAACCGCACGGCATCCAAGTGCCAAGATTGAGTTTCTGAGGATCAATCTGATACGAGGGGGAAGTCTCGAATGAATATTACGACCGCGAGCATCGATCTGGCAAAGGATGTGTTTACCGTGTACACGCAGGACGCCGCGGGCAAGACGCTGGAGCGCCGTGACCTTCGGCGGGAGGCGCTGCGCACCTGGATGGGCCGCCTGCCAAATGGAACCGTGGTGGGCCTGGAGAGCTATAACCGAAACTGGTGTACGACGATGAGTTGAGGAAGGCGGCGTGACCTGCTGGAATGCGATTGTCGAGATCGTTTTCAGCAACCCACTAAAGGGAGTCACGCCACCAATGAAGAAGGATACGGTAGTTGAATTT
>JBBREI010000072.1:0-17358 GCA_038203035.1 Burkholderiales bacterium
ACATAGGATCAACACACGACACATAGTAACCCCAAAAATCGATTTTCATTCCCGGCCCGGCATGCACCCTCCCCCACAACCATCAGCTTTTTACTCTATCCTTCCCCTCTTTGAATCCACTGTGTCCACTGTGTTGAAAAATCGGCGCCCATGATTTGCGGTGCTGCGTGAAACAAGGAAAGCCATGAGAAATTATTTCGAAGACCTCGCGAAATCCGTCGAAGCGCGCACGCGCCCGAGCGAGGTCATCATCTCGCGCCTGTCGGCCGAGGAAAGCGATTTCATCCGCTTCAACAAGAGCGCGGTGCGCCAGGCCACCGCGGTGCGCCAGTTCAGCTGGTCGCTCACTCTCATCGAGGAAACGCGCCGCATCGATTCGAGCATCTCGCTGTCGGGGCGCCTCGATGCGGACCGCGAGGCGCTGGCCGCGCTGCTGGACACGTTGCGCCTGGGCATCGCCGATGTGCCCGAGGATCCGTTCCTGCTGATCGAGACCCAGCCGCGCGAAAGCGCTTCCGAGCGCCGTGGCAACCTGCCCGACCCCGAACGCGTGATCAACGAGGTGCTGGCCGCGGCCCGGGGCCTGGACCTCGTGGGTTTCCACGCCTCGGGCCCGATCTACAAGGGTTTTTCGAGCTCGCTCGGCGTGCGCCACTGGCACGCGGTGGAAAACTTCAGCTTCGGCTGGTGCCTGTACCACGACCGAGACAAGGCGGTGAAGAGCACCTACGCGGGATCACACTGGGAAAGCGCCACCTTCGAATCGCGCATGGCCTTCGCGCGCCGCCAACTGGAGCTGCTCGGGGAAAAACCCCGCGACCTCCAGCCCGGCCCCTATCGCGCCTTCATCGCGCCGGCCGCGATGACCGAAATCCTCGGCATGTTGTCGTGGGCGGGTTTCGGCCTGAAGAGCCGCAACACCAAACAAAGCGCGCTGATGCGAATGGCCGAACAGGACGTGTGCATGTCGCCGCTGGTGACGCTGCGCGAAAACACGCGCGAGGGCATGGCCAGCGGCTTCCAGGGCGAGGGGTTCGTGCGCCCCGGGTCGGTCGCGCTGGTGGAAGCGGGCCGGCTCTCCACCCCACTCGTGAGTCCACGCTCGGCGCGCGAATACGACGTCGCCACCAACGGCGCGAACGCGGGCGAGACCCCGGAATCCCTCGACCTCGCCGCGGGCACGCTGCCCGAGGCGCAGGCGCTGGAGGCCCTCGGCACCGGGCTCTACATCGGCAACCTCTGGTACCTCAACTTCTCCGACCGCTCGGCCTGCAGGCTCACCGGCATGACGCGCTTCGCCTCGTTCTGGGTCGAGGACGGCAGGATCCGCGCCCCGCTCAACGTGATGCGTTTCGACGACACCGCGTACCGCATCCTGGGCGACAACCTCGAGGCGCTGACCCGCGAACGCCACCTGATCCCCGATGACGATTCCTACGGGGAGCGATCCACGGTCTCGATGCGCACGCCCGGCGCGCTGGTGCGCGACCTTGCGCTCACCCTGTAGGCGCATTGACGCCCTCCCATGCCGCGCGTAGCATGCAAAAAACCAACAGAAACAAGCACTAGTTGAACAAACTTCAGCAGGCAATGGGATGGATGGCGATGGTCTTCGCGGCATGCGTGGGCCCGCTTGACGCTGCCGCGGCCACCGTCCCCGCCGCACCCGCCAAAGTGGTGTTGCCGGATCCGTTCGGGGATCCCGACGACATCCCGATGCCCGACCCGGACCTGTGGCAACGCATCCGCGTGGGTTTCCTGATGGACCCGCTCGAAACACCACTCGTCCACGAACACGAAAACTGGTATTCGAGCCGGCCCGAATACATCAACCGCTTCGTTGATCGCGGCAGCCGGTACCTGCATTACATCGTCGAGCAGGTGGAAAAGCGCAAGATGCCGACGGAGGTGGCGCTGCTGCCGGTGATCGAAAGCGCCTTCACCCCGAAGGCGTATTCACGCGCCAAGGCCTCGGGCCTGTGGCAGTTCATCCCCTCCACCGGCAAGAACTACGGCCTCACCCAGGACTGGTGGCGCGACAACCGCAACGACGTCGTGGCCGCCACCGATGCCGCTCTCAACTACCTGCAGAAGCTCCACAACGAGTTCGGCAGCTGGGAGCTCGCCTTCGCGGCCTACAACTGCGGCGAAGGCTGCGTGGGCCGCGCCATCTCGTACAACCAGAAGCGCGGGCTGCCCACCGATTACCTGAACCTCAGGCTGCCGCCCGAAACGCGCAACTACGTGCCGAAGCTGATCGCGGTGAAAAACATCGTGCTTTCGCCCACCACCTACGGCATCGAGATCGATTCGATCCCCAACACGCCGTACTTCACCACGGTCGAGGCCCCGGCGAAGATCGACATGAAGGTGGCCGCGAAGCTGGCGGGCATGAGCGAGGACGACTTCCGCGCGCTCAACCCGGCCTACAACAAGCCGGTGGCCAATGCCGGCAAGCTGGTGGTGCCGCTCGACAAGGCCGACACCTTCCGCACCAACCTGGAAGCCTACGACCAGCCGCTGGTGAGCTGGACCACCTACAACGCGAAGCGCGGCGAATCGCTCGATGCCATCGCGCGTTCGCACGGATCCACCGCGATCCAGCTGCGCGCGGCCAACGACACGCTCAGGTACGACAAGAGGGGGCGCCTGCGCGCGCCAGGCGTGGTGATGGTGCCGATGCGCCAGTCAGCCGTGGCCAGGGGCGCGGCGCCCGCACCGGCGCCCGCGCGTGTGGCCTCCGTAAGCCTGCCGACGGCGTCCGCGATGACGCCGGCCCGCGGCGCCATTGCCCCGGCTGCCGGCAAGACCTACGTCGTGCGCGCGGGCGACACGCTCTACGCCATCGCCAGGCGTTTCGACACCGCCGTGGACACGCTGCTGGCGCTCAACCGGCTCACGCAGAAAAGTGTGATCAATCCCGGCCTGAGGCTGCGCCTGCCGTGAGCGCGGACCACCCCTGCCGCTGACGCCGGGTCACGGCCAGGCGGGACGCCACCCGCGGCCTAGCGCTTGCCGGTGATCTCCGCAAAAAAAGCGTCGCTCGAAGGCTCGCGTCCCAGGAAGCGCCGCACCAGGGCCATTTCCTCTTCCTGCCCACCCTGCGCGAGGATCGTGTCGCGGTAACGCAGCCCTACCGCCGGATCCATCAGGTTGCCCTTGAACACGGACAACATGTCGAGCGCCAGCACCTCCGCCCACATGTAGCCGTAGTAGCCCGCGGCGTAGTTGGAGGCGATGTGGGCGAAGGCGGCCGGGAACATCGTGCCCTCCACGTGGCCCAGCGGCGTGGCCGCTTCCATTTCCTTCCACACGGCGAGCGGCGGGCGCGGATTGGTGGATAGCGCCATGTCATACGCGGCGTAGAGCCACTGGCGTCCATAGCGGATGCCCTGCCCGAAGCGGCGCGCGGCCTGCAGCTGCGCGAGCTCCTCGCGGCTGAGCTGCGGGCACTCGGCACAGACCTCCTTGAAAAGCGCCAGCGGCTGCTCCCGCTTGGCCCACTCCTGGTACATCATCGAGGGCGCCTCGGCGAAATCGTTTTTCACGCTGGTGCCCGCGTGCGAGAGGTAATCGGTCTTCGAAAGCACGCCGTGCAGGACATGGCCGAACTCGTGCAGCAGCGTCTCCATCTCCTCGAGGTTGAGGCCCTCGGAATTGAGGTTGGCTTCCAGCGCCGTCAGCGGCGTGCGCCTGGCGACGAGGCTCACGCCCCGCAACGGGAAAGCCGCGGCATGTGCATATTTGCCCTCACGCGGGAAGAGGTCGAGGTAGAAGCCGGAGATGAAGGCGCCGGTCTTCGCGTCGACGACATCGTAGTAGCGCACGTCCGGGTGCCACACCGGCACCTTCACTGGCTTGAACCTGACGCCGTACAGGCGCTGCGAAACCAGCAGCGTGTATTCGATCGCCTTCTGCGTGGGGAAATACTTGCGCAGCTTTTCCTGGTCCACGGAAAAGCGCGTGCGCCGCACCTTCTCCTGGTAATACGCGCTGTCCCAGCGCTCGAGCTTCATCTGCGGCTGGCCGAGGTCGCGCGCCTTCTCCAGGCGCAGGTCCTCGAGCTCCTTCTTCTCCAGCTCGGTGACGGCGCCTTTCACGTCCGCGAGGAATTTCTCCACCACCTCGGGCTTGCCCACCATCTTGCGGCGCAGCGAGAAGTGCGCGAAGGTCGGCAGGTCATAGAGTCCCGCGAGCTCCTTGCGCAGCTTGAAGATTTCCTCAAGCTGGTCGAGGTTCTGCTGTCCGCCCTCGTTGAACTTGGCGATGTAGTACTTCTTGCGCGCCTCGCCCGACTTCGTATTCTCCATGAACGGCACGTAGGAAGGCGAGGAAAGCCGCAGCACGTAGTTGCCATCCTTGTCGACGTTCCTTTCCTGCGCGCGCAGGTAGGCTTCCGGCAGCCCTTCCATCTGCGCGGGCGTGAAGGTGACGCGCGTGGGGTCGTCGCGCACGTTGCGGTCGAAGCCCTGGCGCAATTCCTCGAGGCGATCGAAGATCGCCTTGGCACGCGCGCGTTTTTCCTTCGGCAGCGCGACGCCGCTGTCCTCGAAGCCCTCGATCACATCCTTGCGCAGCTTTGCCTGGTGCGGGTTCGCGGGCCGGGCCGCTTGAACTCGCTTGTAGAGCTTCTCATTCTGGAAGATCTCGGTGGTGAGCGCGGTGAACTTCGTCAGGCACGGCTCCGCGGCGTCGCGCACCGCCTTGTCGGGCGATGCTTCGCCCAGCAGATAGATCGGGCCGAGCGCGTCGTCGATGGCGATCTGCAACTGGTTCCATTCGTTGAAGATCCCTGCGCCACCCGCTTTCCTTTCCATCAGCGCGACGTGGCGGCGCGTGTTCGCCATCGCCTTCTCGCAGGCCCCGGTGAGGGCCACCGGCGTGGTGTAGACCGGCATCAGCGGGCGCTTCGGCGCAGCGGTCTTGGCAGCCGCGGCGGGAAGTGCCAGGGCGATGACGGCGAGGGCGATAAAGGTACGCATGATCTAGCCTTTGCCGGTGATGTCGGCGAAGAAGGGTTTGCTGGACGGCTCGCGGCCGAGGAAGCGGCGGACCATGGCGCTCTCCTCGTCCTGGGTGCCGGCGCCCAGGATGGCGGCGCGATACCGCGCCCCCACCTTCGGATCCATCAGGTTGTCGCCATACGGCGTAAGCAGGTCGCGCGCGATCACGAGTGCCCACATGTAGCTGTAGTAGCCGGCGGCATAGTTGGCGGCGATATGGCGGAAGGCCGTGGGGAATGTCGTGCCTTCGACGTAACCCAGCGGCGTGGTGGATTCAAGCGCCTTCCACACTTCCAGCGGCGGACGCGGATTCGTCGAGAGTTCCATGTCGAAGGCGCCCAGCAACCACTGGCGCGCGACTGCCGACGCCTGGCCATAACGGCGCGCTTCCTCCAGCTTCCTGACTTCGGCCGGAGACAGCGCCGGGCATTGCGGGCAGACCTGCTTGAAGAGCGACAGCGCTTCCTCCCGGCGCGCCCATTCCTCGAACATCTGCGAGGGGGCTTCGACGAAATCCCACTTCACCGTCGAGAGCGCCTGCGGAGCGTAAGCCACCCTGGAGAGCACCATGTTCAGCTCGTGGCCGAATTCGTGCAGCAGCGTTTCCAGCTCACGCTGGTTGAGGCCCCTGGGATCGAGGTTGGCGACCATCGCCGCGGACGGCACGCGCTTGGCGAGCGTGCTCGGGCTGCGCAGCGGCGCGGCGAAAGCGCCGGGCCGCTTGCCTTCGCGCGGAAAGAGATCCATGTAGAAGTCGCCCATGTACTTGCCGCTGGGCCCGTCGTACATCTCGAAGTGGCGCACGGTGGGATGCCACACCGGGACCTGCGTCTGCTTGAACTTCAGGGCGTAGAGCTTTTCGGCCACGAGCAAGACGTAATCCACCGATTTGTCGGAGGGGAAATAGGCGCGCAGCTTTTCCTGGTCGACGTTGAAGCGCGCTCGACGAATGCGCTCGGAGTAATACGCCGTGTCCCAATGGTTCACCTTTGTGGCCGCGAGAGCGGCGCCCAGGTCCTTCGACTTCTCGGCGCGCAACTCCTCGATCTCCTGCTTTGCGATCGGCTCCACCGCCGCGCGGATCTCGGCCAGGAATTTGTTCACCGTGGCGGCGCTGCCGGCCATGCGGCGGCGCTGGATGAAGTCCGCGTACGTCGGCACGCCGTAAAGCGCAGCCAGTTCCTGGCGCAACTTGAACATCTCCTCGAGCAGCGCCAGGTTCTGCACGCCACCCTGTGAGCTGCGGGCGCGGAAGTAGCGTTCGCGCGCAGCTTCGCTCTTCGCATTGGCCATGAACGGGCCGTAGCTCGGCTGGTCGAGGCCGAGCACGTAGTTGCCGGCGGCATCGGGCTTGCGCGACTTCAGATAGGCATCGGGCATGCCTTCCATCTCGGCCGGCGTCATCGTGACCCTGGTGGGGTCGTCGCGCACGTTGCGCTCGAACTCGGTCCTGAGGTCATCGAGCCTGCCGAGGATTTCCTTGGCGCGGGCGCGCTTGCCGGGCGGCAGCGAGACGCCGCTGTCCTCGAAACCCTTCATCAGGTCCTTCTGCAGCTTGGCCTGGCGCGGGTTCGCGGGCACGAAGGCCTTCAGGCGCGCGAAGATGTTCTCGTTCTGGTTGATCTCGGTGGCGAGCGCGGTGAATTTCTGGTCGCAATCCTCCGCCGCGGCACGGACGTCCTTGTCCGGGTGCAGCGTGGCATACAGGGCCGGCACGTTCTGGATGTCCTCCTGCTGGATGTAGAGCCTGTTCCAGTCGCCGAGGATGTCCCCGGCCCCCTTTTTCGCGGCCATCGCGTCGACGGTCCTGCGCACCGCGGCCAGGCCCGCCTCGCAATCGCGCGTGAGCGTGGGCGCGTCATACATCTTCACCAGCGTCACATTCGGTAACGCGGCGAGCGCGCAGGCGGGTACGGCCACGGCGAGGGCCGCGGCGAATCGGATCGTGGGATTCATGCGAGCTCCGCGGCCTTCTCGAGGCCCTTGGGGATGGAGGAGAGCAGCTTGCGCGTGTATTCCTGCTTCGGATCGCGGTAGATCTCGTCGGAGTCGGCGATTTCGACGATGGCGCCGTCGTTCATCACCATCACCTGGTCCGAGATGTATTTGACCACCGCCAGGTCGTGCGAGATGAAAATGTACGACATGTGGTATTCGTCCTGCAGGTCCTGCAGCAGGTTGAGCACCTGCGCCTGCACCGAGACATCGAGTGCCGAGACGCTTTCGTCGCAGATCAACACGTCCGGCTTCATCGTGAGGCAGCGCGCAATCGCGATGCGCTGGCGCTGGCCGCCCGAAAATTCGTGCGGGTACTTGTAGAACGACTGTTCGGACAGGCCCACGCGCTTGAGCAGCTGGAAGGCCATGCCGACGCGTTCGTTTTCATCCTTGCCGATCGAATGGATCTTCATCGGCTCCACCAGGATCTGCCCCACGGTGAAGCGCGGGTTGAGCGAGGCGTAGGGGTTCTGGAAAATGATCTGGATGCGGCGGCGGTACGGCATCATCTGGCGCTCGGAGAGCTTCAGCAGGTCGCGGCCTTCGAAGAGCACCTCGCCGCTGGTGGCCGCGTGCAGGCGCATGAGGGTCAAGCCCACCGTGGTTTTGCCCGAACCCGATTCACCCACCAGCCCCAGCGTCTTGCCTTTCGGCAGGCGGAAGCTCACGTCCTTCACCGCCGGGATCGCGCGTTTTCCGAAGAATCCTTCCTTCAGGAAAAACGTCTTGTTGAGCCCCTTCACCTCCAGGATGATCTGGTCGTCGGGCGCGGTGCCGCGATGCCGCTCTTCCAGGTGCAGGGGCCGCCCGTCGCTCTTGAGGAAATCGTCGATCACGGGCAGGCGCTTGGGGCGCCGGTCCAGGCGCGGACGGCAGGCCAGCAGCGCCTTGGTGTATGGGTGCTGGGGCGATTCGAAGATCTGGCGCACCGTGCCCTGCTCCTGGATCGTGCCGTTCTGCATCACCACCACCGTGTCGGCGATTTCACCCACGACGCCGAGGTCGTGGGTGATGAAAAGCACCGACATGTGGTGCTTCGCCTGCAGGCCGGCGATGAGGTCGAGGATCTGCTTCTGGATCGTCACGTCGAGCGCGGTGGTCGGTTCATCGGCGATCAGCAGCTTCGGCTCGCAGGCGATCGCCATGGCGATCATCACGCGTTGCTGCTGCCCGCCCGACATCTCGTGCGGGTACGAATTGACGCGCAGCTGCGGGTTGGGGATGCCGACTTCGCTCAGCAGTTCCACCACACGCGCGTTAGCCTGCCTGCCGCTCATGCCCATGTGCAGGCGCAGCGATTCGGCGATCTGTTCGCCCACCGTGAACACCGGGTTGAGCGATGTCATCGGCTCCTGGAAAATCACCGAGATGTCCTTGCCGCGCAGCGCCTGCAGTTCCTGCATCGAGGCCGTGAGCAGGTTGCGCCCGCCGTAGATCACCTGGCCTTGCGGCGCCACGATGGCGTTTTCCGGCAAGAGGCCCAGGATCGCCATCGCCGAGACACTTTTGCCGCTGCCCGATTCACCCACGAGCGCCACGGTGGAATTGGGCGGGATGTCGAAGGAGATGCCCTTGACCGCGTGGAATGGCTCCGACTTGCGGTCGATGCGGAAGCGGATGTCCAGGTCGCGGACCGACAGCAATGGTTCTGCTTGAGTGTTCATTCTGGTCTTTGCTTTAGGAGATTAGGGCAGGGAACGCCGATGACCGCCGATGCCACGCCGATGGCCGCAGATAAAAGCTGGGAATGTTCGTGCCCAAGCATGTACCGCGTATCCCGCAGATAAAACATGAGGGTGGTTCGTGCCGCCGTCGAACCAGGGTACGAAACGCATACATCCCTCTTTAGTCCGTGCCGCCGTCAAACCAGGGCACGAAACGCATACATCCCTCTTCAGTTCGCGTGGTGCATCGGCGGCAATCGGCGTGGCATCGGCGTTCATCGGCGTTCCAGCTTTAATCCCCGAAGGGGCGCTTACTTGAGTTTGGGATCCAGCGCGTCGCGCAGCGAATCGGTGAGCAGCGAAAAGGCGGTGACCAGGATCGCCATCGCGGCGCCGGCGGCGAAAAGCTGCCACCACTTGCCGATCACGAGCTCGTTCTGCGCCTCGGCCAGCATCGTGCCCCACGAAACCATGTCCACCGGCACGCCGAAGCCCAGGAAGGAGAGGATCACCTCGGCCTTGATGAACTGGACGGTGTGCTGCGAAAGCTGCACCAGCGCCACGTGCGAGACGTTGGGCAGGATGTGCACGAACATGCGCGACCAGTTGGAGGCACCGATGGCCTGCGCGGCCTTCACGTATTCGCGGTTGCCGTGTTTGATGTATTCGGCGCGGATCAGCCGGTAGATGCCGGTCCAGCCGGTCAGCGACAGGATCAGCACGATCGGCAGGATCCCCTTGCCGAACTTGCCCGAGGCCGATGCCACCGCGGCGAAGGCCAGGATCAGCAGGATGTACGGGATGGACGTGAAGATGTTGTAGAACCATTCCAGGAAGTCGTTGACCCACCCGCCGAAGTAGCCGGCGGATGCGCCCAGCAGGGTGCCGATGAGCGTGGCCAGCAGCGCCGCGGTCAGGCCCACGAAAATCGACACCTCGGAGCCCTTGATCACCTTCTGGAGCACGTCGCGCCCCCACTTGTCGCCGCCGAAGGCCAGCGTCTCGGCGCGTTTGGTTTCGGTGACGGCGATCTTGGCGGCGCGCTCTTCCCATTCCTTGTAGCGCGGGGCGAGCGGGTCGATGTCGGAAAGATCCACGGGGGGAGGCCTGGTGGCCGCCTCCTTCTGGGCCATCGCCCGGGCCTCGAGGTTCTCGGAGCCCGCCATGAAGGACGGGTTGGCGTAGGAGACGCCTTTTTCCTTGCTCCAGTCCTTCGCGACGAGCCCGGTGTACGACGCGGCCATCAGCAGCAGGAAAAAAACCACCACCACCAGCGAGGCGATGCCGACGCCATCCTGCCGGAGGCGGCGCCATGCCAGGGCCCAGAGGCCGGGCGATTCCTGCAACGGCGGGGACGGCGGATTGGTCAAGACTGCGCTCATGTGCGGCCCCCGTTACTTGAACGAAACACGCGGGTCGACGAACTTGTACAGCACGTCGACCAGCAGGTTGATGATCATGGTGAGCACCGCGAGGTACACGGTCACCGCCTTGATGACCGGGAAGTCGCTGCGATTCACCGCCGTGATGATCTCGCGACCCAGGCCCGGTATCGAGAAAAACACCTCGAGCAGGAAGGAGCCCACGAACACACCCGGCAGCGAGATGCCGATGTTGGTCAGGATCGGGATCATCGCGTTGCGCAACACGTGCTTGAGCATGACCTTCTTTTCCGGCACGCCCTTGGCGCGCGCGGTGCGCACGTAATCCTGGTTGATCTCGTCGAGGAAAAACGACCGGTAGAGGCGAAGCTGCGGGGCCAGGCCCACGAACACCGCCAGCATGATGGGCAGCGGCGCGTAGGTGAAGAGGTTCTTCCAGAAACTCTCGCTCCAGCCCTGCACCGGGAACCAGCCGAGGATGAAGCCGAAGAGCCACTGGAACACGATGATGTAGACCAGGAAGCTGATCGACATCGCCACGGTGCAGACGATCATGATGGCGCGGTCGGTGATCGTGCCGCGCACGTAGGCGACCATGATGGCGAAGAGCACCGCCAGGCAGGTTTCGATGATCAGCACCGGGATCATGATGGTGAGCGTGGGCCCGACGCGCGTGAGCAGGATGCGCGAGACCTCTTCGTTGGTCGACCAGCTGCGGCCGAAGTCGAAGGTGAAGACCTGCTGCACGAAGACCCACAGCTGGTACCAGACCGGCTGGTCGACACCCAGCTGCTTGCGGATGTTGGCGATCTGTTCCGGGTTGGAGATCTTGCCGGCGAGCACCTGCGCCGGGTCGCCCCCGATCCAGTTGAAGAGGAAGAAGATCAGCAGGATCACCCCGGCAATCGTCGGGATCATCTGCCACAGCCTTCGGACTACGTACGCGGTCATGCTTTCTTCCCCCCTTTGGGACGGCTACTGTCGGGTGCCGGCCCGCTGGGCCGCCACATCGATATCCAGGTACTTGAAGTTGGTATAGAGGATCGGGTGTTTCTTGTAGCCCTTCACCCACGGGTACTGCAGGTGGTTGAAGACGCGGTGCACGCCCAGCCGCCACGGCGCGTAGGCCAGCATCAGGCGATCCATTTCGCGGTAGATCGCGTTGCGTTCGGGGCTGTCGGGAATGGCCTGCGATTTTTCGTAGAGGCGGTCGTATTCGGGCAGCTTGAATTCGGCCTCGTTCGATTGCCCGGTGTTGGGGCCGTAGAGCAGTTGCAGGAAGTTCTGGGCGTCGGGGTAATCCGCGATCCAGGCCGAGGTGGCCATCATGTAGTTGCTGACCTTCTTGTCCTTCAGCAGGTCGGCGAACTGCACACCCTGCGCTTCCATGCGCACGCCCACGTCGGCAAGGGACTTCACGTAGAGCTCGGCCAGCTGGCGCTTTTCCGCGCTGCCGGCGTCGTATTTGAGGCGGACGGTCAGCGGTGCGCCGTCGGGCAGATCCCTCAGGCCGTCGCCATCGCGGTCGACGTAGCCGAACATGTCGAGCAGCGCCTTGGCCTTCGCCGGGTCGTGGTTGTTGGCGGTCGAATGGAAGCCGGGATCGTAGCCCACGACGCCGGGAGCAACCGGCGTCTGCGCCGGGATGGCCTGGCCCTTGCGGACGATGTCGATTTCCCCGTCGATGTCGTAGGCCAGCGCCAACGCGCGCCGCAGGGCGATGCGATCCGGCGTGTAGCCGCCGACCGGGTTCGGGCGGCCTTCGGCGGTGAGGTTGGTGTTGAACGGGAAATAGGTCAGTTCCGGCTGCAGTTCGCGGAACACCTGGATGCCCTGCTTCGCCAGCGCCGGCATCAGCTTGCCGCTGGGCATCACCACCTGGTGGATGAACGCAAACGGCGTCTCATCCATGATGTCGTGCTCCTTGTTCAGGAACGCGAGGAACCGCGGCTGCTCGTCCTCGATCGGGTAGATCTCGACGCGGTCGAGCAACGGCAGGCGCTTGCCGCGCAACGATTCCATCGCCCGGCGATCCCATTCGTCGGTGGTATCCGCGTAACGGGTTTCCAGCTCGTAGCCGCGATGGTCGGGATTGCGCTCGAGCACGATCTTGGAGCGGCGCACCCATTCCTTCAGCACGAAGGGGCCGGTGCCGACCGGGTGGCCCATGGTGTCCTGCCCGTAGGCCTCGATCACCTCGCGCGCCACCGGTACCACGTTGGGCATCGCCAGCACGTAGAGGAAGTTGAAGTCCGGCTCCTTCAGCTTGAAGCTGATGGTGTAGCGGTCGCGCACCTCCATGCCGGCGACCTTCGCGTCGTAGTCGACCTTGCCGCTGTCGCGCGATTTTTTCGCCCACTCGTCCAGGCCCACGATCTTGTTTTCGAACAACCACTCGTACGGGCTGCGGTTGCGGTAATCGCGGAAGCGCTTGAGGGCGTATTCCATGTCGCGCGCAGTGAGTTCGCGCTTCTGTCCCTTGAAGGCCGCATCCTGCGCGAAGTAGATGCCGGGGCGGATGCGGAAGGTGTAGCGGGTGCCGCCTTCTTCGGGCGTGGGGATGCTTTCGGCCACCAGCGGCACCAGCTTCACCGGGCGGGCGAGGTAGTCGTAGGTGAGCAGCCCCTCGAACAGGTTTTCGCAGACGCCCACCGAATAGCGGTCGTCGATGCGCTGGGGGTCGAAGCCGGTCTCCGCGGTGCGGAACGCGAAGCGCAGCACCTTCTGTTGGGCGTACGCCGCGGGGGCGAGGCCGATCACGACGGCGGCGAGGAAGGCGGAGAGTTTCAAGGCGCGGGAGGTGAGCAAAATCAATGAATTATAGCGGCTTTCCGCTCCATATCGACGTCCACGTAGCGGTAGCCTTCGTGCAGGATCGGGTGTTTGCGCCAGCCCAGGGTCCAGGACTTGAGCATGTAGTTGTATTTGCGGTGGACCATGTTCTTGAACGGGACGTAGGCGGCCACCAGGCGTTCCATCTTCTGGTAGATCACCGATCGTTCGGGGCCGGGGGGCAGCGCCGCGGCCTGTTCGTAGAGGCGGTCGAATTCCGGCAGCTGGAAGCAGGGGTCGTTGGAGGATCCGCAGTTGGGGCCGTACAGCAACTGATAGTAGTTTTCGCCATCTGGGTAGTCGGCGCCCCAGGCGAGCTCCCAGGTCTGCAGCTTGCCGGCCTTCGATTTCTTGCGCAGGTCCGGCCACTTGGCGATGTCGGTTTCCATGCGCACACCAACCGCGTCCATGGCCTTCTTCCACGACAGCGTGAACAGCCGATCCAGCTGCGACGGCGCGCTGGCGTAGACGAAGGTGAGCGGGCCGCCGTCGGGCATGTCCCTCCAGCCGTCGCCGTTGCGATCCACGTAGCCGAACATGTCGAGCAGCGCCTTGGCACGGGCCGGATCGTAGGCCTTGCCGGTGTTGAACGCGGGGTCGTAGCCGAGCACGCCGGGCGGCACCAGGCTGTGGGCCTCGATCGCCGTGCCGCTGCGGATGAGGTTCACGTTTTCGTCGATGTTGTAGGCGAGCGAGATGGCGCGGCGCAGCGCCACCTTGTCCGGCGTGTAGCCGCCAAGCGTCGGGTCCTTCATGTTGAAGTACATGTAGACCGTCACGACCTCGATGTCGGGGATGTGGCGCACGCCTTCGCGCGCCAGGGCGGGCGTGAGCTTGCCGCCCGGCACCGCCATGTTGAGGAATTCGTATGGCAGGTTGATCCAGTCGAGCTCGTTGTTGAGGAAGGCGAGCCAGCGCGGCTGCGATTCCTCGATGATCGAGACCTCGACGCGGTCGACGATCGGCAGGCGCTTGCCCTTGTTCTCCTTGTAGAGCTGCTGCGAGATCGGGTCGTCCGCGGGCGGCTCGGCCTCGTAGTACTCCTCGCGGAAATTGGGGTTGCGCTCGAGCACGATGCGCGAGGAACGTTTCCATTCGGCCAGCCGGAAGGCCCCCGTGCCCACCGGGTGCGCGCCGATGTCCTGCCCGTAGGCCTCAACCACCTCGCGCGCCTGCGCGCCGATGTTGGGCATCGCCAGGATGTAGAGGAAGTTGTAGTCGGGCTTGGCCAGGCGGATGCGCAGCGTGTAGCGGTCCAGCACCTCGATGCCGGGCAGCGGCGCGTCGTAGTCGAACTTGCCGGTCTTCTTGGCCCTGGCGATCGCCTCTTCCATCCCGGCGACGCGCCCGTCCAGCAGCCAGGTGTTGGGCGAGCGCACCGCCGGATCCATGATCCGCTTGAAGGCGTATTCGTAGTCGCGCGCCACGAGCTCGCGCCGTTTGCCCTTGAATACCGGGTCGTCGCTGAAGTAGATGCCCTTCTTGAGCCGCAGCGTGTAGGTGCGGCCGTTTTCGGTGACTTCCGGCATCGCCTCGAGCGTTTCGGGCTTGAGCTTGGCCGGGCGCGCGAGGAAATCGTAGGTGAGCGGCGACTCGAAGATCTCCTCGCAGATGTTGTTGGAGTAGAGGTCCGAAACCGCGGCGGGATCGAAGTTGGTTTCCGCGATGAGGTAGGCGACTCGCAGCACTTTCGGCTGCGCCGCCAGGGCCGGGAACACGCAAGACACGGAAAGAAGCCCCACGGAAAACACGCAAACAGCAAAAGGGGCAATAGGCGATTTCACGGGCGATCCATTTCGGCGGCGAGCTTCTCGTCGATGTCGATGAACTTCCACCAGCCGCGCATCACCGGGTGGCGCACGTAACCCACGAGCCAGGGGTGCAGCAGGTCGTTGTAGTAGCGGTGCACGCCCAGGCGCCACGGCATGTAGACGAGAAAAAGCCGGTTCATCTCGCGATAGAGCGCGTTGCGCTCGGGGCCGTCGGGCAGGCGCTTGGCCTTTTCGTACAGACGATCGAATTCCGGCAGCTTGAAGCGCGAGTGGTTGGCCTGGCCGCCGTTGGGCCCGTAGAGCATCACGAAGAAGGCATCGGCATCCGGCACCGCGGCGCTCCACCCCAGGCCCCACATCTGCAGCTTCTGCGCATGGGATGCCTTCAGCAGATCCGGCCACTTCTCGCGCCGGAACTGCATGTTGATGCCGATATTGTCCATGTTCTTTTTCCACAGCTCCACCAGCGGCTGCTGCTGGCCGTCGGGTGCGGCGGCGTATTCGATCACCATCGGCAGGCAGGGGTCCCCTGCGGCCTTGCGTGGGAGATCGCGGTAGCCGTCGTTGTTGCAGTCGACGTAGCCGAACATGTCGAGCAGCGCCTTGGCCTTCGGGGGGTTGTGTTCGGTCGCGTTGGATCGGAAATCCGGGTCGTAGCCGGCGGCGCCCGGGCCGATCGGGCTCTGCGCCGGAATGCCCTGGTTCTTGCGCGGGATGCGGATCTCCTCGCGGATGTCGTTGCCCATGGTGATCGCGCGGCGCAGCGCGATCTTGTCCGGCGTGTAGCCGCCCAGAATCGGATGGTTCATCGCGAAATACGAATACGTGAGCTCCATGCCCGGCACCTGCTGCAGGCGGATGCCGCGCCGCTTGAGGTTGGCCGCTACTTCGCCGTTGGGGATCGCGACGTTGGCGAACTGGTCGGGCATGCGCTCGGCCATGTCGTGTTCGCTGTTGAGGAAGGCGAGCCAGCGCGGCTGGGGCTCTTCGATGATGTAGACCTCCACGCGGTCGACCATCGGCAGGCGCCTGCCCTTGTGGCGCGCAACGATCTCCTGCGACAGCGCGTTGCCTTCGGGGGCCGTGGCGGCGAAGTAATCCTCGCGGAAGTTGGGGTTGCGCTCGAAAATCATCTTCGACGAGCGCTTCCAGAACGCGAGCTTGTAGGGCCCGGTGCCGACGGGATGTTCCGCGGTCTTGCCCTTGTAGTGTTCGTCGACCTCGCGCGCCACGGCGCAGGTGAGGTTGCAGTAGGCGAAGTAGTAGAGGAAGTTGTAGTTCGGCTGCTTGAGGCGCACCTGGAAGGTGTAGCGGTCGAGGGCGCGCAGGCCTTCCGCCGGCGCGTCGTAGTCCATGCGATTGTCCTTGCGCGCCTTCGCCAGGACCTCGTCCATGCCCACGATGTTGCCTTCAAGCTGGTAGAGGTTGGGCGAACGTTTCTTCGGGTCGAAGAGGCGCTTGATCGAATAGACGTAGTCCTGCGCGGTGAGCTCGCGCTTGCTGCCGCCGAAGGCCGCGTCGTCGGCGAAGTAGATGCCGGGGCGCACCTTCAACCGGTACAGCGTGCCCTCTTCCAGCACCTCGGGCATGGCCTCGAGCGTGTTGGGCACCAGCTTCACGGGACGGGCCAGGTAGTCGTAGGCCAGCGGCGCGTCGAAGAGGTTGGGCAGGATGTTGGACGAATACAGGTCCGAGACTTCTGCCGGATCGAAGCCGGTTTCGGCCACGTTGAAGGCATAGCGGAAGACCTTTTCCGCGGCGCCCGCGGCAGGCGCCGTGGCGAGCACCGCGCCGGCCAGGAATGTGAGGATTATGCGATACACTTCGACCCCGTCCGTGAACGGTTGAATACCCTCGATTCTAGGCGAAGGACCAGTGAAAATGGGCTTCCTGCAAGGCCGCCGCATCCTCGTGACCGGGATGCTTTCCAATCGATCGATTGCCTACGGCATAGCCAAGGCTTGCCGGCGTGAGGGCGCGGAACTGGCCTTCACTTACCAGGGCGAAGGCGTACGCGACCGCGTGGCCGACCTGGCGCGCGAATTCGGCTCCGAGCTCGTGTATCCCTGCGATGTCGCCGACGACGCGCAGATCGACGCGCTGTTTGCGCAGCTCGCGAAGCAATGGGATGGGCTCGACGGCCTGGTGCATGCCATCGCCTTCGCCCCGCGCGAGGCGCTCAAGGGCGGCTTCCACGAAAGCGTCACGCGCGAGGCCTTCCGCATGTCACACGATATTTCAAGCTACAGCCTCGCCGCGCTCGCCAAGGTGGCCGCGCCAATGATGAAGGGCCGGCCCGCCTCCATCGTCACGCTTTCGTACCTCGGCGCGGTGCGCTCGATGCCGAACTACAACGTGATGGGCCTGGCGAAAGCGAGCCTGGAGGCCTGCGTGCGTTACCTGGCGGCGAGCCTGGGGCCTTCGCAGGGGCTGCGCGTGAACGCAATCAGCGCGGGGCCGATCAAGACGCTGGCGGCCGCGGGCATCGGCGGGTTTTCGAAGATCCTGCATTTCGTGGAGAGAAACTCCCCGCTGCGTCGCAACGTGACCACCGAGGAAGTCGGCAACACCACCGCCTTCCTGCTCTCCGACCTTGCCAGCGGCATCACCGGTGAGGTGATCTACGTCGACGCGGGGTTCAGCACCACAACGCCCGGGATGGAGGAGTGAAACTGGGGCCGGGGAAGAAACTGGTGTCAGAGACGAC
>JBBREI010000073.1:0-17224 GCA_038203035.1 Burkholderiales bacterium
GGATCCGCGTCTTCGCGCAGCGCGACCCGGCGCAGATCCCCTGGGGCGAGCTCGGTGTCGACGTGGTGCTCGAGAGCACCGGCTTCTTCACCACCAAGGAAAAGGCCTCGGCGCACCTCAAGGGCGGCGCCAAGAAGGTGATCATCTCGGCGCCCGGTGGCAAGGATGTGGATGCCACCGTCGTCTACGGCGTCAACCACGGCGTACTCAAGGCCTCGCACACGGTGATCTCCAATGCCTCGTGCACCACCAACTGCCTGGCGCCGATCGTGAAGCCCCTGCACGAATCCATCGGCGTGCTCAACGGCCTGATGACCACGATCCACGCCTACACCAACGACCAGGTGCTGACCGACGTCTATCACGAGGACCTGCGCCGCGCGCGTTCCGCGACGCACTCGATGATCCCGACCAAGACCGGCGCCGCCGCGGCCGTGGGCCTGGTGCTGCCGGAACTCAACGGCAAGCTCGACGGCTTCTCGATCCGCGTGCCGACCATCAACGTCTCGTTCGTGGACCTCTGCTTCACCGCCGCGCGCGACACGACGGTGGAGGAAGTCAATTCCATCATGAAGAAGGCGAGCGAAGCCGGCGACTTGAAGGGCATCCTCGGCTACAGCACCGCGCCGCTGGTCTCGGTCGACTTCAACCACGACCCGCGCTCGTCGATCTTCGATGCGACCTGCACCAAGGTGTCCGGCCGCCTCGTGAAGGTGTGCAGCTGGTACGACAACGAGTGGGGTTTCTCCAATCGCATGCTGGACACCACACTCGCCCTGATGGCCGCGAAGTAGCGGCGCGCCCATGAACGTGTTGCGCATGGCCGACCTGGACCTCGCCGGGAAGCGCGTGTTCATCCGCGCCGACATGAACGTGCCGCAGGATGCCGCCGGCGCGATCACCGACGACACGCGCATCCGCGCTTCGGTGGGCGGCATCAGGGCCGCATTGGACAAGGGCGCCGCGGTGATGGTCACCTCGCACCTCGGCCGCCCCACCGAAGGCACGTTCTCCGAAGCCGATTCGCTGGCGCCCGTGGCCCGGCGCCTGGGCGAGCTGCTCGGGCGCGATGTGCCGCTCAGGCGCGACTGGGTTGATGGCGTCGACGTGAAGCCGGGCGAAGTCGTGCTGCTCGAAAACTGCCGCTTCAACAAGGGCGAGAAAAACGACGACGAGGCGCTCGCGAAAAGATACGCGGCGCTCTGCGACGTCTACGTGAACGACGCCTTCGGCACCGCGCATCGTGCCGAAGGCACCACCCACGGCATCGCGAAATTCGCCAAGGTCGCCTGCGCGGGCCCGCTGCTGGCCGCCGAACTGGACGCGTTGGGTCGGGCGCTGGCCAACCCCAGACGCCCGCTGGTGGCGATCGTGGCGGGCTCGAAGGTCTCCACCAAGCTCACGATCCTCAAGTCGCTCTCGGGCAAGGTCGACCAGCTGATCGTGGGCGGCGGCATCGCCAACACCTTCATGCTCGCCGCGGGCCTGCCGATCGGCAAGTCGCTGGTGGAAGCGGGCCTGGCGCCCGAGGCCAAGGAAATCATGGTGATGATGGAAGCGCGCGGGGCGGCAGTGCCGGTTCCCGCCGACGTCGTCACCGGCAAGGCGTTCGCCGCCGATACGCCCGCGGTCGTGAAGAACGCGAAGGATGTCGACGACGACGACCTGATCCTCGACATCGGCCCCAGGACGGCGGCCTCCTACGCCGGCATCCTGCGCGATGCCGGCACCATCGTGTGGAATGGTCCCGTGGGCGTGTTCGAGTTCGACGCCTTCGCCGGCGGCACAAAGGCGCTCGCCGAGGCGATCGCCGACTCGAAGGGGTTCTCCATCGCCGGCGGCGGCGACACGCTGGCCGCGATCTCGAAGTTCGGCATCACCAGCAAGGTCGGCTACATCTCCACCGGCGGTGGCGCCTTCCTCGAATTCCTCGAGGGCAAGGTCCTGCCCGCGGTCGAGATCCTCGAGCGACGCGCCCACACGAAAGCCTGACATGCAAAGAAGCACCAAGATCGTCGCCACCCTGGGACCGTCGTCGAGTGATGCGGCCACGCTCGAGCGCATGTTCCTGGCCGGTGTCGACGTCGTGCGCCTCAACTTCTCCCACGGCAGCGCCGAGGACCATTTCAAACGCGCGGAGCTGGTGCGCGAGACCTGCCGCAAGGTCGATCGCGCCGTGGGCATCATGGCGGACCTGCAGGGCCCCAAGATCCGCGTGGGCAAGTTCAAGGACGGCAAGGTGGACCTCAAGGCCGGCGCGGCATTTGTCCTCGACGCGGCGCTGGAAGAGCCGGGCGACGCGGGCCGCGTCGGCCTCGACTACAAGGACCTGCCGCGCGACGTGAAACCCGGCGACGTGCTGCTGCTCGACGACGGCAAGATCGTGCTCGACGTGGCGGCGGTGCGCGGCGCGCAGATCCACACCGTCACGCGCCACGGCGGGTGGCTTTCGAACAACAAGGGCATCAACCGCCAGGGCGGCGGGCTGACGGCGCCCGCGCTCACGCCCAAGGACATCGACGACATCCGCCACGCCGCGAAGATGAAGGTCGACTACCTGGCGGTGTCGTTCCCGAAAAGCGGCGCCGACATGTACATGGCGCGCGAGCTGCTGCGCGCGGCCGGCGGCACCGCGATGCTGATCGCCAAGATCGAGCGCGCGGAGGCGATCCCCGCGCTGGCCGACATCATGCACGCCTGCGACGGCATCATGGTCGCGCGCGGCGACCTCGCGGTGGAGGTGGGTGATGCCGCGGTGCCCGCGCTGCAGAAACGCATGATCCGGCAGGCGCGCGAGCTCAACAAGCTCACCATCACCGCCACGCAGATGATGGAATCGATGATCTCCAGCCCCGTGCCGACGCGCGCGGAAGTCTCCGACGTCGCCAACGCGGTCCTCGACGGCACCGACGCCGTCATGCTCTCGGCCGAATCGGCATCGGGCATGTACCCGGTCGAAACCATCATGTCGATGAACCGGATCTGCATCGAGGCGGAAAAGACCCAGCCGCTGACCCTCGAGAGCGAATTCCTCAACCGCGTCTTCACGCGCGTCGACCAGTCGATTGCGATGGCGGCGCTGTTCACCGCGTACCACTTGAAGGTGAAGGCGATCGCCTCGCTCACCGAATCGGGCTCCACCGCCCTCTGGATGTCGCGTTTGAACTGCGGCGTCCCGATCTACGCCCTCACCGCGCAGACCGAGACGCGCTATCGCTGCACGCTGTTCCGCGACGTCTACCCGCTGATCGTCAAATACATCGGGCACGATCGCGAGGAGCTGCTGGCCGAGGCCGAGGCGGTGCTGGTGCGCAACGGCGTGGTGAAGGCGGGCGACATCATCGTGCTCACCATCGGAGAGCCGATCGGCAAGGCCGGCGGCACCAACACGATGAAAATCGTGAAAGTGGGAGAGGCCTCGCGCTGACGGTTACTCGCGCCCCCGCGGCGGGGTCGATGCGCACGACACTGGTGCTGCTCGAAACCAGCAACATGCCGTCGGTGCCGTAGTCGATGCCGGTGGGCTGGACCAGCCCGGTGGCGAGGACTGCCACCGCGCCGCTCGCGAGGTTCCACTTGAGGAGGGCGCCGGAGCCCTCGCTCGTGATGAAGATGTGCTGGCCGTCGCGCGCGGGCAGCAGGCCGCGTGTGTGGAAGAGGCCCGCGGTCCCCGCGGCGACCGCGACGCTGGTGGCGCCGGTGCGCGGATCCCAACGCACCACGCTGTTGGAGTCGTAGCCCGGGACATAAAGGTTGCCGTCCGGGCCGAAGGTCATTCCGTTGTCGGGCCCCGCCAGGCCCGAGGCGCGGGCCGGGAAAGCGGGCCCGAGCGCCGCGCCGGTTTCGGCCACGGCGTAGAGGAAACCATCGGGACCGAGGCGCACCGCCATGGCGCCCGAAAGGCGGCTGCGCGCGTCCAGGTCGCGCAGGTATTGACCGGTACAGGCGTCGAAGACGTGAACGGTTGAAAAGAAGCCGCTCACATAGAGCCGTGAGCCACACGACTGGGCCGCGGCGGGAAGGGCAAGAAAGGCCAACAGGATGGTGATGGCGCGCAGGAACATTCGGGAAATCTCCACGTAAGCGATGTCCGGATGCTGGGACGCCCGTGCCGCGGCGGCCCGGGGATCGACCTCCGTTTTGTCGCCGATCCAGCTCCAGGGCCGGGCGGCCCCCCCGCCGCCCTCTAGAATCCGTCCATGAGCTCCGATCTCCCGAAAACCTCCTGGAAGCGCGACACCCCGTTCCGGCTGGGCGAGCTGGAAGTCCTGCCCGCCTCGTGTGAGCTGAAGGCACGCAAGGGCGTCGAGCGCCTGCGCCCGCTGCTGATGAACATCCTGTTGCGGCTGGCGGCCGTCCCCGGCGAGGTGGTCCGGCGCGAAACCCTGCTGGAAGACGTTTGGCCGCGCCGCATGGTCAACGACGAGGTCCTGTCGCGCGCCATCGCGGAACTGCGCACCGCCCTGGGCGATGACGCGCGGGGAGCGCGCTACATCGAAACGCTGCCGAAACTGGGCTACCGCCTGGTGGCGGAGGTGACGCTGGTGGGCGGCGCGCCGGCACCCGCAGCCGCCGGCGCACCCTGGAAGGCCGATGCCGGCGATTGCGCCATCATCGAACACGACCTCGAGACCACCCTCGAACGCAAGCTGCTCGATTGCACCCTGGCGCCGCGCTCGCGCTTCGACATCTCCGCCGACGGCCGCTGGCTGGTCTTCTCGGGCAGCGGGCGCAAGCAGTTTCCGGCCTCGCTCTGGGTGGTGGAAATCGACCGCGGCACACCCGTGGCGCTGACGTCGCCCGAGCCGGGCATGGGCGACGACCTGCACCCGCGCTTCAGTCCCGATGGCGCGCGCATCGCGTATTTCCGCGGCGGTGAATCGCATCGCACGCCCTGGGTCGTCACCCGCGGCGAACCGGCCAGCGCCCGCGCCGCGGCAAAGGTGGACGGGCTGTCGTACGGGGTCGCCTGGCTGGGGCGCGACGGGCCCCTTCTGGCGGCGGCCGACTGGTTCGGGTTCCGCGCGTCTACGTGGCCGCCCTCGACGGCGAGCCGCGGCGCGTGGCCTTCGGCGAACAACACCGCTACCTGCGTCCCCACTGGTCCGCCGACGCCAGCTCGATCTACGCGGTGCGCACGTCGGCGCACGGGACTTGGGGACAGGAAGCGGTGCGCATCCCGGTCGACGGCGGGCCGGCCGAAGTCCTGGCGGGGCTCGGCCGCGACGTGGTCGACGTGCGCGACCCCGGCAACGGCCACCTGTACTGGGGTGAGGTCTCCGGGCACGCCATCCGGCTGCTGCGCGCGCCGCTCGCCAACCTGCAGCAATCGGAGCGCCTGCCGGTGCCGCTGGTATCGCAGTTCCAGTTGGCTTTCGGACGCCTCGTCTTCACCCAGCCGCAGATGAGCTCGCTCACCACCTGCGCCCTGGCCACGCTGGCGTGTGAGCCGCTCGCGCTGCAAGTCCCCCCGGAGGACACGTACCACTGGGCATTGGGCGCGCGTGCGATTTTCCTGCGCTCGGTTCAGACCGGGGCGGCAAAGCTCGCGCGCTACGACCTGGCCACGCGCAGGATCTCGCACACGTGGGACGCGGCGCCGAGCGGGGCCGGCGCCTCGATTGCGGTATCACCCGACGAGAAGGTATTGCTGGTGTCACGCGAAGAAGGCCCCGCCATCGACCTCATGATCGCGCGGCCCTGACAAATACGGTGGCGCCGGGCGCGTTCGCCGCGGCGGACTCACGTAAAATCGGTGTTTTGCCATAAGGAGCCGCCATGGCCCTCGTCTCGATGCGTCAACTGCTGGACCACGCCGCCGAAAACGGCTATGGGCTGCCCGCCTTCAACGTGAACAACCTGGAGCAGGTCCAGGCGATCATGGAAGCGGCTTGCGAAACCGATAGCCCGGTGATCATGCAGGCCTCCGCCGGCGCGCGTAAATACGCGGGCGAGACCTTCCTCAAATACCTGATCGAGGCCGCGGTGGCGACGTACCCGAAGACGCCGGTTGCGATGCACCAGGACCACGGCCAGTCGCCGGCGGTCTGCGACGGCGCCATCAAGCTGGGGTTCTCCAGCGTGATGATGGACGGCTCGCTCGAGGCCGACGGCAAGACCATCGCCTCGTACGAATACAACGTCGACGTCACCAAGCAGGTGGTCGACATGGCCCACCGCCTTGGCGTCTCGGTCGAAGGCGAGCTGGGCTGCCTGGGCTCGCTCGAAACCATGCGCGGCGACAAGGAAGACGGCCACGGCACCGACGCCACCATGACGCGCGAGATGCTGCTCACCGATCCGGAACAGGCCGCCGACTTCGTGAAGAAAACCGGCGTGGACGCGCTCGCCATCGCCATCGGCACGTCGCACGGCGCGTACAAGTTCACGCGCAAGCCCACCGGCGACATCCTGGCCATCGACCGCATCAAGGAAATCCACAAGCGCATTCCCAACACGCACCTGGTGATGCACGGGTCTTCTTCCGTTCCGCAGGACCTGCTCGAAATCATCCGCGCCAACGGCGGCGAGATGAAGGAAACCTACGGCGTGCCGGTCGAAGAGATCCAGGAAGGCATCAAACACGGCGTGCGCAAGATCAACATCGACACCGACATCCGCCTGGCGATGACGGCGGCGGTGCGCAAGTACCTGCACGAAAACAAAGGCGCCTTCGACCCGCGCGACTACCTCAAGCCCGCGCGCGCCGCCGCCAGGGAGATCTGCAAGCAACGCTACGTGCAGTTCGGCTGCGCCGGCCAGGGCAGCAAGCTGCAGCCGATGGCGCTCGACCACATGGCGCAGCGTTATGCCCGGGGTGAGCTCGCCGCCGTCGTCAATTGAGGCAGGGCCCGTGGACACGGAACTGATGGCGAGGACCGCCGGCGCGATGGTGGCGCCGGGCAAGGGCCTGCTCGCGGCGGACGAAAGCGCGGGCACGGCGAAGAAGCGCTTCGACACGATCGGCGTCGAGAGCACCGAGGAGACGCGGCGCGGATATCGCGAAATGCTGTTCACGACGCCGAAGCTCTCCAACTACGTGAGCGGCGTGATCCTGTTCGACGAGACGCTGCGCCAGTCCACCCGGGACGGCGTCAACTTCGGCAGGTACCTCGAGCAGAACGGCATCATCCCGGGCATCAAGGTGGACGCGGGCGCGCAGGACATGGCGCTGCACCCGGGCGAGAAAGTGACCGAGGGCCTCGACAAGCTCGCCGGGCGCATGGAGGAGTACTTCAGGATGGGCGCGCGTTTCGCGAAATGGCGCGCCGTCATCACGATCGGCGACGGCATTCCCACGCAGGCTTGCATCGATGCGAACGCCCACGCGCTCGCGCGTTACTCGGCGATCTGCCAGGCGGCCTCGATCGTGCCGGTCGTGGAACCCGAGGTGTTGCTCGACGGCCACCACAGTGCGGAAACCAGCGAGGCGGTGCACCTGCGCACGCTGGAGACGCTCTTCCACGAACTCGCGACCCAGGACGTGCTGCTCGAGCACGTGATCCTCAAGGCGAGCATGGTGGTCTCGTGTAGCAGGAACGCGAACCAGGCCGGCGTGCAGGAAGTCGCCGAGCGCACGATCCGCGTGCTCAAGCGCACCGTGCCGGCGGCGTTGCCCGGCATCGTCTTTCTCTCGGGCGGCCAAAGCGACGCCAACGCCACCGCGCACCTCGACGCGATGAACCGCATCGGCACCATGCCCTGGCCGCTCACCTTCAGCTACAGCCGCGCGTTGCAGCACATGGCTCTTACCACGTGGCGCGGCGACGCCGCGAAGATCCCGGCGGCGCAACAGGCGCTCGCACACCGCGCGCGCATGAACAGTCTCGCCGCGCGCGGCCAGTGGAGCGCCGAAGCCGAGAAGCCGGCCTGAGCGCATTTGTCCACCGGAAAATAGCCATGCTTGAATCCTCGATCCAGTCCCTTCCCCTCCTTGGGCGCGGCAAGGTGCGCGACATCTACGCCGTGGGCGACGACAAGCTGCTCATCGTCACCACCGATCGGCTTTCGGCGTACGACGTCATCCTGCCGACACCGATCCCGGAGAAGGGCCGCGTGCTCACCGAACTCGCCAACTTCTGGTTCGGCAAGCTGGCCTCGATCATCCCCAACCACCTCACCGGCATCGATCCGGAAACGGTGGTCGCGCCGGGTGAGCGCGAGCAGGTGCGCAGCCGCGCGATCGTGGTGAACAAGTACCAGACGTTGCCCATCGAGGCCGTCGTGCGCGGCTACCTCGAAGGCTCGGGCTGGAAGGAATATTCGGAATCGGGGACGGTGTGCGGCATCCCGTTGCCGCCGGGCCTCAAGCGCGCTTCCAGGTTGCCGCATCCCATCTTCACGCCCGCGACCAAGGCCGAAGCCGGGCACCACGACGAAAACATCACCTTCGATCAGATGGCCGCGCAGGTCGGTCGCGAACGTGCCGAGCAGGTGCGCGACACCGCAATCAGACTGTATGAGAAGGCCGCCGCTTATGCCCTCGAGCGCGGCATCATCATCGCCGACACCAAGTTCGAGTTCGGTGTGGATGCCGCGGGCAAGCTGCACCTGATCGACGAAGCCCTCACGCCGGACTCCTCGCGTTTCTGGCCGCTCGCGACCTGGAAGGAAGGTTCGAGCCCGGAAAGCTTCGACAAGCAATACGTGCGCAACTGGCTCGACGGCATCGGCTTCGATCGCAAGCCGCCCGCCCCGCCGATGCCGCCGGAGGTGGCGCGCATGACCAGCGAAAAATACCAGGAAGCCGCGAAGCGGCTGATAGCCTAGCGCGCCACCTCGGCGAGCCACGCGGCGATCGTATTGGCGACGTCGCCCTCGCGGCCGGTGTACATGTGGTTGGCGTTCGGGATGACGACCTGCCTGGTGGCCACGCCACGGCGCGCGGGCGCCGCCTTCAACACCTCGGGAAAATCAGCGTCTCCCTGGATGTCCAGCAAGGGGCGCGAGGCGTCCTTCGCCCCGGCGCCATATCCCGAGGTGATCCCCATGCTTACCCAGGCCGAGAATTGCGAATCCACATGGTTGGCGAAATACATGTCCGCCATCGCCGCGCCGAGGCTGTGGGATACAAGCACCAATCGCTTCTCGCCCGAGGCCCGCAGGAGCGCTTGCGCGGCGGCGATTCGCTCGCCCGCCTCCGGAAAAAGCGCGCGATAGCCCGGATCCTCATGCGGCGTTTCCGCGGCAAGGATGGGCATCTGGATCGCAAGCGTGGTGTACCCCAGCTCGTGAAGCTTCATGCGCAGGGCGCCAACAAGCTCGTGCTCGGGGTGCACATTGCGGCCATGGACAAGAACGATCGCGGCTTTCGGCTTTTCGGCCTTTGCCAGGATGCCGAGGAACTCCCGCCCGCCCGCCGTACGCATCTTCACGGCGTCGCCAACCATCAATCCGGGAACGATTTCCGCCTCGATGCGTTTTTCCCGCGCGTAGTCCTGGGCCCGCGCCCCGGCGCTGGCGACGAGCAGAACGAGGATCGCGATTGCGTGTCGCACCATAGCGACTAGAATAGCCGCTCCCGACCGGTGAGGCCCATGGACTTCTTCACTTTCGCCTGGATCAGCGACCCCGAAATCTGGATCAGCCTCGTCACGCTGATAGCGCTCGAGGTGGTGCTCGGCATCGACAACCTGGTGTTCATCTCGCTGCTGGCCGGGCGACTGCCGATCGAGCAGCAGGCCAAGGCGCGCAAGCTGGGCCTGGCCGGGGCGCTGGTCTCGCGCCTCATCCTGCTGGCGACCCTGGCGTGGATCGTCGGGCTCACCCAGCCGCTGGTGACCATCGGCAAGTTCGACCTCTCCTGGCGCGACATCATCCTGATCGCCGGCGGCCTCTTCCTGCTATGGAAGGCGACCCACGAGATCCACAACGAGATGGAGGGTGAAGAAGGCGACGGCCCCGCCGGCGCGGGCTCGGTCACGCTCACCGCGGTGGTGGCCCAGATCGCGGTGATCGACATCGTGTTTTCCCTCGACTCCGTCATCACCGCGGTGGGCATGGCCGACCACCTCTGGGTGATGGTGGTGGCGGTGATCGCGGCGATGATCGCCATGCTGGTGGCCTCGGAGCCGCTGGCGCGTTTCATCGCGGCGCACCCGACCGTCAAGATGCTGGCGCTTTCGTTCCTGGTGCTGATCGGCACGCTGCTGATCGCCGACGGCCTGCATTTCCACATCCCCAAGGGCTACATCTACTTCGCGCTCGGCTTCTCGGTCGGTGTCGAAGCCCTCAACTACTGGGTGCGGCGCCGCCGCAGGGCGGCGAAGGCCGCGGGCCGATGACGGTGATCGACCCGCGCGCGCTCACCCGGGAGCTGCTCGCGTTCAACACCATCAACCCGCCGGGCATGGAACGGGCGTGTGCGCGCCACCTCGGCGCCCTGCTCGAGGGCGCCGGGTTCAAGGTGGCCTATCACGAGTTCGCCGAAAGCCGCACCAGCCTCATCGCGCAGATCGGCGGCGAGGACACGCGTCCTCCCATCTGTTTCACCGGCCACATCGACACCGTGCCACTGGGTGCCGCCGCCTGGACACGCGACGCCTTCGCGGGCGAAACCGACGGCGACCGCATCTACGGGCGCGGTTCGACCGACATGAAAAGCGGCGTCGCGGCCTTCGTCGCGGCCGCGGTGGAACTGGCGCCGAAGCTCGCACGCGGCCCGGGGCTGGTGCTGGTGATCACCGCCGGCGAAGAAGTCGGCTGCGAGGGCGCGCGGTTCCTGGCCGACCGCAAGCTGCTGGGCCGCGCGGGCGCCATCGTGGTTGCGGAACCCACCGCGAATTTCCCTTATGTCGGCCACAAGGGCCTGGCGTGGTTCGAGGTCGAGACCCACGGCGTGACGGCACACGGCTCGATGCCGGAAGTCGGCGACAACGCGATAGTGAAGATGGCGCGTGTGATCGGGGACCTCGAACACTTCCGATTTCCCGTCGAATCACACGCGGTGATGGGCAAGCCGACCCTCAACGTCGGCACCATCAGCGGCGGGCTGAACACCAACTCCGTGCCCGACCGGGCGCGCATCACGCTCGACACACGCACCGTCCCGGGCATCAACCATGTGCACCTTTGCGACTCGCTGCAATCCCTGCTCGCCCCGCGCGGGGCGAGCGTGCGCAAGATCGTCGACACGGCCTCGCTCTACACCGACCCCGCGAACGAATGGGTGCAACAGGTCTTCGACGATTGCACGCCGTTGCTCGATGGACGACCGACGCCGAAAACCATCACCTTCTCCACCGACGGCGCGGACCTCAAGCGCGGCTTCGGCGGACCGCCCGTGGTGATCCTCGGGCCGGGTGAACCGCAGCTCGCGCACCAGACCGACGAGTGGTGCTCGCTGCATCGCATCGAGCAGTCGGTCGACCTCTTCCGCACGTTGATGCGCCGCTGGTGCGGCGCCTAGGCTCCGTGGGCGCGATGCCAGACCCGACGGTGAACGCCGCGCGCGCCCGCGCCGCCGCCTCGGGCCTGCTCTGCGCCTTCCTGGCCGTATTGCCGTTTTCCTCCAGCGTCGCCCTGCGCAACGTGGCGATGGCACTGGCCGGGATCGCGGCCATCACCTGGCTCGTGACCCGCGGCGGCGGCTGGCGCAGCTCCTTCCCCCCGCTGCGTGTGCTGCTGCCGGTCTTCTGCTGGTCGGCCTGGTGCCTGCTCTCGCTGGCGTGGAGCGTGGACCCGGCCTACTCGGCCGCGGAACTGCGCCCTGGGCTGCTGCCGACGCTCGGCGCCTTCCTGCTGTTCTTCGCGCTCACGGAAAGCGCCGCCGACCTCGACCGCTGGGCCTGGGCGCTGGCCGCGGGCCTGGCCGTCCTGGCGCTGCTGGCGCTGGGCCAGCACCTCGTGGCCGGGCGCTGGAACCCGCAGCGCTGGCACGTCGACGGCGGCTACTACGCCACCCACGTGGTGCTGGCCTCGCCGCTGCTGGCATGGCTGTGGATGCGGCAGGGCACGCGCGCCGTGTGGATACGCCCGGCCATCGCCGTGACGGCGCTGGCCACCATGGTGGCGACGTATTGGGCCGACAACCGCATCGTCTGGATCGCGCTGGCCACGATGGCCGTCACCGCCTGCGCCCTTGCGGCACGCGCGGGTGATGTAGCGCAACGCCGGCGCGCCCTTGGCGGCGCGGTGCTGGCGGTTGCCGCCGCCGCCGGGCTCTTCGTCCTCGCGCACCAGCAGCGCAACAACATCCTGCACAGCCGTGGCGGCGGCGGCGCGTACCTGGCGACCGACCCGCGCCTGGCGATCTGGCCCTTTGCGCTGGAACGCATCGCCGAAGCGCCGCTGGCGGGGCACGGCTACGGCCGCGGCATCCTGCGCGACACCATGCGCACCGCCGGCGCCGCGCCGGACAATCCACTGCATTGGCACGCACACGACATCTTCCTCAACGTCGCGCTCCAGGTGGGGCTGGTGGGCCTGGCGCTCTTCCTGTGGATGTGGGCGGCGATGGCGCGCGAGCTGGCGGGCGCGTTGCGCGACGCGCCGCCGCGGCGCTGGGTCGCGATCGTCGGCTTCGCGCTGATCGCCGGCTACACCGTGAAGAACGTCACCGACGATTTCCACGTGCGCCACATCGCGTTGCTGGCATGGTCGCTGGCCGGCGCGCTGATCGCGCTGGCGCGCGCGCCTAGATCGACAGGCCGACCTTGAGCCCGAGCAGGATCAGGAATACGGCGAAGATGCGCCGCAGCGTGGGACCCGCAAGCCGGTGCGCGAGCCGTGCGCCGAAGGGCGCCACCAGCACGCTCGAAATCGAGATGCCGATGAAGGCCGGCAGGTAGACGAACCCCACGCTGCCCGTCGGCAACCCGGGCACCGAGATGCCCGCCAGCGCGTAACCCAGCGCGCCGGCGATCGCGACCGGGAATCCCATCGCGGAGACGGTGCCGATGGCGCGATGCGTGGTCATGTCGCACCACGTGAGGAAGGGCACCCCGATGGCCGCCGCGCCGCCACCGAAGAGGCTCGAGCTCACGCCGATGAAAAGCGCAACCGCCGTGAGGCCCGCGGGGCCCGGCAGCGGCCGCGCCGACCGTGGCTTCAGGTTGAGCATCAGCTGCGCGATGACCAGCGCCGTGAAGCCGAGGAAAAAGCCCTTGAGGAAAGTGGTGTTGCTGAAGCGCGCGAGCACCGCGCCGGCGAAAACGCCGACCAGCAACCCGGGGATCATCCGGCGCACCACGGCCCAGTCCACCGAGTTGTGGCGATGGTGGGTGCGGAAGCTGGCCCACGCGCCCGACATGATCGCGGCGAGTGACGTCCCGATGGCCATGTGCATGACGTACGGGGCGGGGAAGCCGTGCGCGGCGAACATCAGCGCGAGCGAGGACACGATGATGGTGCCGCCGCCGATGCCCAGCAGCCCCGCGAAAAAGCCCGTCGCCGCGCCGATCGCGAGGTAGGACGCCAGCTCAACCATCGAGCTTCTTGCGGATGAAGTCCCATTCGGCCGGCGTGACCGGCGTGATCGACAGGCGGTTGCCGCGCTTGAGCGTCACCATGCCTTCCAGCTCGGGATAGCCGCGCATCTCTTCCAGCGGCATGTGGCGCGTGACCTTGTCGAGCGTCACGTCCACCAGCATCCAGCGCGGCTCTTCCCGCGTGGCCTTGGGGTCGTGGTACTTGCCCTTCTTGTCGAACTGGCTTTTGTCCGGATACGGCGTGCTGGCCACCTTCGCCAGGCCCGCGATGCCGGGCACTTCACAGCTCGAGTGGTAGAACAACACGCCATCGCCGACGCGCATGCTGTCGCGCATGAAATTGCGCGCGACGTAGTTGCGCACGCCAAACCACGCGGTGGTTTTTTTCGGCGCCTTCGCGAGGTCCCCGATGGAGAACTCGTCGGGCTCGGATTTCATCAACCAGTATTTCATGGGGATTCGTCGGGTCGGGACCCGCCGCGCATGAATCGGGTCTGAACCCAAAGGGCGTATTTGCTGCGGTGTTCGTCCGGGCCGCACCTCGAACCATCGGTTCAAGGCGGTCGCCAACCGGCCACCGCAGGTAAGTCCGACGTGGGACTCGCACAATAGTGGCCAGGGCCGGCGTCCAGGGTACCGCTATCGGTTCAAAGGATGTAAGCCCGGACGAACACCGCAGAAAACACACCTAGAAGAGGTTTTCCTGATCGGCCGTGAGTGCCGTTTCAAGTGTTTCCTGCATCGCAACGATTCTACGCCGAATCGCCGGATGGTCGGCGCCCTTGCCGGGGTTCGACATGGCTTCGTGCGCGATGTTCAGCGCGGCCATGATCGCGATGCGCTCGTTGCCGACGACCTTGCCGGTGTCGCGCACTTCCTTCAGCTTGCGGTTGAGGTATTCGACCGATGCGAGGAGCTGCTTTTCCTCACCTTCGGGGCAGCCGACGCGGAATTCGCGCCCCAGGATGTTGATGGTGATCGCGCCCTTTTCGGGACGCTTGTCTTCGGCGCTCAAGATTCGGTCTCGGGGATCTGCTTTAGGAGCGCCTCGATGCGTGTCTTCGCCGCGCCGAGCTTTTCTCCCAGCCGGACGTTTTCGTCGGCGCGCGCCGCAACCTGCTGGCGCAGGTCGCGATTTTCCTCGCGCAGGCTCTTCAGGCGCTGCACCAATTGCGCCAGCTTTTCTTCGAGCGCCGACAGTTCCGAGTCCATGATACCAACCCTATTGGAAAAAACCTGCCACGTCAACGCATAAGCCGCGATTTTGAAAGTCGTTTCGAGTGATCCGGATTGCCGTGGCGTATCATTCGGGAGTGCGCATGAAACCGTCATCGGTCGTGGGGCTGCTCAGCCTCGCGGCGCTGGGCGTGCAGGCCCAGACCAGCCCAACGCCCCTCGAAGCCCTCGTTGTCACCGCCACCCGTGGCCTTTCGGCCACTCCCACGCTGCGCGACGCCACCGTCATCACGCGCGCGGATCTGGATGCCTCGGGCGCCCTGAGCCTGGGCGAGGTGCTGCAACGGCGCGCCGGCATCGAACTGCGCGCCACCGGCGGCCCGGGCCAGCCGCAGGGCCTTTTGCTGCGCGGCGCCTCCAGCGCGCAGACCCTGGTGCTGGTCGACGGCCTGCGCGTGGGATCGGCCACCGTCGGCACCACCTCGATCGAAAACATCCCGATCGAGATGATCGAGCGCATCGAGGTGGTCAAGGGCCCGATGTCGAGCCTCTACGGCTCCGAGGCGATCGGCGGCGTGGTGCAGATCTTCACCCGCGGCGGGAACGTCCCGCACCTCTTCGCCTCCGCGGCCTACGGCACCGAAAGCGACCGGCGCGCCGCCGCCAGCATCACCACCGCCGAGGGCGGCACGGCGTTCACGGTGAACGCCGGCTACCGCAAGGTGGAGGCGCGCAGCGCCACCACCGCGCGCGCGCCCTTCTGCCACGACCCGGACCGCGACCCACACGAAAACGCCTTCGCCAGCATCCGGGCCACCCACAAGTTGTGGCAGGGCGAGATCGTGTCGGTCGAGGCATTCACCACCCATGGCAGGACCGATTTCGATGGCTGCGGCACCGGTGATCGCAACAACCAGGCGATCTCCGGGGCCCGCGTGAGTTCGTCGTCGAACTTCACCGAATGGTGGTCGAGCAAGCTCACGATTGGCCAGGGGCGCGACAAGCTCGAGATCCGCGGCTCCGTGCCCGATCGCTTCGAGACGCGCCAGGACCAGGCCGCCTGGGTGAACGAGCTCAACGTGCCCGGCGGCACCGTGCTGGCCGGCTTCGAGGCGCTGCGCCAGAAGGTGCTCTCGGACGCCACCACGTTCTCCCACAGCCGGCGCGACACCAATTCCGTGTTCGTGAGCCTGAACCAGGCCTGGGCCGGGCAACACATCGAGGCGAGCGCGCGCCGCGACGACGACGACACCTTCGGGGCGCGCACCACCGGCAGCGTCGGTTATGCCCTGCCGCTCTGGAATGGCGGGCCGCTGGTGTCCGCCACCGTCGGCCGCGGCGTGCGCGCCCCCACGTTCTACGACCTCTTCGGGCCCGCGTCGCAGTTCTACCAGCCGAATCCGGGCCTGGGGCCGGAGCGCAGCCGCAGCCGGGAGGTCTCGCTGCGATCACAATCCACCCCGGCGCTGCGCTGGCGCGTGACGGCGTTCGACAACCGCATCGAGGACCTCATCGTGTACGTGTCCCCCACCGTCCTCAACGTGAACCGGGCGCGCACCCGCGGCGTTGAAGTCGCCGCCGATGGCGAGATCGCCGGCGTGAGCTGGCGCGCCTCGGCCACGTTCCAGCGCCCGCGCGACGATGCCACCGGGCTGCGCCTGCCGGGCCGCGCACAACATCACGGCATGCTGGATGCGAGCCGCAGGTTCAGCGCGTGGACCACGGGCCTCACCGTCTACGCAAGCGGCGATCGCTACGATTCGCCCGGCGAGGCGGGCGCCTCGCGCCTTTCTCCCTACACCCTGGTGGATGCGCGCCTGCGCTACCAGGTCAACAAGATGCTGGCGATCGACCTGGCCGCCACCAACCTCGGCGACCGCCGCTACGAGACCTCGGTGGGTTACGATGGCGCGCGTAGGGGCGTGATGCTGAGCGTCCGATTCGACGCGTTCTGATCGACCGATGGCCATCGAAGGCATTTATTTCCAGCTCCTCAAGCAGGCCATCGACAGGCGCCGCGCCACGCGCGCCCCGATGCAGGGCCTCTTCCTCGCCTACCCCGACCTGCTCATGCCCCGGTCGGCGCTGGCGGGCCTGGTCGGCGAAGCGGTGCTGGCCCGGGTGCCCACCCGCGCCGATGCCGCCGCGATCTGGGAATACCACGGCCTGAAGGGTGTGGCCGATCCGCTCTACGACAGCATCGCGTTGTTGCGCGAAATGGGGGTGGAGCCCACCGTGATCGACGTGGCGAAGCTGCGTGGCGACGAACGCATCGTGGATCTCAACGACCCGCTGCCACGCGACCTCGCGCAGCGCTTCGACCTGGTGGTCGACACCGGCACCTGCGAACATTGCTTCAACGTCGGCCAGGCATTCGCCAACTCGTGCGAGGCGCTCGCCGCGGGCGGCATCCTGGTGCACGCCGCCCCGCTCACACGCATCAACCACGGCTTCTGGAGCTTCAACCCGACGGTGTACCCGGATTTTTTCGAGGACAACGGCTTCAAGCTGCAGGTGCTGCTGGGTGTGGCGGGCTCGCTCGCCGAAGGTTTCCGCACCTTTGCGCTCGATCCCTTCGGCCGCGCGGCGCCACCGCCGGAAGCGGGCATCTACGTGGTCGC
>JBBREI010000074.1:0-17139 GCA_038203035.1 Burkholderiales bacterium
GGGCGACGGCGCGAAGGTGGGATCCAACTCGGTGGTGGTAAGGGCGGTGGCCGCGGGTGCCACCGTGGTGGGCATACCCGCGCGCGAGGTTGAAGCGGGCCCGGCCCATCCGGACGTCGCGCGCGCGGCGTTCGACGCCTACGCGGTCACCGCCGACATCGACGATCCACTCAACAAGGTCCTGCTCACGCTCGGCACGCGCACCGACGACATTGACGGTCGCATGGCGGAAATCCTTCGCCGGCTCGACGAGATCGAACGCGGCGGGGAATCGCCCGGCCGGCGCGCCGCGGGTGGGCGCGGCTAGCCGCCTACTCGACGCACATCACCGCGCCTTCCACGCTCCACCCCAGCCGCACCAATCCATCCAGCGTCGCGCGGTCGATCGCGAAGCGGTGGTTCGAATCCTTGAGCGGGTAGCCGTTGTTGTACGCGCGGTGGAGCGCGCGCAGCGGCGCGGGGCAGGCCCCGCTTTCCAGCCTGCGCGCGTAGAAGGCGACCCCTTCGTACACCCAGCCCGGGTCGGTCTTGACCAGCGCGCATTCGCCCGGCTCGATGGTATAGAAATGGGAGTTCGGCCCGATGCGTTTGCCGTTGGCGCCGATCGCCTCGTTGCCGTAGAAGCGGCACACCGGGCTCCACGCCGCGCCGGGAGCGGCCGACCAGACCTTGAAGCCGCCCGTGCCGGTGCGCTGCCACCCGCCGCCGCCGCCCCCGTCGAGGAAACCCTTCTCGGCCTCGAGCCCGGTCATGAAGAAGTGGTCGATCACGGTGTGGTAGTACTCGGCCACGGTCCAGTCGGCGGCGGGCGTTGTGGGCGGCGCCGTGGTTGCACCCTTCGCCTGGCCCGAACTGGCCTCTACCATCAGCGAGCTTGCGTCCACGGCCTCGAAGTCGGAGCCCTTCATGCGCGAGAATTGGCTTACCAGCGTGTCGTCGTCCCAGCGTGGGTCGGGCACGCCCGAGATGTACCAGGCGCTGCCGTTGTCGGCGAGGATCATTCCGTATTTTTTCAGCGCGCGCAGGATCACCTGCATCGAGGGAGCGAAGCCGCTGGTGTCGAAGCCGGCCTTCAGGCGCATGCGCAATCCCATCGGCGGGAATTGCGCCCCGGTGAGGCTTGAGGCGAAGTGGCGCGCGGGCCACACGAAGGAGCGGTGCGTCTGCGGCACCGTGAACCGCAGCGCGTGCGTGATCTCGCCCGAGGCCACCTCCTCGTAGCGCACGAGGCCCGGCAGGATCGGCAGGCCCGCGGCATCGGCCGAAGTCCATCCGCTGGGGCGCAGTGCGTTGGAGCGCAGGTCGTAGATCGCGCCGGAGCCCGCGCGCCAGGTGCCGTTGGTGTCTGGGAACGCGTAATACAGCTCGTACAGCCTGCAGTTGTCGCGGTCGAGCATGAGGATGTGCCGGTCGCCGTGCGAATTGCTGCCGCCTTCGATCGGCGGGTTCGGGGGGATCGGGTAGGGCCCGGGGTCGCTCTCGTCGTCATAGTCGAAGGTGACCGTGACCTTGGGCTGGTTGCCCGGGACGGTGACGTACGGGATGCCGATGGGCGCACCTTCGTAGACGGTGCCGAAATCGGGGTGGAATCCGCCGCCTGCGCCGATGGTGGCGACGAAGGTGTCCGACGAGGGGTGCCGGGGGAGGGTATCGACCGGCACATTCCAGATGTTGTCCGCCGGCAAAACCGGGCAGCCGGATAGCTGTGGGGCGGCCGCGGCAGGCAGGGCCAGGAGGAGCAGGAGCGGGCAGTAGAAGGTTTGCATACCGCCGGTATCGCAACCGCCGTGCCAGTCATTAACCATTTGATTAATAATGAACAGTGATCGGCGGGCGTCTCCGGCGGGCGACCGGCACTACGGTTTTGCGGCACCCATACTTGACTGAATCAGTCGGAATTGGAGTAAACTTGAGTGGATTACTCGGGATTCCTCCCCGACAACGAAAGCCGCCCACATGAGACTCACGACCAAGGGACGTTTTGCGGTGACCGCGATGCTCGACCTCGCGCTGCATGGCGACAAGGGCCCGGTCACGCTTTCGGGCATCAGCGAGCGCCAGAAGATTTCGCTTTCGTACCTGGAGCAGCTGTTCGGCAAGTTGCGCCGCCGCGAACTGGTGGAAAGTGTGCGCGGCCCGGGCGGCGGTTATCACCTCGCGCGCGATCCCTCTCTGCTTTCGGTCGCCGACATCGTTCGCGCCGTCGAGGAGCCGCTCGATTCCACCCAGTGCGGCGGGCGCGAGAACTGCCTGGGCAACAACGAGCGATGCATGACACACGACCTGTGGGCGGAGCTGAACACCACGGTGTACGGCTTCCTCGCGGGCGTGGCGCTTTCGGATCTGGTGCAGAAGCAGCGCAACAAAACCGTTTCCCTCGTGCGCGGCGCCGCGAGCAAGCCGCGCGATACCCAGCCCGTTTCCGCCTGAGCCAGGAACCCATGAGCGACCGCAAGCACCCGATCTACCTCGACTACTCCGCTACCACGCCGGTTGATCCGCGCGTCGCGGAGAAGATGATCCCGTGGCTGACCCAGAATTTCGGCAACCCCGCCTCGCGCAGCCACGCCTACGGCTGGGATGCGGAAGAGGCCGTCGAGAATGCGCGCGCCGAAGTCGCGAAGCTGGTCAATGCCGACCCGAAGGAGATCATCTGGACCTCGGGTGCAACCGAATCCAACAACCTCGCCCTCAAGGGTGCGGCGCATTTCTACAAGACCAGGGGCAGGCACCTGGTCACGGTGAAGACCGAACACAAGGCGGTGCTGGACACCATGCGCGAGCTCGAGCGCGAAGGCTTCGAGGTCACCTACCTCGATCCGCAGCCCGATGGCCTCGTGGACCTCGACAAGTTCAAGGCGGCGCTTCGCCCGGACACGATCCTCGCCTCGGTGATGCACGTGAACAACGAGATCGGCGTGATCCAGCCGATCTTCGAGATGGGCGAGATCCTGCGCTCGCAGGGCATCATCTTCCACGTGGATGCCGCGCAGTCCACCGGCAAGGCGCCGATCGACCTGCAACGTCTGAAGGTCGACCTGATGAGTTTCTCGGCCCACAAGACCTATGGCCCCAAGGGCGTCGGCGCGCTTTACGTGCGCCGCAAGCCGCGCGTGCGCCTGGAGGCGCAGATGCACGGTGGCGGGCATGAGAAGGGTTTCCGCTCGGGCACGCTGCCCACGCACCAGATCGTGGGCATGGGAGAAGCATTTCGCATCGCGCGCCTCGAGATGGCCGCCGAGGGCGAGCGCATCCGCATGCTGCGCGACCGCCTGCTGGCCGGCTTCAAGGACATGGAAGAGATCTACGTCAACGGCGACCTCGACCTTCGCGTGCCGCACAACCTCAACGTGAGCTTCAACTTCGTCGAAGGCGAGTCGCTGATCATGGGCATGAAGGAGCTGGCGGTGTCCTCGGGTTCCGCCTGCACCTCGGCGAGCCTCGAGCCGTCGTACGTCCTGCGCGCCCTCGGCCGCAACGACGAGCTGGCGCACAGCTCCATCCGCTTCACCCTCGGGCGCTTCACCACCGAGGCCGACATCGACTTCGCGGTGAACCTCATCAAGGAGCGCATCACCAAGCTGCGCGAGATGAGCCCGCTGTGGGAGATGTACAAGGACGGCATCGACTTGAACACCGTGCAGTGGGCCGCACATTAAAGATCTCCCTCCCCCCTGGGGGAGGGCCGGGGATAGGGTAATTCCTTAGGAGACTCAAATGGCATACAGCGAAAAAGTCATCGACCACTACGAAAACCCCCGCAACGTCGGATCGTTCGGCAAGGGCGAGGAAGGTGTCGCCACCGGGATGGTCGGCGCGCCGGCCTGCGGCGACGTGATGAAGCTGCAGATCAAGGTCGGGCCGGACGGCATCATCCAGGACGCCAGGTTCAAGACCTACGGCTGCGGCAGCGCCATCGCCTCCTCGTCGCTCGTGACCGAGTGGGTCAAGGGCAAGAGCATCGACGAGGCCGCCGGCATCAAGAACACGCAGATCGCGGAGGAGCTGGCGCTCCCGCCGGTCAAGATCCACTGCTCGATCCTCGCCGAGGACGCCATCAAGGCGGCCATCGCGGACTACCGCAAGAAACACAGCGCGGATGCCGACAAGAAGGCGGCGGACTGACATGGCGGTCACCCTCACTGATCGCGCGGCGCAACACGTGCAGCGCTACATCGAGAAACGCGGCAAGGGCGTAGGCCTTCGCCTGGGCGTGAAAACCACCGGCTGCTCGGGGCTGGCGTACAAGCTGGAATTCGCCGACGACATCAAGCCCGAGGACGTGAGCTTCGAAAGCAACGGCGTCCGGGTGCTGATCGACCCCAAGAGCCTCGCCTACCTCGACGGCACGGAGCTGGACTTCGCCCGCGAAGGCCTGAACGAAGGCTTCAAGTTCAACAACCCCAACGAGAAGGATCGCTGCGGCTGCGGGGAGTCTTTCAACGTTTGAGCTCGGCATTCACCCGCAACCACTTCGAGCTGCTCGGGCTCGCGCCGGGCTACGCGATGGACCTCGCGCAGCTCGAGTCGCGCTACCGGGAACTGCAGGGCCAGGTCCATCCTGACCGCTTCGCCTCGGCTCCCGAGGCGGAAAGGCGCGTGGCCATGCAGTGGGCCACGCGGGTCAACGAGGCCTACCGCACGCTGCGCGATCCCGTCGACCGAGCGCGCTACCTGCTGGGGCTGAAGGGCTTCGACACCGGAGAAGAAAGCAACACCGCGATGCCCCCGGATTTCCTGATGCAGCAGATGGAATGGCGTGAAAGCGTCGCCGATTCGCGCGCCAGCCACGATGCGGCGGGGCTCAAGGCCTTGAGCGATGAGCTGGGCAGCGAGCGCGCGGACATGCTGAGGCAGCTCGAGCGCGCCATCGACCGCGATTCCAACTACGACGCCGGATGCTCGCTGGTGCGCAAGCTGCGTTTCCTCGAGAAGCTGGAAGAAGAGATCGACGAGGCGCTGGCATGAGCATCGCCGCCGAACCCGCGCGGGCCTGCTGACGTGGCGCTGCTGCAGATATCCGAACCGGGTGAGTCACCCGATCCGCATCAGGGCAAGCTGGCCGTCGGGATCGACCTCGGCACCACCCATTCGCTGGTCGCCACCGTGCGCAGCAGTTCGGCCGAAGTGATCACCGATGAGCACGGGCGGGCGCTGCTGCCTTCGATCGTGCGTTACTTCGAGGATGGCCGCGTCGATGTCGGCTACGAGGCGCGCGCGGCGCAGGCGGACGATCCTTCCAACACCATCGTCTCGGTCAAGCGCTTCATGGGCCGCGGCGTATCCGATGTCGCAAAATACGGCGCGCTGCCGTACCGGTTCGTCGAGGCGCCCGGCATGGTTGCGATCGAAACCGCGGCCGGCGCGCGCTCGCCGGTGCAGGCCTCGGCGGAAATCCTCAAGGTGCTGCGCGACCGCGCCGAGGCCGCGCTCGGCGGTGAACTGTTCGGCACCGTCGTGACCGTGCCCGCGTATTTCGACGACTCGCAGCGCCAGGCAACGAAGGACGCCGCGCGCCTCGCGGGCCTCAATGTCCTGCGCCTGCTCAATGAGCCGACAGCCGCGGCAATCGCCTACGGGCTCGACCACGGATCCGAAGGCACCTTCGCGATCTTCGACCTCGGCGGCGGCACCTTCGACATCTCCATCCTCAGGCTCACGCGCGGTGTCTTCGAGGTGCTCGCGACCAATGGCGATTCCGCGCTGGGCGGCGACGATTTCGACCAGGCAATCGCGACGCACTGGCGCGTCGGCAACAAGATCGCCGACGCCAGGGGCGGCGACACGCGCCGCCTGCTGGCCGCCGCGCGCGACGTGAAGGAAGCGCTCAGCACCGCGCAGCACGCCGAGGCGACGGTCACCCTGTCCTATGGGCAGAAGGCGCGCCTGCAGCTCACGCGAGCCGAATTCGAGCAGCTCACCGCCGCCCTGGTGCAGAGGGCGCTGGTGCCGACCCGGAAGGCGTTGCGCGATGCGAAGCTCACGCCGGCGCAGATCGACGGCGTGGTGATGGTGGGCGGCGCCACGCGCATGCCGCAGGTGCAACGCGCCGCGCAACAGTTCTTCGGCAAGCCGCCGCTCATCGACCTCGACCCCGACCAGGTGGTTGCGATCGGCGCGGCGATCCAGGCCAACGTGCTCGCCGGCAACCGCGGGGGCGACGACTGGTTGCTGCTCGACGTGATCCCGCTGTCGCTCGGGCTCGAGACCATGGGCGGCCTGGTGGAGCGCGTGGTGCCGCGCAATTCCACCATTCCGGTGGCGCGCGCGCAGGAGTTCACCACCTTCAAGGACGGCCAGATCGCGATGGCGATCCACGTGGTGCAGGGTGAGCGCGAGCTGGTCTCCGACTGCCGCTCGCTTGCGCGCTTCGAGCTGCGCGGCATCCCGCCGATGGTCGCGGGTGCGGCGCGCATCCAGGTGACCTTCCAGGTGGACGCCGACGGGCTGCTTTCCGTATCCGCGCGCGAAGCAACCACCGGCGTCGAATCGTCGATCGTCGTCAAGCCGTCTTACGGCCTTTCCGACGACGAGGTGGCGCGCATGCTGCAGGAGGGCTTCTCGCATGCCGCCGGCGATCGCGATGCGCGCGCGCTTGCGGAACAACGCGTCGAGGCCGAAGCGCTGCTGGTCTCGCTCGAGGCCGCGTTTGCCAGGGACGGCAACCTGCTGTCCGCGCACGAGCGCGAAGGCCTGGCCGCCCCCATGGGCGCCCTGCGCGAGTTGCGCGAAGGCGCCGACCACCGCGCGATCAAGGCCGCGGTGGAATCCCTCAACCGCGCGAGCGAGACCTTTGCCGCGCGCCGCATGGACCGCGCGATCTCCGGGGCGCTGGCCGGGCGCCGCATGGAAGACCTGCGATGAGCAAGCTGAAGGTGTTGCCTCACGAGACGCTGTGCCCGGCCGGCATCGAGATCGAGGCGCCCGAGGGCGTTTCGATCTGCGACGTCCTGCTCGACCACGGCATCGACATCGAGCACGCGTGCGAGAAGAGTTGCGCCTGCACGACGTGCCACGTGATCGTGCGCGAGGGCGCCGGTTCGCTCGACCCCGCGACCGAAAAGGAAGACGATCTCCTCGACAAGGCGTGGGGCCTGGAGCTCACCTCGCGCCTTTCCTGCCAGGCGCGCATGAAGTCCGCGCCAGTCACGATCGAGATCCCGAAATACACCCTCAACCAGGTGAGCGAGGCGAAACACTGATGAAATGGACCGATACCCGGGAGATCGCGCAGGCGCTCGCGGACAAGTTGCCCGACGTCGATCCGCAACGCGTCAATTTCGTCGACCTTCGCAACTGGGTGATGGCGCTCGAGGGGTTCGACGACGATCCCAGCCGCAGCGGCGAGCGCATCCTCGAGGCGATCCAGGCCGCGTGGATGGAAGAGGCGGACTGACGGTATCAAGGCCGCGTAGCGGTCGACCAAAAAAAAACGGGGCAGGTCAGACCCACCCCACAAGGCGCACGCAGGGGTAAGAGCAAGGACGATGCCAGCTCTTGCGGCGTTTTAAATATCAAGTACTTAACGAGAGTGCGGGTGGCCACTAGCCACCCGCCGGCCTCGCCCTGTCGCTGCCCAGCGACAGTGGAGGGGATATGGACATGCAACCCATTGAATCGATGTGGGAATTGCATGTCGTTGTAGAGAGACAGCTACGCCGCGTAGGCGACGAGCTACGCGGATGGCCGGGCTAGATCTTGGCGTCAGCCTTGAACACCGCGGCCTCGATGCCGTGGCGCTGCAGCAGCTTGTAGAACTCCGTGCGGTTGCGGCGCGCGAGCTTCGCGGCCTGCGTGACGCTGCCCTTGGTGAGCTTGAGGATGCGCGTGAGGTAGTCGCGCTCGAAGCGCTTGCGCGCGTCCTCGAACGACGTCATCTCGTGCATCTCCACTTGTATCGCCTGCTCCACAAACGCCAGCGGAATGATCTCCGTCGGGCACAACGCGATGGATTGCTCGACCACGTTGAAGAGCTGGCGCACGTTGCCAGGCCACTTCGCCTTCACCAGCAGCTCGAGCGCCTCGGGTGAAAACGCCGCCTTCTCGCGCCCGTAGCGCGAGGCCAGCTTGATGAGGAAGTAGTCCGCCAGCATCGAGACGTCCTCGGGACGCTCGTCGAGCGAGGGCAGCTTGAGCGTCACCACGTTGAGGCGGTAGTAGAGGTCCTCGCGGAAGGTGCCGTTTTCCTTTTCCCTGGCGAGGTCGCGGTGGGTGGCGGAGATGATGCGCACGTCGAAGGGGGTGGAACGCGTGGCTCCGATGGGGCGCACCTCGCGCGTCTCGATCACGCGCAGCAGCTTTACCTGGAGCGCGAGCGGCATGTCGCCGATCTCGTCGAGGAAAAGCGTGCCCTTGTCCGCCGCGACGAAGAGGCCGCGCTGGTCGGCGATGGCGCCGGTGAACGACCCCTTCATGTGGCCGAAGAGCTCGCTTTCGAGCAGCGTTTCGGGGATCGCGCCGCAGTTGATCGCGACAAAGGGCTGGTTCACGCGCGGGCTGGCGCGGTGGATCGCGCGCGCCAGCAGTTCCTTGCCGCTGCCGCTTTCGCCCTGGATCAACACGCTGGCATCACCGGCCGCGACACGCTGCGCCTTGGCGAGCAGGTCTTCCATGAGGGACGAGCGCGTCACGATGTCTTCGCGCCAGGCCTGGCCAAGGCCGGCCTGCAGGGCGCCGCCGTGCAGCGTCAGGGCGCGATCGATCTGCGAGAGCAGCTCGTCGGGATCGTAGGGCTTGGTGAGGTAGCCGAAGACGCCACGCTTGACCGCGGTGACTGCGTCCGGGATCGAGCCGTGTGCGGTGAGGATCACCACCGGCAGGCCCGGATAGGAGGCCTGGATCTCGAGGAAGAGCGCCATGCCGTCCATGCCTTCCATGCGCAGGTCGGTGAGCACGAGGTCCGGGCGCGAGGCGGAGATCGAGGCGAGGGCGCGCTGGCCGCTATCCACGGCGGTCACGCCGTAGTTGTTGGCCTTGAGCCTGATCGTCAGCAGGCGCAGCAGATCAGGGTCGTCGTCGACCAGCAACAGTGATGCTTTTCCGTTCTTGGACATTAGCGTGCCTTGCTTTGGCGGTCGGAGAGGCTTCGTTCGATTTCGCCCAGGGCGTCGAGCTTGTGCTGCAGCTGCGCTGCACGCTCCTGCAGGGCATCGGCGCGCACCTTCTGGGATTCGGTGGCCTTGCGCTCTTCGCGCAGGTTCCTTTCCGCCGCGGCGGCGCTCTCCCGGAGCCGGCGGCGGTCAACAGCCTGCACGTGCAAGAAGCTTGCCATATCCCTCACCTCGGCCGGGCTTTCTTCGTTGGCGGCCCGGGCGGCGAGCGCGGCCTCATTCATGCTGCGCAACTCGGCGAGCTCGGCCAGCGCCGTGGCGGCGCCCGCCCTTCCGCCCGCCGAGGGGGAAACGGGCTTGCGGTCGACCGAGGCGCAGGCTCCCGCCAGCAGCGCGCAAGCCGCGATGGCGGCAGGCCTCACGCGGCTTCCTCCACCTCGGATTTGCGGCGCGGGAAGCGGATGCGGAAATGGGCGCCGGGACCCTCGAGGATCTCGATGCGGCCGCGGTGCAGCGTCACGTATTCCTTCACGATCGACAAGCCCAGGCCGCTGCCCTTGATGGCCGCGATCGGCGTGTCGGCGCCGCGATAGAAGGCTTCGAAGACCTTCTCGCGTTCCGGCTCCGGGATGCCCGGGCCTTCGTCGAGCACCTCGCAGACCGCGTCGCCGCGTTCCTTGTAGAGCTTGATCGCGATGAGCCCCTTGTCGGGTGAATACTTGATGGCGTTGGACAGCAGGTTGTCGAGCACGACGCGGATCTTGTCTTCGTCGCAATACGCCGAGACCTGTTCGCAGTTCATCTCGACGCGGATGCCCTTGGCGACGATCGCGAGCTTGCGGTCGTACAACACGCGGCGCACCAGGTCGCGCAGCGCGACGATCCTGGCGTCGAGGTAGGAGGCCTGCGCGTGCACCGCGCTGTAGTTGAGCAGCCCCTCGATCAGCTTGCGCAGCTCGATCGAGTTTTCCTGCAGGATGCGCGCGATCTCGTGCTGCTCGGCGTTGAGGTTGCCGACCACGCCCGAGGAGAGCAGGTCGGATCCTTCGCGCAGCGCGGTGAGCGGCGTCTTGAGTTCGTGCGACATGTGCTGGAGGAAACGTGTCTTCTGCGCCTCGAGCGTGAGCAGGCGCTCGCGCAGCCAGTCGAGCTGCTCACCCAGGCGCACCATGTCGCCCGGGCCCTCGATCACGATCGGCTTGCCGAACTGCCCTTCGCCGAGGCCCTGGATGCTTGCGCTCACCTGCGTGATCGGGCGCGCGATCAGGTAGGTGAAGGAGGCGATCAGCAGGATGGCGGTGGGGATGAGGGCGATCATGAGCCAGAAGACGCTGTTGCGCGATTGGACCGCCTGCGTGCGCAGCTGTTCGATGCCTTCGTCGATCACCTGGTCGCCCAGGGCCACCAGGGCGTGGGCACGCTCCGTAAGGCCGGCGAACTCGCGTTGCAGGTATTGGGACAGGACCGGCGTCGGCCCGGCCCTGGCGATGAACTGGTGCATCGCGTCGGCCTGGCGTTCGATCGTCGCGACTTCCGAGCGCTGGCTGTCCGAAAGGGCCATGCCGTTGAGCTGGCGCAGCAGGCCCTGGAAGGCGACGCGATGGCCCTGGTAGGCGTTCAGGTACGTGGCCTCGCCCGCTACCGCATACTGTCGGGCGGAGCGCTCGAGCGAGCTCACCGTCGCAACCAGGGAACGGCTGGCCTGAGTGACCTTGACCGCGGAATGCACGGCCTGCTCCGACAGTCCCGCCAGGCGCTCGAAGGCGAGCGCATTGGAGAACAAGGCAAACAGCAGGGGTGCCGCCACGATGGTGAAGGCAATCACCAGCAGCGACAGGAACGAACGGGGATAGGTCAGCCTCATTGAATCCGATTATCCGTTGAAAGCCCTTCGAATCAATTGCTTGTGCAGGAGACCGCCGCGATGCCCATGTACGAATCCGAGATTACCCGCTTCATCCGCGAGATGAAGGACAAGAACCCCGGCATCGTCGAGTTGCAGAGGAAGAACCGCGCGACCTGGTGGGACAAGCCGCAGGACCTGGAAATCCAGCAGGAACACTCGGAATCGGCCGTGCCCCAGCCGCCCTATGTGTATTTTCCCCTTCCCGCGGCCCCGGAGGATCAGGAACCGGGGAACAGCGCCAGCACGCCGTCCAGGCCGGCGTAGTCCAGCACGTAGGCGGCCTTCGCCTTCACCACCGGCTTGGCGTGGTAGGCGATGCTGGCTCCGGCTTCGGCCATCATCGGCAGGTCGTTGGCTCCATCACCGATCGCGATCACCTGCGCGCTGGTGATTCCGAGCTGCGCCTTGAGTCGTGCAACGTGCACGGCTTTTCCTTGCGCATCCACCAGCGGCCCCGTCGTGCGGCCCGCGAGTTTTCCTGACTCGACCACGAGCACGTTGGAGTACGCGTAGTCGAGCCTGAGCCTGTCGCGCACGCGGTCGGTGAAATAGGTGAAGCCGCCCGAGACCAGCAGCGTCTTCAATCCCGCCTTGCGTGCCGCGGCGATGAGTTGTTCGGCGCCCGGGTTGAAGCGCAGCCGTTCGGCATAGACCTTCTCCAGCGCCGATTGCTCGAGCCCTTCGAGCGCTGCGACGCGCCGCCTGAGGCTCTCGGGCCAGTCGATCTCGCCGCGCATCGCGCTTTCCGTCACCGCCGCGACCTGCGCCTTGCGTCCGGCGAAATCGGCGATCTCGTCGATGCATTCGATCGAGATCAGCGTGGAATCCATGTCCATCGCGAGGAGCCTGAAATCGGCGAGCTTCGCGCCCTCATTCACGAAGCCCCAGTCGAGGCGGGTCCCGGCGCAATGGGCGACGACGGCATCGCGTGTGCCCGGGTCCGCGGATGTGATTCGAAAGGCGGATTGCGCGATGCGTTCGATCGCGGTGCCGCGCGCGATGCGGTGGAGCGCCTTCAAGTCGGGCGTGCTGACCTCTTCACCCTGGATGACGAGGTTCATCGGTGGCTCCCTCAAGCGAGTTTCTTCAGGAATTGCCGAACCTCGTTGGCGCGCTGCCTCAGGTCGTCGTGTTTCATCTCGATCTTCACCCGGTCGGGCCCCGGCAGCCGATAGATGCGCGAAGACTGTACCAGCGCCAGCACCTTCTTCGGGTCGACCGGCGGTTCGGCGATGAACTGGATCGTGATGGCGCCCGGCGCGGCATCGATTTTCATCACCCCCAGGGGAGCTCCCTGGATGCGCAGCCGGTGGCATTCCAGCAGGACACGCGTGGGCTCGGGCAGGGCGCCGAAGCGATCGACCAGCTCCTCGGTCAGCCGCTCCAGGTCGTCGTCGGTATCGCAGTTGGCCAGGCGCTTGTAGATCACCAGGCGCTCGTGTACGTCGCCGCAATAGGATTCCGGCAGCAGCGCGGGCGCGTGCAGGTTGACTTCGGTGGCGACGTTGATGGGCCGCGAGAGGTCGGGCTCGACGCCTTTCTTGAGCGACTTCACCGCGTGTTCCAGCATCTCCGTGTAGAGCGCGAAGCCGATGTCCTGGATGCCGCCCGACTGCGAATCGCCCAGCACCTCGCCGGCGCCGCGGATCTCGAGGTCGTGCATCGCCAGGTAGAAGCCCGCGCCCAGGTCTTCCATCATCTGGATCGCCTCGAGCCGCTTCCTGGCCGCCGGCGAAAGCGCCTCCTCGGGCGGCGTCAGCAGGTACGCATAAGCCTGGTGGTGTGAGCGCCCGACGCGCCCGCGCAGCTGGTGCAGCTGGGCGAGGCCGAACTTGTCGGCGCGGTGGATCAGGATGGTGTTGGCGGTGGGCACGTCGATGCCGGTCTCGATGATGGTCGAGCACAGCAGCACGTTGGAGCGCTGGTGGTAGAAATCGCGCATCACGCTTTCCAGCTCGCGCTCGCGCATCTGGCCGTGGGCGACCGCGATGCGCGCCTCCGGCAGCAGCTGCTCGAGCTCCTCCTTGCGGTTCTCGATCGTCTCGACCTCGTTGTAGAGGTAGTAGGCCTGGCCGCCGCGCTTCAATTCGCGCAACACCGCCTCGCGCACGATGCCGTCCGACAGGCGGTTCACGAAGGTCTTGATCGACAGGCGCCGCTGCGGCGCGGTGGCGATCACGGAGAAATCGCGCAGGCCTTCCAGCGACATCGCGAGCGTGCGCGGGATCGGCGTCGCCGTGAGGGTGAGCACATCAACTTCCGCGCGCAGGCGCTTGAGCTCCTCCTTCTGGCGCACGCCGAAGCGGTGTTCCTCGTCGATGATCACCAGGCCCAGGTTCTTGAAATGCACGTCCTTCTGTATCAGCTTGTGGGTGCCGATCACGATGTCGATGCGGCCGTCGGCAAGCCCCTCGAGCGACTTGGCGACTTCCTTTGGACTGCGGAAGCGCGACAGCTCGGCGATCTTGACCGGAAAACTCGAGAAGCGGTCGCTGAAATTGCCGAAGTGCTGCTCGGCCAGCAGCGTGGTCGGCACCAGGATCGCCACCTGCTTGCCGGCGGCCACGGCGATATAGGCCGCACGCATGGCGACCTCGGTCTTGCCGAAGCCCACGTCACCACACACCAGGCGATCCATGGGACGGCCGAGCGTCATGTCGAGGATCACCGCTTGGATGGCCTCGGCCTGGTCGGGCGTTTCCTCGAACGGGAAGGTCGATGCAAACTGCTCGTAATCCTGCATCCCGAGCGGGAAGGCGAAGCCCTGGCGCGCGAGGCGCTTGGCGTAGAGGTCGAGCAGCTCCGCCGCGGTGTCGCGCACCTGGCGCGCCGCCTTGCGCTTGGCTTTCTCCCACTGGCCGCTGCCCAGGCGATGCAGCGGGGCATTTTCCGGCGCGGCCCCGGTGTAGCGGCTGATCACGTGCAGTTGCGAGACCGGCACGTAGAGCTTGTCGCCGCCTTCGTATTCGAGGTGCAGGAACTCCATCTCGCCCTCGCCGAGGTCGAGCGTCACCAGGCCCAGGTAGCGCGCGATACCGTGCTGGCTGTGCACCACGGGGTCCCCGGACTTGACCTCCGCCAGGTCGCGCAACATGCCCTCGGCGCTGCTCTTGCCGCGTTTGTCGCGCCGGCGCGACTGGCGCACCTGGCCCGGATAGAGCTCCGCCTCGGTGATGACCGCGAGTTTTTCGTCCGCAAGCAGGAAGCCCGCGGCCAGCGGACCGTAGGTCATCGCCACGGGGTGCGCGGAATCGCGGAAGCGCACCCAGTCGTCCACCAGGACCGGGTGGAAATCGTGCTCCGAGAAGAACTGCGAAAGCGTCTCGCGCCGCCCCGCGCCCTCGGCCACGATCAGGGTGCGGCCTTCGAAGGGCTCCACGAAGCGCTTGAGCAGGCGCAGCGGCTCCACCGATCGGCGGTCCACCTCGATCGCTGGCAGCGGCAGCGCCTCGACGGGCCGCGCGACCTGCAGCTTGCGCAATCCCTTCAACGCGGTGAACAGGTCCTCGACCGGCAGGTAGAGCTCGCGCGGCTCCAGCAGCGGGCGGTCGCGGTCGCCGCGCAGCAGGTCGTGGCGCGACTTGAGGTCGCGCCAGAAACCTTCCGCGGCCTCGGCCACGTCGCCGTGGAGCACACACGTGGTTTCGGGCGGCAGGTAGTCGAAGATTGTTTCGGTCTTGCCGAAGAAAAGCGGCAGGTACGACTCCACGCCCGCCGGCGCGATGCCGTTGGAGACGTCCTTGTAGATGCGGCTGCGCGAGGGGTCGCCCTCGAAGCGCTCGCGGAAGCTGTTGCGGAATTGCGCGCGGCCTTCCTCGTCGAGCGGGAACTCGCGCGCCGGCAACATGCGCACTTCGGGCACCGGGTAGATCGAGCGCTGGTTGTCGACGTCGAAGGTGCGGATGGTTTCGATCTCGTCGCCCAGCAGGTCCACGCGGTATGGGACCGCGCTGCCGGTGGGGTAGAGGTCGATCAGGCCGCCGCGCACGCAGAATTCGCCCGGGCTCATCACCTGCTGCACGTGTGCGTAGCCCGCCAGGACCAGTTGCGCGCGCAAGGCGTCCAGGTCCAGGCGCGCCTTCGCCTTGAGGTGGAAGGTGCGCCCGGCGAGGTAGGACTTCGGCGGCAGCCGCTGCAGGGCCGTGGTCACCGGCACGATCCCGGCGTCGAATGCGCCGTTGGCGAACTGCCAGAGTGTGGAGAGCCGTTCCGACACCAGGTCCGGATGCGGCGAGAACTGGTCGTAGGGCAGGATCTCCCAGTCCGGCAGGCGGTGCACGCGCAGCGTGGGGTCCAGCCACGCCATTTCCTCGCGCAGGCGTTCGGCATCCTGGGCGGAGGCGGCGAGGATCAGCAGCGGACGCTGGGCGGCGGTGTCGCGCGCCAGCCAAAGCGCGTCCGAGGACCCGCTCGAGGTGAGCGCGGCCTTCGGCATCCCGGGCGTTTCCTAGACGATGGCGACGGGGATCTTGCCGATCCTCGCGCGCCATTGCGCGGGGCCGCTCTTGTGAACGGCATTGCCCGTTGTATCGACCGCAACCGTCACGGGCATGTCTCTCACCTCGAATTCGCGGATGGCTTCCATGCCCAGGTCCTCGAAGGCGACCATGCGCGAGCCGCGAATGGCCTTCGAGACCAGGTAGGCGGCCCCGCCCACAGCGATGCAATATACCGCGCCGTGTTTCCTGATCGACTCGATTGCCACCGGACCACGCTCGCTTTTCCCGACCATGCCGATGAGACCCGTGTTGGCAAGCACCGGTTCAACAAACTTGTCCATGCGCGAGCTGGTGGTGGGACCGGCGGGGCCCACCACCTCGTCGCGCACCGCGTCGACGGGGCCCACGTAGTAGATGAAGCGGTTGGCGAGATCAACCGGCAGCTTTTCGCCCCTGGCCATCATGTCGACCAGGCGCTTGTGCGCAGCGTCGCGGCCGGTGAGCAGCTTGCCGGAAAGCAGCAGCGGTTCCCCGGCTTTCCAGGTGGCGATCTTGGCCTTGGTAAGCGTATCGAGGTTCACGCGCCGGCTGGCAGAGGTATCGAACGTGATCTTCGGCCAGTCGTCGAGGCAGGGCGCCTCGAGCTTCGCGGGGCCGCTGCCGTCGAGGGTGAAATGTACATGGCGCGTGGCCGCGCAGTTCGGCAGCAGCGCCACGGGCTTGGAGGCGGCATGCGTCGGGTAGTCGACCACTTTCACGTCCAGGACGGTGGACAGGCCGCCGAGCCCCTGGGCGCCGATGCCGAGGGCATTCACCTTCTCGTAGAGCTCGAGGCGCAGCTCCTCCGCGCGCGTTTTTGCCCCGCGCGCCTTCAGTTCGTGGATGTTGAGCGGCTCCATCATCGCCCACTTCGCCATCAGCATCGCCTTCTCGGGCGAGCCGCCGATGCCGAGCGAAAGCATGCCGGGCGGGCACCAGTCCGCGCCCATGGTCGGCACCACGGACAGCACCCAGTCGACGATGTTGTCGGAGGGCAGCAGCATCGCGAACTTGGACTTGTTCTCGCTGCCGCCACCCTTGGCCGCGACGATCACCTCGACCTTGTCGCCGGGCACCAGCTCCACGTGTGTGACCGCGGGCGTGTTGTCGCCGGTGCTGGTGCGCTTGCCGTCCGGATCCGCGAGCATCGAGGCGCGCAGCGGGTTGTCCTTGTTGGTGTAGGCACGGCGCACGCCTTCGTTGACGAGATCCTCGAGCGACTTCTTCGTATCCCACCGCACGTCCATGCCGACCTTGATGAAGGCGATGGCGATGCCGGTGTCCTGGCACATGGGGCGGCGCCCCTCCGCGGCCATGCGCGAGTTGACCAGGATCTGCGCCATCGCGTCCTTCGCGGCCGGCGACTCCTCGCGCTGGTAGGCGTCATGGAGGTCGCGAATGTAGTCGGCCGGGTGGTAGCAGCTGATGAACTGGAAGCCGTCGGCCACCGACTGGATGAAGTCTTCCTCGCGGATCGGGCTGCCCATGGGATTTCCTTATGCGTGGTCGTCGGACTTGGCGGCGCCGTGCGGCATGAGGCGGTCGGAAGCCGCGATCGCCATGGCCGAAAGCAGGAAGGTCACGTGGATGACCGTTTGCGCGATCAATACCTTCGGGCTGTAGTGGTCGGCGTTGATGAAGGTCTTCAGTAGGTGGATCGAGGAGATGCCGATGATGGCGGTCGCGAGCTTCACCTTGAGCACCG
>JBBREI010000075.1:0-17069 GCA_038203035.1 Burkholderiales bacterium
TGGCTCGAGGGCCATCGCAGCGAACATCCGCCGCGCCTGCCGTGGAATGCGGATTGGGATGCGCTTGCGCCCGCGCTACCGGCGGGTTCCGGGATAGTCGTCGGCGCGCACGTCAACTCCGAAACCGCGCGTTACTACGGATACCGCAAGGACTGGCCGGAGCAGGAATGGCAGCAGCTCTTCTCTCGCTTCGGCCCCGACTCGGGCGTGCGCTGGGTGCTGCTGGGATTCACGGCGGCGCACGTTTTCGAAGGCGCCAACATCACCGATCTGCGCGGCGCCACGGAATTTCCCGCGCTGATGTCCCTGCTGCGCAATCGCCTGCGAATCCTGCTCGCGCCCGACAGCGGCATCCTTTCGATGGTTTACTACATTGACGCGCCTTTCGCGCTCGACGTGATCTCGCTCTGGGCCGATCCGCGCCAGGGCGTGTTGCACCAGGGGGTTCCCTCTCCCAATCCGCTGCTCCGGCATTACCCGCTGGTGGCGCCGGGAGAGGATATTCGCGCGCTTCGTGTGGAGACCGTCGAAGCGGCGCTGCGCAATTGCCTGGCTGCCGCCAACAACTCCTAGCGGCGCAGGACCGAGCGGAACACCACTTCCATGCGGTCGAGCATCTCGTTGATGCCGAAGCGCTGGATCGCGCGTGCGCGCGAAGCCTCGCCGAAGCGAGCACGCAGGCCGGGGTCGTCGCGAAGACGCGCGAGTCCTGCGGCGAGTGCTTCCGCGCTTTTCGGTTGCACCAGCAGCCCGGTGACTTCCGCGTCGACGGCTTCGGCAATCGCGCCCACCGGCGTGGAAACAACGGGGACTGAACAGGCCATCGCCTGCATGATCGCTTGCGGCACGCCTTCCTCGCCGTAGGAAGGCAGCGCGAAGAGGTCGAGCGCCTGGAACCAGGGCACGACGTCTTCCTGGTGGCCGGCGAAAAACACCTGACCCGCGAGGCCCGCCTTCGCTGCATGGGCCTCGAGGGGCGCGCGGTCGGGCCCGCCCCCCACCACCAGCAGTTGCCATCCCGACCACGCGTCGCGATCGGCGGCGACCGCGTCGAAGAGGTACTCGTGTCCCTTCCACGCGCGCATGGTGGCGACGATGCCAAGCGTCGGCACATCGGGAATTCCGATCTGCCGCCTCGCGGCGTGCGCATCCCCCGGCGAGAAGCGGTCGAGGTCGATGCCGGTGGGAATCGAGGTCATGCGGTCCAGCGGGATGCCGTTGTCGCGCGCGAGTTGGCTGCGCACTGCCTCGCCCGTCGTGACGATATGTGCATTGCCCTTCATGTAGAGCCAACGCGTCCCGGGGCCGCGATTCACGCGCGTGGACACATGGCGCGTTCGCACCACCGGTGGCGCATCGGCAAGGCTGGCGCAGGCGATGGCATCGAGCCAGCTGTCGGTCGAGCTGTGGCTGTTGATCACGTCGATCTGCGCGCGGCGCGCGGCGATCCAGCCGCGCAACGCCAGCAGGTCCGGCAGGCGCTTGCGACGGATCGGCAGCTCCACAACCGGGACGCCCATGCGCCGCGCCGCCTCGGTGATCGGCGCCTCCGGTGGCGAGAGCAGCGTGACCTGGTGCCCGCGATCGATGAAGCCGCGCGACTCGGTGAGGATGCGCACTTCCTGCCCGCCCCAGCCGCAGGAGTTTTCGGTGTGGACGATGGACAGCGGGCGCGCCCTCATGGGTTGCCCGGTGCGATCAGCTCGCCGGCCGCGTCCAGCACTGCGTCGGTGGAGATGCCGTGCAGCGCATCGGGCGCGCCGCCTTCGGCGACCAGCACGCGGTACTGCGGCTGCAGCGGGATCCATTCGCGCTGGCCCCGATGCGCGCGAAACCACGCCACCGCCGGGGTGCCCGCCATCATCGCCAGGTGCAGGCTGCCCGTGTCACCGGAAAACGCAACGGCGGCCTTCTCGATCACCGCCGCCAGCGCGGGGATATCCAGCGTGCCGCGGAACACCTTCCACGGGGGCTCGGGCAGCAGGCCCAGCAACCCATCCATGCCGGCGGTTTCGCGCCCGTTGGCCGAACACGACAGGGCCAGCTTCAAGTGCGGATGGCGCCGGCGCAGCTGCGCAATCAACCCGGCCATCTGATCCGGCGGCAACTCGCGCGCGGGCGACGTCGTGAACGGGCTCACGTGCAGGTAGCGCCCCTCATCGCGTGCCTCGATGCCGGCCGCGCGGCGCAGGCTTGCATCGAGGCTCACGCGGAATTCGGGCGCCTCGCCGGTGCCCGCGCCCGCGAAGGGCGCGAGCGCCGCGCGCATGAAATGCCACTTCTGCAGGTACATCGGCTCCTCGTAGTGCGCCTGCGTGAGGGTGCGCGTGAAAAGCAGGTTCCAGCCCGGCGGGCCGCCGTCGGCGGGGCGGCGGCCGATACGGTCTTTTGCGCGCGTGGCCCAGGTGAGCAGCGACGATCGGTCGGAGCCGTTGGTGTTGATGACGCAATCGAAAACTTCCGCGCGCAAGCGGCGCACGAAATCCACGTTGCCGCGCCATCCGGGACGCGGCGCCGTGGGATAGGCCCACACGCGATCGACCCAGGGCGTGAGCGCGAAGGTGCCCGCCACATGGGCGTTGGCCATCACGTGCAGCGCGGCATCGGGCCAGTGGTTGCGCAGCGCCGCGAGCGCGGGGATGAGGTGCACGTTGTCCCCGAGCCCCGCGAGCTCCATGACCAGGACCCTGCGCGCGGCGGCGTGCATCGGCTAGAGCGAAAAATCCGGGGCGTAACGTTCGAACCACACCTCGAGCACCGTCAGCGCCCAGATGCGCCCGGCGTGGTTGCGGCGCCCGCAGCGATGTTCCCCCAGCAGGCGGGCGAGCGCGCCTTCGCGGAAGAGTCCGCGCCGCTGCAGGCCGCCGGGCCCAAGGCTGCGGTCGACCCTCTCGCGCAGGCCCGCACCGAGCCACTCCGAAAGCGGCATCACGAAACCCTGCTTGCGGCGGTGCACGATGTCGTGCGGGAGGAATTTTTCCGCCAGCTTCTTGAGCAGGTATTTGCGCGTGCCGTCGCGCACCTTGAGGGCGGGATCGAGCCTGGCGACAAACTCCACGAAGGCATGGTCGAGGAACGGCACGCGCGCCTCGAGCGAATGGGCCATGGTGGCGCGGTCGACCTTCACCAGCAGGTCGTCGGGCAGCCACAGGCGCATGTCCACGTACATGATTTTCTCGAGGTAGCCGGCGGCGTTGCATTCGTCGTGGAAACGCGCCGCGCTTTCCGAGATGCGCGCGCAGCGGCGGGCGAGGAAGGAATCCGAATACAGCCCGCGCTGCACCGCGAAGTCGAAGACGTTGGGGATGGTGGCGTAGCGCTGCGCCTTCGGCAGGCCGATGGCCTTCACGATGCGGTCGCGGGCGATGCGTGGCGGCAGGTGGCGCGCGAGGGCGCGCAGCGGCGCGAAGGCGCCCAGAAGACCCGTGATGCGTTCCTCGCGCACGCGTTTTTCATAGTTCGCGTAGCCGCCGAAGAGCTCGTCGGCGCCCTCGCCGGTGAGCGCCACCGTGACGTGGCGGCGCGTGAGGCGCGAAAGCAGCATGGTGGGCAACGCGGCCTGGTCGCCGAACGGCTCGTCGAAGACATCGACCCAGTCGTCGAAGGCGGCCAGCACGTCGGCGGGCGTCACCATCAGCGCGTGATGGCGCGTGCCGAGGTGCGCTGCGACCGCGGCCGCCTCCACGTGTTCACTTTGCGTGGTGTCGCCGGCGAAGCCGAGGTTGAAGGTGTCGATCGGCGCGCCGCTTTCCTGGGTCATCAGCGCCGCCACCACGCCCGAATCGACGCCGCCGGAAACAAACGCGCCCAGCGGCACGTCGGCCACCAGCATCGAGCCGACCGAGGCGCGCAGCTGGGCCTCGAGGCGTTCGAGCGATTCCTGCTCGTCCCAGCGCGGCTTGGACGAATAATCCGGCAGCCAGTAGCGGAACACGCGCAGGTCGCCCGCGCGCAACGTGAGCGCATGGCCGGCATCGAGCTTGCGGATGCCGCGGTAGATGGTGCGCGGCGCGGGGATGTATTGCGCTTCGAGGTACAGCGACAACGCATCGAGGTCGATATCGCGCGCGACATCGGGATGTTCAACCAGCGCCTTCAGCTCGGAAGCGAAGGCGAAAAGTGTCCCGTCCCACGAATAGTGCAGCGGCTTGATGCCCAGCGGGTCGCGCGCGGCGAAAAGCGCCTGCTCGCGCGTATCCCACAACACAAACGCAAACATCCCCTGCAACCGGGGCAACGCCGCCTCGCCCCATTGTTCGAGCGCCTGCAGCAGCACCTCCGTGTCGCCCCGCGTGCGGAAGGTGCGCCCGAGCGCTTCGAGCTCCCCACGCAGCGCGCGGAAGTTGTAGAGCTCGCCGTTGTAGACCAGGGTGTAGCGGCCGTCGGCGCTCGACATCGGCTGCAGGCTGGACGCGATGTCGATGACCGAGAGCCGGCGATGGCCGAGGTGTGCCGGACCTTGTTCGAAATAACCTTCCGCGTCGGGCCCGCGGTGCGCGAGGCGGCGCGTCATCCGCCGCAGCAGCGCGCCGCCATCACCCGCGGCGCGCGGGTCGACGAAGCCGCTCAGCCCGCACATGCGGGGCTCGGAAGGTGTGGGGGCAGGGGTGTCATGGCGGCGAAATTGTCTCACGCGGCAGCGGGCACGCGGTCGCGAGATAATGCCGCATGGACTCCCCCCTGATGACCAGCCGCCAGCTCTACACGCGACTGCTGCGCCACGTCTGGCCCTATCGCGCCGCGCTCTTCGCGGGCGTCGTGGCGATGATTGTGGGCGGCCTGGCCGACGCCGCGCTGGTGAAGATCACCGGGCCCCTCATCAACGAACTTTTTGTGCACAAGGACCGCAGCCTGGCGATCCTGCTGCCGCTGGCGGTGGTGGGGGTTTTCCTGGTGAGCGGCATCGCCAGCTTCACCTCGGGTTTCGCCAACCAGTGGGTCGCCAACAAGGTGATCCTGGACCTGCGCCGCGAGATGTTCGCCAGGGTGCTGCGCCTGCCGCCGGCGTATTTCGACGAGGTTGCCACGGCGCAGCTGGTGGCGCGCTTCACCAACGACGTGAACAACATCGCCGCGGCCTCCACCAGCGTGTTGACCGTGGTGGTGCGCGACAGCGTGACCATCGCCGCCCTGCTTGCGATCCTGCTGTGGTCGAACTGGCAGCTCACGCTCATCACCTTCGTGGTGATCCCGCCCATCGCCTTCGTGGTCAGGCGCTTCAGCCACCGCCTGCGCACCATGAGCCGCGAATCCCAGAGCGCGGTGGGCGGCATCGCGGAGGTGCTGGACGAGGCAATCGGCAACCAGCGCGTGGTGCGCGTCTTCGGCGGGCAGGACTACGAGAGCAAGCGCTTCGAGGATGCCAGCCAGCGCATCCGCCGCTTCAACATGAAACACGCGGTTGCCGCCGCGGGCACGGTGCCGGTGACGCAGCTGATCGTGGCGTGCGCGATCGCAGCGATCATCTACTTCGCCGCCGGGCAGGCCTTCGGCGGATCGCGCGATGTCGGCAGCTTCATCGAGTTCATCGCCGCCACCGGCATGTTGCTGCAACCGCTCAAGCGCCTGACCGGGGTGAACGAACACATCCAGCGTGGCCTCGCGGCGTCCGAAAGTGTCTTTGGACTCATCGACGAGTCCGGCGAGGAAGACCTGGGCACCGTGGTGCTGGACCGCGCGCGCGGCGCGGTGCGCTTCGACAACGTGAGCCTCACCTACAAAACCGCCTCGCGCCCCGCGCTCGACAACGTGAGCCTCACGATCGAGCCGGGTGAAACCGTGGCGCTGGTGGGGCCATCGGGCAGTGGCAAGTCGAGCCTGATCCACCTGCTGCCGCGTTTCTACCACCCGGATTCGGGCCATATCTCGCTCGACGGCCACGACGTCCGGTCGATCACCCTCGAGAGCCTGCGCCGCCAGGTCGCGCTGGTTTCGCAGAACGTGGTGCTTTTCAACGACACCGTGGCCGCCAACATCGCCTATGGGCGCGGCGATAGCGTCGGCGAGGCGCAGATCGTGCGCGCGGCCGAAGCCGCACACGCCATGGAATTCATCCGCGGGCTGCCGCAGGGGCTGGCCACCCAGATCGGGGAAAACGGCGCCAAACTTTCCGGCGGCCAGCGCCAGCGCATCGCCATCGCGCGCGCCATCCTCAAGGACGCGCCGATCCTGCTGCTGGACGAGGCCACCTCTGCCCTCGACACCGAAAGCGAACGCGCGGTGCAGGCAGCGCTGGAGGAGTTGATGCGCGGGCGCACCACCATCGTGATTGCACACCGCCTCTCGACCATCGAAAAGGCCGACCGCATCGTGGTCCTTTCGCAGGGCCGGATCGTCGAAACCGGCAGCCACCGCGACCTCCTCGCCCGCGCCGGCATGTACGCCGGGCTGCACCGCCTGCAATTTGCCGCGGCCTGAGCCTGCTTGTTTGACTTGCCCGAAGGTCAACGAGTAGGTAACTTGGACGTTAATCTGGGGGAACTTGGCACCTCCGCGCCGGGTCACAAGTACATGATTTTTAGAACATTCCTCACGATCGCCGTGTGGGCCGCCGGCGCGGCCCTGGCCGCGCCGTTGCCGGTAGTGCCGGGTGAGTGGGCGCTGGCTGCAAAGGCCGTTCAGGCCCCGCAGTTGCGCCTGGGGGGCATCCACGCGCCGACGACCGTGCTGCCGGTCGTTTCGGCGGCGGAAATCGCCTCGGTGCGCGCCGCCAACCAACGCGCCGCAACCCACACGATGCGGCGCCGCCTCATTGTGGGTGTGGTCCGCCCGCAAGCCGTATTGCCGCAGGCTGCCTCCATGGCGTGGGCCGCCGTTCCCGGCGGGTACGCGGCGCGGGTGGCGGTGAGCTCCCCGGATGCCGGTTCGCTGCGCCTGGCGATCGACCTCATGGGGGTCCCGGAAGACGTGGAGATGGTATTTTTCGGCGCCGATGCCACGCGCCTGGAAGGCCCCGTGAAGGTGGCCGATGTGCCGGATCGCTTCGCCCCGTGGTGGTCGCCACTGACGGAAGGCGCCACCCAGACGGTGGAATTTTTTGTCCCTTCGCGCCACGATCCGCGCTCCGTCGGCTTGCGTATCGCGGGCGCCTCCCACGTGTTCACCACCCCGTCGAGCCGGCTCACCAAACGCATCATCGATATCGGCGACGCGGATGCCTGCAACGTGGATGTCGCCTGCTCGCCGCTCAACGCCAGCGCACCCTTCCGTCAGGCCGCCGCGTCGGAAGCCCAGCTGGTCTTCAACGACGCCAATTTCACCGGCCTGTGTTCGGGCACCCTGCTGGCGGATGCCGATTCGTCGACGCAGAAGCCGTGGGTCTACAGCGCCAACCATTGCTTCGACAACGAAGCAGCGCCGTACAAGACCCCGGCCCAGATGCAGCTGGTGGCCAACACGCTCACCACCTTGTGGCTCTTCCAGGCCAACGGCTGCTCCGCGGGCACCGGCTCCAACGTGCCGGAATCGGGCTGGAGCCAGGTGCCCGGCGGCGCATTCCTGGCCCACAGCAACCTCTTCAGCGACGTGTTGCTGGTGCGCCTCAACGGCACGCCGCCATCGGGCGCTTTCTATTCCGGGTGGGACGCCAACACCGTCCCGGGCGGCACCTCGCTCACGGCCATTCACCACCCGCAGGGCGACCTCAAGAAGGTCTCGCAAGGCATCGCAAACGGCTTCGGCATCCCGGGCGTGGGAGATGGTTCAAGCTCCTACCTCCAGGTGCGCTGGAACAGCGGCACCACGGAACCAGGCAGCAGCGGCGGCGGGCTCTTCAGCACCAGCAACGGGCAATACTTCCTGCGCGGCGGCCTGTGGGGCGGGACCGCCTCGTGCACCAACCCGCTGGGCCTCGACTACTTCTCGCGCTTCGACCAGGTCTATCCAAACATTGCCAGCTACCTGGGGCCGGTGGCCGCGCCCACCGCGGATTACACCGACCTGTGGTGGAACCCGAACGAGTCGGGCTGGGGCCTGAACCTCACGCAGCACCCCTCGAACGTGGTCTTCGGGGTCTGGTACACGTACGAAGCCGATGGCACACGCACCTGGTACGTGATGCCCAACGGGACGTGGACCACCGCCAGCACCTACACCGGGCCGCTGTACGCCACCACGGGGCCGTCCTTCGTCGGTACGTTTAATCCCGCCAACGTGCAATCCCGCCAGGTGGGCAGCGCCACGTTGGCCTTCACCTCCACCAGCACGGCGAATTTCGCCTATTCGGTGGATGGCGTGTCCGGCGCCAAGTCGATCCAGCGCCAGCCGTATTGAGTCCTTGAGCCTGCCGCCCCGCCCGGATACTCTCGCGGGCATGCCGGCGCCGTCGCTCACCGTATCCATCGTCACCTTCCAGCCCGACCCGCGCCTTCTCGCGCGCGCCCTCTCCTCGCTTGCCCGATCGATCGAGGAGGCGAGGAGCCGCGCGGAGGTCGGCCGGGCCGGCGTGGTGGTGATCGACAACAGCCCCGCGGATTCGCGCGCACCGGTGGCGCAGGCGATCGCTTCGTGGCCCACCGGCGCCGGCACGATCGAGCTGATCACCGGCCAGGGCAACGTCGGTTATGGACGCGCCAACAACCTGGCGATCGAGCGCGCGCATTCCGATTTCCACCTGGTCATGAACCCCGACGTGGAGCTGGAACCCGCGGCGCTGGGTGAAGCCCTGCGCGCCGCGCGCGACCATCCCGAGGTCGGCATGATCGCGCCGGCCGTGTTCGGCGACGACGGCGAGCGCCAGTTCCTCTGCAAACGTTATCCCTCGGTGTGGGTGCTTTTCCTGCGCGGCTTCGCGCCGGCTTTCCTGCGGCGGCGCTTCATGCCCGCGATCAACCGCTACGAGATGCGCGACGTGATCGGCGCGGGATACGTGCCCAACGTGCCGCTGGCCAGCGGCTGCTTCATGCTGGCGCGCACGGCGCTGCTCACGCGCCTGGGTGGCTTCGATCCGCGCTACTTCATGTATTTCGAGGACTACGACCTGAGCCTGCGAGTGGGCCGCGAATCGCAGGTGGCCTATGTGCCCGAGGCGCGCATCCTGCACCACGGCGGGGAAGCCTCACGCAAGGGGCCAAAACACGTCGCGTGGTTCGTCCGGTCGGCGTGGCGATTTTTTGCGACACACGGGTGGAAAGTCGCGTAGAGCGTCATCGGCCAGGCTGGCACCCCCTGAAATTGGGCACGAATCCCAATTGTCTTCTCGCTTTTATCGGCGGCAATCGGCGGGGCATCGGCGACATCGGCGTTCCGCCTCAAGGCTTCAGGATAGAAATGCCCTCTCAAGCAGGTCCTCGAGGGCGCGGATCGGCTCGTCGCGCTCGAACAGCTCCAGCCGATTGGCCTTGAGCCGCTCCGAGATCGAGCGCCGCTCGTCCGCGTCGCGCCCCAGCCGCAGCGCCGTCTCCACGTAAGTCTCCGCATCGTGTGTGATGAGCTCTGGCGCGCCCAGCGCCTTGAGCATCGCCTGGCTCTGGCGCCCGCGCATGAATTCCCCCGGCAGCGTCACCACCGGCAGGCCGCTGGCGAGTGCATCGAGCGAGGTGTTGCCGCCCGACCAGTGCAGCGTATCGAGCATCACGTCGCACAGCTCGTTCAGGCGCAGGTAGGTGGCGTGCTGCACGTTCGGCATCAGGAACAGCGCGCGGTCGTGCACGTCCATCTTGTAGAGCCGGAAGGTGTTGCCCAGGCGCATGCCGAAGGCCTGCGTGACCGGATCGTGGCTCGACGCAAAAAACACCGCGAGCGCCTTCGGATCCTGCGACAACACACGCGCGATCAGCGCGTCGTTGTCGGGATGGATCTTGAAAAGCGACTGCGGGATGAGGTAGATGGTGCGGTCTTCGGGGATCGCGAAATCCGCGCGGGTGGATCTGTTTTCGCCCCGGGGTGTTTCATAACGCGTGCCCAGGCCCGGCAGCAGGCCCAGGCGTTCGCTGTAGTGCGCCTGCGAGCCTTCGGGCTCCATCGCCTCACACGAGAAGAACCAGTCGATGTTCGGGTGGCCCGGCGTGTTCGGGTGGCCCCAACCGGATACCTGCACGGGTGCCAACCTCAGGCCTGCGAGCGTGAAGGTCTCCGCGTGCATGCCGAGCTCGGGATAGACCAGGATGTCGAGTTCGTCGGCGAGGATCTGCTTCGCCAGCACGTGCAGCGGACGGCCAGGCAAGTGGCGGAACGTTTCCGCACCCGCCGCGATGGCGCGCGTGTCGTCGGCCACCCACTCGTTGGTGTAGTAGACGAATTTCTCGAAGCGCTTCGGATCGATCTGCGTGACCCACGGGCCGAAGTAGCGCCCCGCCGTGCAGTTGAAGAAGAAATGGCTCAGGAACCCGATGCGGATGCGGTCGCCGCCCTTGCGCTTCGGCAACGGCTCGAAAAACTGCGGCAACTGCGGCTTGACCACGCGTTCCTGGAATTCCCCGTAGCGGCGCTGCAGGTCGCGGTCGTTGCGGCCCTGGTAGGCGAGGTAGAAGTTGGTCCAGCGCGCGTCGGCCAGCGCTGCTTCCGGTCGGGCGAAGCGGAACTCGCCCGCGGCCTCGTGCAGTCGCTCCAGGCCCTCGCCGAATTCGCGGCGCACGATGTCGACGTGTTCGCGGGAGACGTACATCTGCGGCAACAGCAGGTTGGCGCCCAGGCCCGACTTGAGGTTCTCCGGATGTTTGCGCCACAGCTGCCAATAGCCGCGGCGCGCCTCGTCGAAGCGGCCGCTTTCGGCCAGAACGTCGGCCATGGCGTTGAGCGCCACCAGGTTGTCCGGCCCCGCGGCGGCGGCGGACTTGTACGCGTCAAGCGCGCCTTGCACATTGCGCAGGCGGCGGTGGATGTCGCCGATGAGCAGCCACGCGTCGGCATAACCCGCATCGACGCTGGCCGCGGCTTCGGCGTGTTTGAGCGCCAGCTTGTGGTTGTTGCGGTTGTTGTGGATGCGGGCAAGGTTGAAGTGCGCCAGCGCCGATTTCGGGTTGAGGCCGATGGCGTAGTCGAAGGCGCGGACGGCTTCTTCGTCCTTGTTCACCCCAAGGAGCGCGTAGCCGAGGTTGTTCCAGCCGCGCACGTTTTTCGGATCCGCCTCGACGGCGGCACGGAAGGCATCAACCGCTTCCTGCACGCGGCCCAGGTCCAGGCGCACGGCGCCCAGTTCGATCAGGGCCGGCGCCCACTTCGGCGCGCCTTCCACCGCGCGGGCAAAACGTATTTCGGCCGCTGGCAGGTCGCCGCGATCGTGCAGCACGCCGCCTTGCAGCAGCAGGTACGCGGGTTGCAGCCCGCCGAGCGTGATGGCCTGGTTGGCGCTTTCCAGGGCATCTTCGAAGTTGCCGGCCTGGTGCTCGGCCACGCCCTTCAGGTGCCAGACATCGGCCCGCTTCGGTTCGCCATCGAGCACCTTTCGATAGAGGGCGATGGCGCCGGCCAGGTCGCCGCCCCTGTGCAATTGTGCCGCCTGCTGCATCTGCTGCTGGCTCATGGGTGCCGCCATTCGTGTTCCAGCTCCACCACGCCGTAGTCGCGGGTCTCGCCGGTGACCACGAATTCCAGCTCGAGCGTGTCGTAGAGCCGCAGCCCTTCCGGATCGAGCACGTGGACCCGCAGCAGGTACTTGCCCGGCAACAGCGCGAGGGACGCGAAGCGCACCATGAACTCGAAGCGCTGCGGTTCGGGGTTTGCCGGCGCGTAGCCGTGTTCGTTGGAGTGCGAGCCGTAGACCGCCGTGCCATCCACGCGCACCACGCCAAAAAGCAGGACCGGCGCGCGGTTGTCGGGTTCGAAAACGGTCGAGCGCAGCACGAGGGCGTCGCCGCGGCGGAAAGTCGATGCGTTCTCGCCGCTTTCGTTTTCGATCCTGGCCTCGGTGAGCCGCAGCATGCCGGCCATCGCCCTGCGGCCTTCGGCCTGTTCGCGGCCGGTTTTTTCCTGGTGGTAGGTGAGGTATTCGCGCGTCACGTCGAAGCTGGGCCCGCGCATGCGCACTTCACCATGGTGGATCCACAACGCCTGGCTGCAGAGGGTCTGGATGTGGAACATGCTGTGTGAGCAGAGCAGCAACGTGCCGCCGTCGGCGAGGTACCGTTCCAGCCACGCGACGCATTTTTTCTGGAACGATTCATCACCCACCGCCAGCACCTCGTCGGTGATCAACACCTCGGGCGAAAGCACGGTGGCGACGGCGAAACCGAGGCGCACCGCCATGCCGGAGGAATAATGCTTCACCGGCTCGTCGATGTGGTCGCCGATGTCGGCGAACGCGATGATCGAATCGATTTTTTCGCGGACCTCGCGCCGTGAAAGCCCCATCAGCGCACTCGAGAGGTGGATGTTTTCACGCCCGGTGTATTCGGGGTGGAAGCCGCTTCCCAGCTCCAGCAGCGCGCCCACGCGGCCCCTAATTTCCACGCTGCCCCGCGTCGGGCGCACCACCCCCGCGACAATTTTCAGCAGCGTGGATTTTCCGGCGCCGTTTTCCCCGATGATGCCCACCGACTGCCCGCGCACCACCTCGAGGTCCACGTTTCGCAGCGCCCGGAAGTGCGGCACGTCGCGGCTGCGCAGCAGCAGTGCCGCCAGTGTGCGCAACCGATCTGCGCTGGTGGAGATCTTGGGATAATCCTTGGTGACACCCTTGAGCGTGACAAGCGCCTCACCCATCAGAGGAAATCCTCGAAGCTGGGCGAGAGGCGATTGAAGATCCAGAGTCCACCCGCAAACACGGCGAGGCAACCGAGGGCCACTACCGCGTCGCCCGGCACCAGGCCCGCGCCTTGCAGCAGCACCTCGCGCATCCGCTCGGAGAACCACGCCAGCGGGTTCCACTTCACCCACCCCTGGAGCGCCGCGGGGATGAGCGTGGAGGGAAAAAGGATGGGCGAGGCGTAGAAGAGGATCGTGATCAGCACCTGCACCACGTGTTCCACGTCCCGCAGCAGGGTCTGCAGCGCGGCCAGCATCGCTCCCAGGCCCGCGCCCAGCAGCATGTAGGGGACCAGCAGCAGGAGCGCCACCGGAAGGCCGGAGAGGTGGATCGGTTCGCCGAAGAGCCTCAGCACCACCAGCACCGCGATGAAACCGGCGGCATGCACCGCGCAACACGCGAGCACCGACGAATACACCAGCAACCGATGGGGGAAGGCGACCTTCTTGATCAGGCCCGCGTTGGCGCCCACCGAACCCATGGCGCGTGTCAGGCCTTCGGAGAACATGATCCACGGCCAGAGCGCGACGGCGACGAAGGCCACGTACGTCACGCCGGGATAACCCGGCGGCACTCCTACCCGGAACACCTGGCTGAAGACGTAGGCGAAAATCGCGAGTTGCGCCAGCGGGTGCAGCAGCGTCCACGCCAGGCCACTCACGCTGCCGGCGTAACGGCTGAGGATTTCGCGCCGTGTGAAGTTGAGCAGCAGCCAGGCCCAACGCATGGAGCCGGCGCCCTGGGCCGCGATGTGAGCCAATGCGCCTGCCGCTTCTAGGAGGCCGCCGCCCTGGCGCGGCCGGGTGCGGCAAGCATGCGTTCGCGCTCGGCGAACCACTCGGCCGAGTATTCGCATTCGAGGTACTCGGGGAACCAGGGGCCGCCGATGGTGTAGTGGACCACGCTGGCATCGGGGCGGCGGGGGTCGTATCCCACCAGGTGGTTCCACTGCGCGGGGATCTCGCCGATGCGCGAGTCGTCGCGCAGCCACTTGAACTGGTGCAGCTCCAGGCCCGTGGCGGTGTTGACGAAGTCCGGCGTCAGCACAGTGCACTGCGCGCAGTTCATCAGCATCACCGACGACCAGTTCTTCTTTTCGTATTTCGTCTGCACCGCACCGAGGAACTTGGTCTCCTCCTTCGGCACGTGGGTGTGTTTGACCACCTGGACGGCGTAGCGGTCGTCACGCAGCGCCCACAACCGCGCGAAATCCTCCTGCGCGAGCATGTCGCAATCCATGAACACCGCCCAGCCCTTGAAGTCGCACAGGTAGGGAACCAGGAAGCGCGAGAACGAGAACTCCGTCGACTGCAGCGGATTGCGGTCGCGCCGGTAGACGCCCATCAGCTGGTCGAGCATGACGGGGGCGATCTGCACCGGCTGCGTGGCGCGCGCGTGGATGGAGTGCGAGAGGACGTTGAATGCCACGGCCTCCACGGCGTCGTACCCGATGAAGACGCGGATCATTGCGTCTTCGCGGCGTCCGGGGCGGGCTTGCCACCCTTCTGCGCCTCCATGGCGCGCCGCTGCAGGTCGTTGATATCCAGCCCGGGCGCCACCAGCTGCTCCACGTTCTGACGATAGGTAATCACGGTCCTGGAGCTGCGCAAGCCGGTGATCTCGTCGTCGAGGCGCTTGCGCTGCAGGCGATTGCGTTCGGCGGCGATGATCTCCGCCTTCACGGCCTCGAACGGCTTGGCTTTCGGCGGCTTGCGCTCGAGCAGCTTCAGCACGTGGAAGCCGAACGGGGATTCCACCGGCTCCGAAATTTCGCCCGGTTTCAGCTTCGCCAGGGCCTCACGAACGGGCACCACCAGGCGCTTCACCGGTCCGGTGCCGATGTCGCCACCCTTGTTGGCCTTCTCGCCCACGTCGCTGTACTTTTCGGCGAGCGTCAGGAAATCGGTGCCGGCCTTCGCTTCCTCGTAGGCGCGAAGGGCTACCTCGCGCGCCTGCAGGTTCGATCGGCACGACAGCCCCACCAGGATCTGCTGGACGTGGGCTTCCTCGTCCGTCATGTATTTGTCCTGGTCGGCGATGAAGAGCTCGCGCGCGCGCTTCTCGAGATCGATGGTGACCGAATCCTTCTCCAGCTTCTGCGCGTACAGGTCGGCGAGATACCCTTCCTGCAGTTGGCGAAGGCGGGCCTGCACGGCGGGGTCCTTGTCCAGGCCCGCCTCTCGCGCCCTCTGCGCGATGGCCCTCGTGATGTAGATGTTGTCCACCACCGAGGCCACGCGGTCGTAGCTCATTCGGAACCCGGCGCGACGGTCTTCCGGGACGCGAAGGATGTTGCCTTCGAAGTCCGCGGCATCGACGCGTACCTCGCCATCCTGGATCAACGGGGTGTCGGGGGGCAGTTTGGACACGGGACCCGGCGTTTGGGCCAGCGCGGTCAGGCTGGCGGCGGCAAAGAGGGCTGCGAATAACGGCTGTCGGGGAATCATTGGCACGTCCTGAAAGTAAAAGCGCCCGGGACAAGCCCGGGCGCAGTCGTGAGGCTTAATCGTTACAGGTTAATTGTAGGTCCACACGGTCCACTGGGGCACCCAGCCGCACACCGAAAGTGTCGAGCACGACGCATACGTGTAGCGGATGTTGATGTAGTACTGCTCTCCCGTAATCGTCGCGGTGCTGGCGCCCGGGGTGTAGCAGATGCCCCTGGTATCCATCACGGCTTTCGACGGGTAGGTCGCGGTCGGGTTCACCATCCAGATCTTCGACAGCAGGCGCTGGTTACCGCTCTTGATGTAGCAGCCGTCGCCCGCCGTTTCTTCCACCAGTCCCTTGCACTTGCTGATGTGGACTTCGTAATACCAGGGCGCCATGGGGAACGTGCTGGTGGTTTCCGATAGCTTGAAGATGCCGGAGTTCTTGGTGGTCTTTGGCAGGGCATACGACGCGATTGCGCCGCTGGCCAACAACAGGGTGCCGTTGGCGTTGCCGGAGCCTCCCAGGGACCGGACGGTCACATCACTTGCCGGGCAACCCGCGATCGGGGCAGTGACGGGAACGGTTTTGGTCAACGTCGACAGCGTGCCCGAGAGGCCCGGATCGGCCACCGTGATGGTCACCGTGCAATCGCCCGAGGTGGCGCCCGCCAGGACCCGTATGTTCTGGGTTGCGGCGCTCAAGGCGGGGAACGTCAGCGTGCCGGAATCCACGGCCGTGCAACCGCCGCCCGACCCGGTGGCCGTGTACGAGACTACAACCTCACCCGCGGTGCCACCGACGCGCCGGACCTGGAAGGCGGTGGTGGTCTGGGTGCCGGTATTGATGCTGGCGACGTTCGCGAGCAGGCTGAAGGTGCCCGGGCTGGTGGGCGGGGGCGTGCCAGTATCGCAGGTCACGTTGACCGCGCCGGTCGGATCCACCGTCAGCGACGTGTATTGGCAGGAGCTGCCGTTGGAAAGGTTGATGGTGCCTGCCTGGGCATTCGCTTCGCTCGTTACGGTCAGAGCGGCGATGGCACCCATGGCAACTGCTGTGCGCCGGAGAAGGGTCAGGAAAGTGGTCATTTGATCTCCCTTGGTTCGGCAATCCAGCACCCAGTGCTGAAAAGACATTTCGGAAACAAATACTTGGAAGGTAAAGCTAAAGCTCCCAGTTAAGGGTACCAGAAGTTGGGCGCAGCCAGTTGTTATTTTCCTCACAATTCACCGTGAAATCGAGGAAAAAAACAGGCGGACCCGAGGGTCCGCCTGTCTTGTGCAACACAGGGAATGTTCCCCCTGCCACCGACCCTGGATTACGGGGCGATGAGGTTGGTGTACGCGTGATCGAACAGGCTCGCGTAGTTGCCCTGGCAAGCGCCCGTGGTGCAGGTGAGCGTGCCGTTGCTGAACGTGCGGATCATGAAGCCCGTGACCGGCAGGCCGAAGAACGAGGCAGCCGAGGCGGGGAACAGGGTGGTCGGAATTGCAAGGGCATTGCCATCGAACACGGCGCCGTCGGACGTCGCCGCGTCGTTCTCGAGGCCGATCGTCGTCGCGTTGACACCGGTGAACGTCAGGCGCGCCCAACCGTTCTGGAAGCTCGGAGTGATCTGGATCGACGTGGTGTTGCGCGAACCCAGCACGCCGGACGTGCTACCCGTCGGCATGTGCCCAGCACCGTTACGGATCGAGATGACCGTCGATTCCCAGCAGATGGAGCTGGCGTCGCCGGCGGGCGGGGGCGGCGAGAAGTCGATCCCCGAAGCCGTGGCACCACGCTCTTCACGGTTGAAGTACTGGAACTCGATCTCCTCGCAAGCGCCCGACGCCGTGAGGACGTTGGTGTACGGCGGCGCAGCGGTCGTCGCGTCGACGAACACGCTCTTGATCGGCTGGGTAACGACCCAGTCGGTCAGCGAGCCGGCGGCGGTGTCGAGAACGTATTCGTTCAT
>JBBREI010000076.1:0-17001 GCA_038203035.1 Burkholderiales bacterium
CGCGCATTCGGCCTCCCTCGCCGGCGCCTTCGAGCACCAGCGCGAGGCCCGCGGTCGGCCCCTTTCCCGCCGCGAACGCGAGCTCGCGCTGCTTCAGCTCGAGCAGCTCGTGCACGACAACGCAGGCGCGTTCTGCACGGCCATCGACCGCGATTTTCGCGGCCGCTCCCACGCCGAAACCACGATGCTCGAGGTCTTCCCGTCCCTCGAAGGCATACGCCACGCACGCCGCCATTTCGCCGGCTGGATGCGACCTCGCCGCGTCGCCACCAATTTCTGGTTCCTACCTGGGCGCTCGCGCATCCTGCCGCAGCCGCTCGGCGTGGTGGGCGTGGTGGTGCCGTGGAACTATCCGCTGTATCTCGCCATTGGACCCATCACCTGCGCGTTGGCGGCGGGCAACCGCGTGCTGGTGAAGATGTCGGAGCTGGCCCCGGAAACCGGCGCGCTGCTGGGGCAACTGGTTGCGAAGCACTTCGATCCCTCGGTGCTGGCCATCGTCAACGGCGGCGTGGAGACCGCACGCGATTTCGTGGCCCTTCCCTTCGACCACCTGCTGTTCACGGGGTCCACGGCGGTGGGCCGCCAGGTGATGCGCGCCGCCTCGGCCAACCTCACGCCCGTCACGCTGGAACTCGGCGGCAAGTCGCCCGCCATCGTCGGACGCGGGATCGACGTGGCCGAGGCCGCCGATCGCATCGCGTACGGCAAGTGCCTCAACGCGGGCCAGACCTGCATCGCCCCGGATTACGCACTGGTGCCCCGCGAAAGCGTGGATGCGTTCTGCGCGGCGGCGGGGGCCTCGATAACAAGGCTGTATCCGCGCCTGTGCGACAACCCCGACTACACCGCAATCATCGATGCCCGCCACCGCGCGCGGCTCGGCGAATTGCTCGATGAGGCGCGTGGCGCCGGCGCCCGTGTGATCGAGGTCAATCCGGCCGGCGAGGACTTCGCCGCCTCGCCCAAGATGGCGCCGGCCCTGGTGCTCGGCGCGCCCGACTCGACGCGCATCATGCGCGAGGAAATCTTCGGGCCGATCCTCAACGTGATCCCGTACGACACGCTCGACGAGGCCATCGAGCACGTCAACGCCCGCCCTCGCCCGCTCGCGCTCTACATCTTCGACCACGATCGTGCCGCCATCGATGCCGTGCTCGCGCGCACGGTCTCCGGCGGGGCCTGCGTGAACGAAACGCTGCTGCACATCGCGCAGGACGAACTGCCCTTCGGCGGCGTGGGTCCCTCGGGCATGGGGGAATATCACGGCCGCGCCGGGTTCGAGACCTTCTCCAAGCGCAGGGCGGTATTCCACCAGTCCCGGCTCAACGGACTCAAGCTGTTCCGCCCTCCCTATGGAAAGCGCTTCACCACGCTGGTGAAGCTGCTGCTGCGCTAAATTGCCCACCCGGCGCCAGTTCATCAAGGTCGGCATTGCCGGCGCGGCGGTGCTGGCCACCGTGCGCTGGCTCGACCGCAGCGAAGCCGCACCCACGGCCAACCACCGCTTCCTCGACTCGGGGTCGGTGGTGATGACCGCCGCCCTGGTGCCGGTGGTCCTCGCCGGATCGCTCCCCGAGGAAAGCGCAGCGCGCGCCCAAGCCATCCGGGAGGTCGTTGATGCATTCGATCGCGCGGTCTCCGGGCTGAGCCCCCTGGTGCAGAAAGAGGTCGACCAGTTGTTCAGCGTGTTCCGATACACCCCTACGCGCTTCGCCTTCACCGGCCTCTGGGCGCCGATCGAGGAAGCCCCCGCCGCGGAGGTGGCCGCTTTCCTCACGCGCTGGCGCCACAGCCGTTTCGAGATCCAGCGCGCGGGGTACCAGGCCCTGACCCAGTTGATCCAGGCATCCTGGTACGACAACCCTTCATCGTGGGCGGCGATTGGTTATCCCGGCCCGCCCAGGCTGCCATGAGTGTTCCCGATCCCATCGTCGAGGGACTGGCGCGCGGCTGGAAGGTCGTCGACGCTGCGCTGGTCACGCGGGATCGCGATATCGAATGCGACGTGGTGGTGATCGGCAGCGGAGCGGGCGGCGGCGTGACCGCCGAGATCCTGGCGCAGGCGGGACTTTCGGTCGCCATCGTCGAGGAGGGCCCCCTGGTGGGCTCCACCGATTTCCGCATGCGTGAACGAGAAGCCTATCCGCGCCTCTACCAGGAGTCGGCCGCGCGCCAGACCGCGGATCGCGCGATCACCATCCTGCAGGGGCGCTGCGTTGGCGGCGGCACCACGGTCAACTGGACTTCGAGCTTCCGAACGCCGCCTCGCACGCTGGCCCATTGGAGCGGCGCACACGGCCTCACCACGATGACCGAAGCGGCGCTCGCGCCCTGGTTCGCGAAGATGGAAGAACGGCTCGGGATCGGTCCCTGGGGCATGCCGCCGAACGAAAACAACGACATCCTTCGGCGCGGCTGCCAGAAGCTCGGCATTCCCACCGGCGCCATCCGCCGCAACGTGAAAGGCTGCGCCAACCTCGGCTACTGCGGCATGGGTTGCCCGCTCAACGCGAAGCAATCGATGCTGGTGACCACCATTCCCGCGGCGCTCGATCGTGGCGCGACACTTGTGCATCGCGCGCGCGTGACCCGCCTCGCGTTTGATGGGAATCGCGTCGTCGCCTGCGAGGCGCGCGGCGTGGAGCGCAACGGGGCAGCTCCCGGGGCACACCGCATACGCCTGCGCGCGAAACACTTCGTGCTGGCCGCGGGTTCCATTGGAACGCCCTCGATCCTGCTCTCCAGCGGCGCCCCAGATCCCCACCGGGTCACCGGCAAGCGCACGTTCCTGCATCCCACCGTGGTCTCGGGAGCGATGTTTGCGCAGAAGGTTGAGGGTTACTACGGCGCTCCGCAATCGATCTACTCCGACCATTTCCTCGACTTGCTACCGGTCGACGGACCGGTGGGCTTCAAGCTCGAAGCCCCGCCGGTGCACCCCATCCTGGCCGGCATCACGCTGCCGGGCTTCGGCACCGACCATGCGACCTGGATGAAACGCTTCCCCAACCTGCAGGTGCTGATCGCCCTGGTGCGCGACGGATTCCATCCCGAATCGGTCGGTGGCCAGGTGGTGCTCAAGTCTGGCTGGCCGGTGCTCGATTATCCGATCAGCGACTACGTCTGGAACGGCGTTCGCCGCGCCTATCTCGCCATGGCCGAGATCCAGTTCGCCGCCGGCGCGCAGACCGTGATGCCGTTGCACGAGGGCGCGATTCCGGTCACCAGCTGGCGCGACGCGAAGGCGGCGATCGAGGGGTTGCCGATGCGCGCCCTGCACTCGCGCGTGGTCAGCGCCCATGTGATGGGCGGGTGCGCCATGGGCAACGATGCGCGCACCGCGGTCGTCACCGAGGCCGGCCGGCACCACCAGCTGGCCAACCTCTCGGTCCACGATGGGTCGGTGTTTCCCACCAGTCTCGGAGCCAATCCCCAGCTCACCATCTATGCCATCGCGGGACGTATGGCGGCGAACCTGGCCCAAAGCCTAAAGGCTTGACGTTATTGGAAATTTAGGCATCGCCCTTGTATAATATCGGGCTCTGCCAAAAGCGGGACCTAAGGAGTCACCATGAGCGACAAAATTGCTCTCGAAAAGCGCTACGGCGCCTCCAATTACGCGCCGCTGCCGGTTGTGCTTTCGCGCGGCGAGGGGGTATGGCTCTGGGACGACGAGGGCCGCAAGTACCTCGACATGTTGTCGGCCTATTCGGCCGTGAGCTTCGGCTACGGCCACCCGAAACTGCTCAAGACGCTCAACGAGCAGGCCGCGCGCCTGGCGGTGACCTCGCGCGCCTTCCACAGCGACACCCTGCCCCCGTTCCTCGCCAAGCTCTGCGAGGTCACCGGCATGGATCGCGCGCTGCCGATGAGCACCGGGGCCGAAGGCGTCGAGACCGCCATCAAGTGCGCGCGCAAGTGGGCCTACACGGTGAAGAATGTCCCCGACGGGAAGGCCGAGATCATCGTTTGCGACAACAACTTCCACGGCCGCACCTCGACCATCGTGGGCTTCTCCTCCGAGGCGCAGTATCGCGACGGTTTCGGCCCCTATGCCACCCAGGGCTTCAAACACGTGCCTTTCGGCGACGCGAAGGCGCTGGAGGCCGCGATCACGCCCAGCACCGCCGCCTTCCTGGTGGAGCCCGTGCAGGGCGAGGCCGGCATCATCGTGCCGCCCGCCGGCTACCTGACGCAAGCCGCGCGCATCTGCAAGGCGCACAACGTCCTCCTGATCGTCGACGAAGTGCAGACCGGGCTTGGCCGCACCGGGCGCGTCCTGGCGTGCCACCACGAAGGCGTGAAGCCCGACGGCATCATCCTCGGCAAGGCGCTCGGCGGCGGCCTGCTGCCGGTATCGGCGTTCTGTGCGCGCGAATCGGTGATGGGAGTCTTCAAGCCCGGTGACCACGGCAGCACCTTCGGCGGCAACGCGCTGGGCGCGGCCATCGGCCTGGCCGCGATCAACGTGCTGCTCGACGAGAAACTCGCCGAGCGCTCCGCCACCATGGGCGCCTACCTGATGAAGAAGCTGCGCTCGATCTCCAGCGCCGTGGTGACCGATGTCCGCGGCCAGGGCCTGCTGGTGGGCATCGAGCTCGACCCGAAGGTGGTCTCGGCGCGGCAATTCGTGGAAACCCTGCTGAAACACGGCGTGCTGAGCAAGGACACCCATCATACGGTGGCGCGATTTGCCCCGCCGCTCATCGTCGAGCGCGAACAGCTCGACTGGGCGGTCGAGCGCATCCGCGACGCGCTGCGCGAATACGGCCCGGTCGACGAAAAGGCAGCGGCCTAGCGGCGGTAGTCCTTGCGCACCGCGGGATTGAGGCGGGCGATGTCCGCCTTCACCTGCTCGCGGCTGCGCTCGTAGACCAGCTCCCGCCCCATCACGCTGCCGGCGTAGGCCAGGCCGTTGCGGGTGGGCGAGAGGTCGCACTTCACGCTGTGCACGCCTTCGCCCAGCACCACCGAGATGTGTTCCTCGCGCTTGTTGAGGACCACGACCTCGAGCACCTGGCCGTTTTCGGTCTTGATCTTGATCTTTTCTTCCATGGATGTGTGCCTCAGGCCAGCTTCTGGTTCTTGACCGGCTCGATCCGCAGCTCGCGGACGTTGCCGTTGATGTTCAGCTTTGCCATGGCTCACTCTCCTCGCTATGGGCTGGCGGGCGGCGCGCTTTTCACCTGCCGGCGCAGCACCTTGCCGACATTGGTCTTGGGAAGCTCCTTCCAGAACTCGATGGCCTTCGGCACCTTGTAGTTGGTGAGGTGCTGCTTGCAATGGGCCAGCACCTGCTCGCGGGTGAGCCCGGGATCCTTGCGCACCACCACCAGGCGCACCTTCTCGCCCGAGTGTTCGTCGGGTGCGGCCACCGCGCAGCATTCCAGGACGCCGGGCATCATCGCGACCACGTCCTCGATCTCGTTCGGATACACGTTGAAGCCCGAAACCAGGATCATGTCCTTCTTGCGGTCGACGATCTTCACGTAGCCTTCGGGCGTCATGATCCCGATGTCGCCGGTGCGGAAGGCGCCGTCGGCGGTCATCACCTTGGCGGTTTCGTCGGGGCGGTTCCAGTAGCCCTTCATCACCTGCGGGCCGGCGATGCAGATCTCGCCCGTCTCGCCGATCGGCAGCACACGCGCGTCGTCGTCGCGGATGGTGATCGTCGTCGACGAGATCGGAAGGCCCGCGAAGCCGTTGTATTCGGCCCCCGGCACGATCGGGTTGATGCACGCACCCGGGGAGGTTTCGGTGAGCCCGTAGGCTTCCACCAGCGCCTTGCCGGTCACCTTCTTCCATTTCTCCGCGACCGCGCGCTGCACCGCCATGCCGCCGCCCAGCGCCATCTTGAGCGGGCGGAAGTCCAGCTGCGCGAAGCCGGGCGTGTTCAGCAGCCCGTTGAAGAGGGTGTTCACGCCGGTGAGCGCGGTGAAGCGGTGCCGGCCCAGCTCCTTCACGAAGCCCGGCATGTCGCGCGGATTGGTGATGAGCACGTTGTGGCCGCCGATCTTCATGAATACCAGGCAGTTCCCGGTGAGCGCGAAGATGTGATAAAGCGGCAGCGCGGTGATGATGACCTCCTCCCCGTCGCGAAGTCCCGTGCCCCACCACGCCGAGGTCTGCAGCAGGTTGGACACGATGTTGCCGTGTGTGAGCATGGCGCCCTTGGACACACCCGTGGTGCCCCCGGTGTATTGCAGGAAGGCGATGTCGTCATGCGTAAGCGGGGGCTCCACCAGCGGCTTGCCGCCGCGCCCGGCCGATAACGTGGAATTGAACGTCACCGAGCCGGGCAGGTTCCACCGCGGCACCATCTTCTTCCGGTGCTTGACCACGAGGTTGGTGATCAGCGAAAGCGGGAACGGCCGCATGTCGCCCACCTGCGTGGTGACCACCGTCTTCACCTTGGTGTGCGCGATCACCGCTTCCAGCGTGTGGGCGAAATTCTCCAGGATCACAATCGCCGTCGCGCCCGAATCGTTGAGCTGGTGCTCGAGCTCGCGCGGCGTGTAAAGCGGGTTGCAGTTGACCACGATGTAGCCGGCCCGCAGGGCGCCGAAAAGCGCGACCGGGTACTGCAGCAGGTTGGGCATCATGATCGCGACGCGGGCGCCCGGCTCCAGCTTCGCCACGTTCTGCAGCCAGCTGCCGAAATCGCGCGACAGCTGGTCGATCTGCGTGAACGAAAGCGTGCGCCCCATGTTCGAGAACGCCGGGGCGCCGCCGAACCGGCTGCAGCTCTGCGCGAAGATCTCGCGGATGTTTGCGTATTGAGCCGGGTCGATTTCCGCCGGCACACCCGGCGGATACGACTTGAGCCAGGGTTTGTCCATCGTGCGTCTCTCCTCCAGGATTGTTGCCATCCTCACGAACCTTCTGGCGGGTTGTGTCGTCGGAGTGTAACCCGGAGCGCGGGCCCGCACCGCCCGCGCCTATACTGCAATCCCCACCACGAGGAGGAGCGGCACCATGGCATCAAAAAGGAAAACCAGGGGCACTTCCGGCGCGCGCGCCGCGGATCAGGGCGCGCCGTCGATGCGCGATTCCGCCCAGAAGATCTGGCTTGCCGGGCTCGGCGCCTTCGAGCGCGCCAAATCCGACGGCCCGAAGGTGTTCGAGGCGCTGGTCTCCCAGGGCAAGGAGTTGCGCGGGCGCGCCACGGAAGCCGCCGACCAGGCGCTGAAGACGTTGCGCGAGCAGGCCGGCGACGCACAGGGCAAGTGGGACAAGCTCGAGCAGGTGTTCGAGGACCGCGTCGCGCGGTCCCTCAAGCGGTTGGGCGTGCTCACCCGGGCCGAGGTCGACGAGCTTGCCGCGCAGGTTCGCGAGCTGAACGAAAGCGTACGCGGCATCATGCGCGGGACCCCCGCCCCGGCGGCAAAGCCGAAACGCAAGTCCGCGGCCGCGGGAAAAAAGAAAAAAGCCGGCGCGCGCAAGGCGAAGCGCGCTACTCCCGGGTGAGGCGGTCCACCAGCTTCACGTAACCCTCCATCGCCTTGTCGGCAGGGGTGCCCTTGAGCTTCGCCCACGCCTCGTATTTGGCCCGGTTCACGAAATCGGTGAAACCGGGCTTGTCTCCCGCGACGTCACCTTCGGTCGCCTGCTTGAAGTGCGCGTAGAGCTTGAGTTTCATGTCGTTGCCGGGGTCCTTCTTCGCCTTGAGAACGGCGGCGGCGGCGGCATCGAATTTCTTCTTCAGGTCGGACATGGCCTTCCTTTCGAGGGTCGAGGAACGTTGGTGTAAAGTTAGCCGAAGGCGCTCCCCATGACAAACAGACAACGAATATCCGGGGTGGACACGGCGTGGCTGCGCATGGAACACGCAACCAGCCTCATGATGATCGTGGGCGTCATGATGTTCGACGGCAAGCCCAGCCTGCGCCAGGTCAAGCGCGTGGTGGAGCAGCGCTTCCTCGCTTTCCGCCGGTTCCGGCAAAACGCGGTCGAGGATACCGCGGGCAACTGGTGGCAGGACGACGGGGCTTTCGACATCAACCGCCACGTCCACCGCGTGAGCCTTCCCGGCAAGGCCGGCAAGGCGGAACTCGAAGCGCTGGTGAGCGAACTCGCCTCGACCGCCCTCGACTTCTCGCGCCCGCTGTGGGAATTCCACCTCGTCGACAACTACCAGGGCGGCAGCGCCCTCGTCACCCGCATCCACCATTGTTACGCCGACGGCATCGCCCTGGTCCAGGTGATGCTTTCACTGACCGACGAGACCGCCGCCGGCAGCCTGGCAGAGGTGCCGGCCGCAGAGCCCGAAGACGACGCACCGTCGGGTGACGCGGATCTTCTCGCGCAGCTGCTCAAGCCGCTGGGCGCGCTGCTCGGCAACGCCCGCGAGGTGGGCATGGGCCTCGTGGAACAGGGGCGCGCGCTCGCCGCCAACCCGCAGATGGCGACCGAAGCGCTGGAAGAAGTGGCGCGCAAGGGCATGGGCCTGGCGGGCGAGGTTGCGAACCTTGCGCTGATGGGGCGCGACGCGCAGACGCGATTCAAGGGCGCCCTGGGCGCCGCCAAGCGCGTGGCGTGGGCCGATCCCCTGCCCCTGGACGAGGTGAAGGTGGTGGGCAAGGCGCTGGGATGTTCCATCAACGACGTGCTGCTGTCGATGGCGACCGGCGCATTGCGCGACTACCTGGTGGAAAAGGGCGACGAGGTCGACGGCCTGGATATCCGCGCGATCGTGCCGGTAAACCTGCGCCCGCGAGCATCCGGCACCGGCCTTGGCAACCAGTTCGGCCTGGTGTTCCTGGAATTGCCCATCGGCATCGAGCATCCGCTGGAGCGCCTCTATGCGATCCGCGGCCGCATGCGGGCGTTGAAGGGCTCCTACCAGCCGATGATCGCCCTGGCGCTGCTGGGCGCGGTGGGCTCGGGCCCGAAGGCGCTGCAGGAACGCGTGACCGCGCTGCTGGGCAACAACGCAAGTGCCGTGATGAGCAACGTGCCCGGCCCGCAGCAGGCGCTCTACTTCGCCGGCAAGCGCATCCGGGAGCTGGATTTCTGGGTGCCGCAGTCGGGTGGCATCGGCATGGGGGTATCGATCCTTTCCTACAACGGCGCGATCCAGTTCGGCGTCATCACCGACGCGGGCCTGGTGCCCGACCCGGATGCCATCGTCGCGCGCTTCGGCGACGAGTTCGACAAGCTGATGTGGATCACGTTGATGAGTCCGTGGGGCGAGGCGGCCATTGCGGCCGAAACGCCGGCGCACGCTGCCACCCCGGCGCCCCACAAGGGCGTCCCATCACCTGAAGCCAGGATCCCCAAGCGCTTCAGGAACCTCTGACGGCCGCGATCGCGTCCATCTCCACCAGGTAACCATAGTGCAGCTGCGGTACCGGCACCACGGTGCGGGCCGGTCGGTGCGCACCCAGCAACTCGGCATAGATGCGGTTGAAATCCGGCCAGTGCGCGATGTCGGCGATGTAGACCGTCGCGCGCAGGATGAGCTCGCGCGAGCTGCCCGCCGCATCCACGATGGCGATCACGTTGCCGATCACCTGGCGCGCCTGCGATTCGAAGTCCGCCGGCCTGCGCTCGGGATCGCACGGATCGATCGGCAATTGCCCCGCGACGTAAACGAGCCCGGCATGCACGATCGCCTGCGAATAGTGGCCCCGCGCGGCGGGTGCGCAATCTGTGGTGACGGCATTCATGGCGCTCTCCGTGTCGAAAGCGGCATTGTCGCCGACCCGGCGGCGACGTGGGGTTCATGGCGTAGCCGGTGGAAACAAAAACGGGCCGGCATTGCTGCCGGCCCGCGTCCATCCATGCCGGCAAGGCCGGCGCGATGTTTTACTTGAGGTGCTTGGAGACCAGCTTGGTCATCTCGAACATCGAGACCTGCTTCTTGCCCCCGAAGACTTCCCTCAGCTTGTCGTCGGCGTTGATCATCCGGCGGTTGGTCTTGTCCTGAAGGTTGTTCTTCTTGATGTAGCCCCAGAGCTTGCTCGTGACTTCCGTGCGCGGGATCGGGGCGCTGCCGACGACGGCGGCCAGCGTGGCGCTGATGTTCATCGGCTTCATGAAAGCGGCGTTCGGCTTGCGCTTCGCTGCGGGTTTCTTCTTCGCGACAGGCTTCTTCGCGACGGGTTTCTTGGCGGCGGTTTTCTTCGCGACGGGCTTTTTAGCCGCCGGTTTCTTCACTGCCTTCTTGGATTTTTTAGCTGCCATTGATGAATCCTCCAATCTGATGATGACGTTGGGTGCTAGTCCATCCCGCCCTTATGGCGCGACAGCGTGAGGATGCGCAAGCGAAAACGCCTTGTCAACACTTTTCACTCGGCAGAAGGCGTTTTTTCCCTATGACGTACCGCTTGCGCAACAGTGAAATTCACTCGAGCTGCGCGCGCGCTCTCTCGATGTCGATCTTTTCCATGGCGTCGCGCGGCTCCATCTTCGCGGCCTTTTCGTACAGGGCGCCGGCCTCTTCCACGGCCTTCCTGCCGTGCAGCAGCACCAGTCCGTTGGCCATCTCGATGTGTGCGATGGGTGAATCGGGCGCCAGTTTCAGGGCCTTGCGGAAGTGCTCCTCACCCGCGTCCTTCTTCGCGCCGTAGGTGAGCCCTCCGACCAACGCCCCGATCTTGTTGATGATTTCCGCGTGGTAGGCGCCCAGGGCGATGTGGGCGTCGGCGTGCCGGGGCTGCAGCTTGAGGGCGGCATCGAGCGCGGCGCGAATCCTGCCGCCGTAGCCTTGCGCGAGGGCCTTGGCCACCGATATCCGCTGGCTGTAGCGCCCCGCCGCGTAGGCGTAGAGATAGTGCGCGTTGGCGTTCTTCGGCTCGGAACGGGCTTGCGCCTCGGCGCGGGTCATCACCTCCTCGAAGAGCGCGATCTTCGCGGCCTCCTTCGGCTCCACGCCGTTGGCGTAAATCGCCTGGGCCTTGTTCGCGGCGGTCACACCGGCCCCGCCCGCGTCGAGTCCCGCCGCCACCGCCTCGGCGAAGCGCCCTGCATGGAAGAGCCGCCACGCCTCCTGGGCGCCCTTGTCCTTCGGATACGGCTCGCAGTCGCCGCGGTGCAGCGTGTCCCACGACTTGCGCAGCGCTTCGCCCGAGTAGGTGAACGATTTCGAGGGGTGTGGAAATACCTTCCATTTGCTCGCGGCCATGGGGACTCCTCAGTCGATGTAGTTGCGGCCCAGCCGGTCGAGGTGCGCGCGCGCCTCGCCCAGCAGGTACGGTGCGACCAGCGCCATCACCTGGTATGCGCCCTGCCCCAGGTCCGCGGAGTCGCCGCCTGGCGGCGCGTGGGCGCGTCGGCCTCCGCGCAGCGCCTGGTAGTTCAGCCAGTAGGTGGCAACCACCAGCACGTTGTTCGCGAGGGCGCGGATCTGGCCCGGCGTGGCGGCCATCACGCGCGCGCGCACCAGCTCCGCACACAGCGCGATCACGGTCTCGGACTTGCGGTCGATGATGCGGTTGAAGCGTTCGCGCAGGCGCCGGTTGCGCGAAACCAGGTCGTCCAGGTTTCGATAGAGGAAGCGATATTCCCAGATGCCCTCGAACATCAGGTGCAGGTAGAGCCAGAGGTCCTCGATCACCTCGGGCCCCCAAGGAGCCTCGCGTGGGGCGGGCCCCCAAGGAGCCTCGCGTGGGGCGGGCCCACAAGGAGCCTCGCGTGGGGCGGGCCCCCAAGGAGCCTCGCGTGGGGCGGGCCCCCAAGCCTCGCGTGGGGCGGGCCCCCGAAGAGCCTCGCGTGGGGCGGCACCGGCACGGGGCTGCTGGACCTCGATGCGCTCCTCGAAACGGGTGAAGAGCTGCTCGACGATCTGGTCCTTGTTGCGGAAGTGGTAGTAGAGGTTGCCAGGGCTCATGTCGAGCTCGGCGGCGATCATGCCGGTGGTGACGTGCGCCTCGCCGCGCTCGTTGAACAGGCGCAGCCCCTCGGCGAGGATGCGTGCCCGGGTGCGCTGGGTGCGTATGGTGTTTCCATCCGCTTTGGCAGCCATATGGCGCCGGAGCGTATCACGCCGCGCGTTTCATCCACCTTCGAAGTTCCCGCAGCGTGTCCCGCAGCTCGCCCGCCGCCGCCGGCAAACGCCCGCGCGGCACGGACCTGCGCGCGCCGAGGTCGAGGCGGCGGTGCGGATCCTCGAGGACATCCCGCCGATAGCGGATGCCGTGGCGCGCCAGCAGCGGTTCGAGCTGCGCGGCGCGCCGGAGCAGGTCGCTGCGCGTGCGCTCGTAGGCGTGTTCGCAGACGCGGCGGCGGCTCGCGTAGCCGAAGATGCCGGTGAAAAATATCTCGCCGTCGTCGGCCTCCGGCTGGAAGAGCACCACGTCGGACCCCGGGTATTGCGTGTCGTATTTGCCCAGCCCCGCCGCCATCCGCGAGTGGATCACTGCGCGGAAGGTCTGCGAAAGCACCATGGGAAGGCCGCCTTCGATCAGGTTCGAATGCGGCCCGCGCCCCCGGCGGGCGGCCAGTTTTGCGTCGAAGGGCACAATCGGGTTGATGCACAGGACGAGGCCCGCGCCGTCCTCGAGGGCCTCGGAGGCGTGCAGCGTCTTGTGCAGCACCCCGTCGACGAAGTGCTGCCCGTCGATGGCCACCGGCGGGAACAGCCCAGGCAGCGCGGCGCTGGCCTGCACCGCCTTCGAGATCGGCACATGGTTGGCGCCTGGACGCCCGAAACTCACCGACTCTCCGGTGTCGAGGTTGGTGGCGACGAGGTAGAGGCGCCGCTGGAGGCGGCGGAAGTCATTGGTAAGGCCCGGCTGGTTGAAGAGGGCCTCGAGGTATCGGTGGATCGCCTCGTTGTCGAAGACACCGGTCGGGATCGCGCGCCCGAGGGCGGCGAACGATTCGAAGGTGTCCTGTCCGAACGGGTTGCGCAGGTAGTTCCATGCGGACCGCGCCAGCAGCGGCGGCACGGTGCGCGCCCGCTTCAGGTATTCGCGCAACGCGGGGCGCATGAAAAGCCCGGGCGTGAGGGCGCGCGGCCCGCGACCGCCTTCGATGAAGAGGCGACGGACCTCCTCGACCCCGATGCCGTTGGCCAGGGCGGCGGCGAGGAAGCTGCCCGCGCTCACGCCCACATAACAGTCGAGGGCGTTGAGGTCGAGGCCCTCGAGGGATTCCTGGAGGGCCAGCAATGCGCCGATCTCGTAGACCGCGCCGAACGGCCCGCCCCCGGCGAGGGCAAGGCCGATTCCGGCGCGTTTCTTGCGGGTGGACCCACGCCCCACCCCGCGAGTGACGCGCGACGATCCAGACCCTCTCCCCAACCCTCTCCCAGGGGAGAGGGGGCGATTGCGGGACGAGGTTTCGCGAACGGCGCGCGACAACTTAGGCGCGGGCGCGCGAGCGGCGCAACTGGTCGACGCTTTGCTGCAACTGGGCGACCTGGCGCGAAAGGGCGCGGACGTCCTTGGTGCTCGGCACGCCCAGCTTCGAGATCACCAGGCCCACACGTTGCTCGAATACCTTCTCGAGCTTGGAGACGGCGCCGGCGGTGCGGTCGCGCGCAACTTCGGCGCGGGCACTGACCGCCCCAAGGGCTTCCTGCGCGGCGGCCATCGCGAGCTTGCGGCCCTTCTGCTGCAGCGCCGAGCCTTGCTCGATCAGCGTGCCGACGGCGGCGAGGGCGCGCGCCTTGACCAGGTTGATCCGGCCGGCGGTGGTGGTGGGCTTGCGGGGGGTGCGGGTGGTGCGCTTGCTGCGCCTGGTGCTGGCCATGGAAATCCCTTTCGTGGTTTGGCGGGTTCTAGTGGGCCCATGATAGCGGCGGGATTTAGAGCATTCCCACTATTCTCGATTCGGTATCATCGGCGGAAAACCAGACACAAGCTCCCTGGAGGGGAACCCATGACGTATTTCGTGACCGGCGCCACCGGATTCATCGGCCGCTTCCTCGTGGACCGGCTGCTCGCGCGCCAGGGCGACGTCTACGTCCTGGTGAGGAAAGGCTCGGTCGGGAAGCTCGATGAGCTGCGAGCGCGCTGGGGGGTGGAAGAAAAGCGCGTGATCGCCGTGGTCGGCGACCTCTCCAGGCCGAAGCTGGGAATCTCCCCGGCCGACCTCGCGAAACTCAAGGGCAAGGTCAGGCACTTCTTCCACCTGGCGGCGATCTACGACCTCTCCGCCGATGCGGCGAGCCAGGAAAGCGCCAATATCAAAGGCACACGCCACGCCGTGGAAGCGGCGGCGGCCGTCAAGGCCGGCTGCTTCCACCACGTGAGCTCGATCGCGGCCGCGGGGCTTTACGACGGCGTCTTCCGCGAGGACATGTTCGACGAGGCCGAAGAGCTGGACCATCCCTACTTCCGCACCAAACACGAATCCGAAGGCATCGTGCGCAACGAGTGCAAGGGCGCCTGGCGCGTCTACCGCCCCGGCATCGTGGTCGGGCACTCGAAGACCGGCGAGATCGACAAGATCGACGGCCCCTACTACTTCTTCAAGCTGATCCAGAAGATGCGCAACGCCCTGCCCCCGTGGATGCCGACGGTGGGCATCGAGGGCGGCCGCATCAACATCGTGCCGGTGGATTTCGTGGTCGACGCGATGGACCACATCGCGCACAAGAAGGGCCTGGACGGCGGCTGCTTCCACCTCACCGATCCGGAGCCGATGCGCATCGGCGAAATCCTGAACCTCTTCGCCAAGGCCGCCCACGCGCCGCAGATGACGATGCGGCTGAACGCCAAGATGTTCAGCTTCATCCCGTCGTTTGTGCTGGATTCGGTGATGTCGCTCGCCCCCGTGCGGCGCATCCAGAAGCAGGTGTTGTCGGACCTCGGCATCCCGAAGGACATGTTCACCTTCGTGAACTACCCCACGCGGTTCGACACGCGCGAGACGGAAAAGGCGCTCAAGGGCAGCTCGATCCGCGTGCCGCACCTGCCGGAATACGCGTGGCGCCTGTGGGACTACTGGGAGCGCAACCTCGACCCCGACCTCTTCATCGACCGCTCGCTCGCGGGCAAGGTGAGCGGCAAGGTAGTTGTGGTCACCGGCGGCACCTCGGGAATCGGCGAGGCCACGGCCTACAAACTGGCGGACGCCGGCGCGCAGGTCGTGGTGGTGGCACGCGACCCGGAGAAGGCGGGGCCGGTGCTCGAGCGCATCAAGGCCGCCGGCGGCACGGCGAAGTTCGTCTCCTGCGACCTTTCGAGCATCGCCGACTGCGACAAGCTCGTCACCACGGTGCTGAAGCAATACGGCCGCTGCGACTACCTGGTGAACAACGCCGGGCGCTCGATCCGCCGCGGCATCGCCTCGTCGTTCGACCGCTTCCACGATTTCGAACGCACCATGCAGCTCAACTACTTCGGCAGCCTGCGCCTGATCATGGGTTTCCTGCCCTCGATGGTGAAGGATGGCGGCGGGCACATCATCAACATCTCGTCGATCGGCGTACTCACGCGCGCCCCGCGCTTCTCCGCCTACGTGGCCTCCAAGGCGGCGCTCGATGCCTTCAGCGACTGCGCGGCGAGCGAATTCGCCGACAACAACGTGGCCTTCACCACCATCAACATGCCGCTGGTGAAGACGCCGATGATCGCACCCACCAAGCTCTACAACCACGTGCCGACGCTCACCCCCGAACAGGCGGCCGACCTGGTGGTGGAGGCGATCGTCTACAAGCCGGTGCGCATCGCCACCCGCCTTGGCATCTTCGGCGAGGTCCTGCACGCGGTGGCGCCGAAGGCCACGCGCATCCTTCTCAACACCGCCTTCCGCATGTTCCCGGATTCGGGCGCCGCCAAGGGCAGGAAGGGCGAGGTGGCGAAGGAGGTCGAGTTGTCACCGGAGCAGATCGCGTTCGCCCAGCTCACCCAGGGCATCCATTGGTAGGACGAAAACGACATGGTGTCACGCGGCTGGTTGCTCGAAGGTGTCGCCATGTGCCTTTCAGGACCGCTGTAGCCGGCGGCAAATACAGGGAGAAACCATGGCCACACCCCTCCAGGCAGGTGATCCGGCCCCGGACTTCTCGGGCACCACGACCGACGGCCAGCGCGTCGCCCTGAAGGACTACCGCGGCCGCAAGCTGGTCATGTATTTCTACCCGATGGACGACACGCCGGGTTGCACCAAGCAAGCGTGCTCGCTGCGCGACAGCAACGCGGACATCGTGGCGAAGGGCGCGGCGGTGCTCGGCGTATCCACTCAGGACGAGGCCTCGCACCGGAAATTCACCGAAAAGTACAAGCTCAACTTCCCGCTGCTCGCTGATACCGACGGCGCCGTCGGGCGCGCCTACGGCACGATCGGGGGACCGGGGCTCATCTCGAAGCTCAAGTCCGCCGCCGGTATGGCCGACCGGGTGACTTTCGTGATCGACGAGAAGGGACGCATCGCCCACGTCATCGACAAGCCCGACGTCGCCAACCACGCCGACGAGGTGCTCGCGCTCCTATGACGCGGCGGCCCCGGGGCCGCGCAGCTCCGCGCGCAGCAGCGAAAAGGTGCGCGGCGACGCGATGATCTGCACATGCCCCACCCCGGGCACCGCCACCGTGCGCGCCCAGGGCAGGCGGCTGGTGTGCTGCGGCGACACCAGGTTGTCGTGGGGTGAATAGATCGAGACCGCGTCGATGCCCGGCGGCGAGGCCGCCTCGGACTGTTCGAGCCTGCGCAGGAAATGGCTATCGCGCCGCATCTGCCGTGCATTGAGCCCCAACCCGAGGGAGGCGAGAGCGGTGCCATGGTGGGGACTGGCGATTGTCACCAGCTTCGCAACACGCCCGGCGCCGTGCACCCGCATGTATTCGCGCGCCGCCAGGCCACCCATGCTGTGGCACACCAGGATCACCTTGCCGTGCCCGCACCCGATCGCGATCCGCTCCACGGCGGCGCGCAGCTCTTCGGCGAAGGCCTCGATGGAGCTCAGCACAACCGGGAAGGTGGGCGCGAAGACGGGGCCGTCGCCGGCGGCCTCCAGCGCGCGCACCAGCGGGCGGAAGTAGCCGCGGTTGCTGAGGTAGCCGTGCACCAGCACAACCGGTACACGCGGCGAACGCGAGAGGGGCGGAT
>JBBREI010000077.1:0-16441 GCA_038203035.1 Burkholderiales bacterium
TCATCATCGGCCTGCTGGTGGAGAACCTGATCTTCCGCACCATCGAGATGCGCACCATCCGCAAATGGGGGATGCAATCGTGAGCGATACACCCGTCACCGACGAATACATCCGCAAGGGTGAGTTCAATCCGCTGTGGGAACAGATGCGGGCGATGGACCCGCAGTTCATGGAGGCCTATCTGCGTTTCCGCGATGTTCCTCACCAGAACGGGCCGCTGCCGCCGAAATTCAAGGAACTCATTCTTGTCGCTATCAACGCGGCGACAACGCACCTCTATGCGCCGGGCGTGAGAAGGCACATGGCGAATGCCTTCAAGGCCGGCGCCACGAAAGAGGAAGTGCTGGAGACGATCCAGCTGGTGACGATCATGGGGATCCATTCGTGCAACCTCGCGATTCCGATCCTGGTCGAGGAGCACGAGAAATATTGTCATTCCCGCGACGGCGGGAATCCAGCCTAGGCGGACACGTCATATCATCGGCCGATGAGAAACTGGAGCCGTGAAGCGTTGATCGTCACCTTCGCCGCCGCGGCGGTGCTGATGGTGACGATGGGGGTGCGCCAGTCGCTCGGGCTTTTCGTGAGCCCCATCAACATGGGCACGGGCCTGGGCATCGCCACCATCAGCCTGGCGCTGGCCGTGGGGCAGTTCACCTGGGGCGCGGTGCAACCCATCGCCGGCGCGGTCGCCGATCGGTATGGCCCCGGCAAGGTGCTGGTCGCCGGCATCGTGGTGCTGGCCATCGGCACCGCCCTGACGCCGTTCATGACATCGGGTTTCGGCATCATTGTCACGCTCGGCATCCTCTCGGCGATTGGATCGGGCGCCGGCAGCTTCTCGGTGCTGCTGGGCGCCGCGGCCCAGAAACTCACCCCGGAACAACGCGGCAAGTCGGCCGGCATCATCAATGCCGGCGGCTCGTTCGGGCAGTTCGTGTTTGCGCCGATCCTGCAGAAGTTCATCGCCATGTTCGGATGGATGGGTGCGATGTGGGGCGCGGCCCTGATCACACTCGCCGCGCTGCCCCTGATCGGCGCGGTTGCGCCGAAGAGCTCCGTTCCCAAACCCGCCGCCGCCGGCCAGGGCCTCGGCGCAGCCGTCAAGGGCGCGATGGGTGATCGCAGCTACCTCCTGCTGCATGCAGGCTTCTTCACCTGCGGGTTCCACATCGCCTTCCTCGTCACGCACCTGCCGCAGGAAGTGGGACTCTGCGGCCTGCCGCCGACGGTGGCCAGCTGGTCGCTCGCCATCATCGGCCTGTCGAACATCGCGGGCAGCCTCGTCGCCGGCTCGCTCACCGCGAAGGTGCGCAGCAAATACATCCTGGCCGTGATGTACGGCTCGCGCGCGCTGCTGATCGCGGCCTACCTGGCCGCGCCCAAGACGGCGCTGACCTTCTACATCTTCGCCGTGGGGCTGGGATTCACCTGGCTCGCCACCGTGCCGCCCACCGCCGCGATTGTCGGCAAGCTGTTCGGTGTTCGCTACCTTGCGACGTTGTTCGGCCTTACGCTGCTCTCGCACCAGATCGGCGGCTTCTTCGGCGCCTACCTCGGCGGCCTGGCTTACGAGCAGCAGGGGAGCTACCAATGGATGTGGTTCGCGGACATGGCGCTGGCGGCGATGGCGGCGGTGGTGAATTTGCCGATACGCGAGAAGCCGGTCGGGTTTTCCGCTGCCGCTGCCTGAGGGCAAAGCCGAACACCGCGAACGTAGTGGGGCCCACCCCCTCTAACCGGCATGATCCCCGTCATCATCAACACCACCTCCGGCCCCGGCCACGGCGAAAGCGCCCTGGAGGACCTGCGCCGCCTCTTCCGGGAAGCCGGCGCCGAGGCCGATGTGATGCCGGCACGCGACGGCGAAGAACTGCGGAAACTGGCGCAGGCAGCCATGGCGAAGGCGCCTGCGCTGATCGTGGCAGGTGGCGGCGACGGCACCGTGAGCGCGCTGGCGCAGGTGACGCGCGGCACGCAGACCGCGCTGGGCATATTGCCGCTGGGAACGCTCAACCACTTCGCCCGCGACCTCGACTTGCCGCGGGAGCTCGGGAAAGCCGTGCGCGTTGCCGTCGGGGGCCGCCGCGCCGCGGTCGACGTCGCGGAGGTCAACGGGGTCTTGTTCCTCAACAATTCGAGCATCGGCGTGTATCCGGACATGGTGCGGGACCGTACCCGCCAGCAGCGCAAGCTGGGGCGCAGCAAGCGCATGGCGATGTTGTGGGCGATCCTGGCGACGGTGCGGCGCTCGCCCCTGCTGCGGATGACACTCGAGCTCGAAGGCGAGTCGCACGAAGTGCGCGCCCCGTTCGTGTTCGTAGGCAACAACGACTACGTGATGGAGGGATTCCGCATCGGTGAGCGCGAACGCCTCGACGCCGGCATGCTCAGCATCTACACCACGCGCCGTTGCACCACGCTCGGGCTCTTCAAGCTCGCCTGGCATGCGCTGACCGGCCGGCTGCGCCAGAACCACGATTTCGTCGAGATGGCGGCGCGCGCCGTGACGGTGGCGCTGCGCCACAAACTCGTGCTGGTCGCAACCGACGGCGAGGTGAACGCGATGGAAACGCCGCTGGAATATCGCAGCATCCCGGGCTCGTTGCTGGTGATGGCACCCAACATGAGGGCAGCCGCATGAAAACCATCGCGCATCTCTACGACCTGCACTTCGGGCGCGTCGATCGCGTGCTGCTCGACCCACTGCGCGATACGCTGGAGCGCCTGCTTCCCGACCTCGTGGTCGTCTCCGGAGACCTCACCCAGCGTGCGAAGTCGGGACAGTTCCGGGAGGCCCGCGCCTGGCTCGACACCCTGCCGAAGCCGCAGCTCGTGGTGCCCGGCAACCACGACGTGCCGCTGTACAACCCCTTCATGCGTTTCCTGGCGCCTTTCGCGCGATTTCGCGATTCATTCCATCCGCACCTGGAGCCCACCCACATCGACGACGAGATCGCGGTCGTGGGCGTGAACACCGCGCGCTCGTTCGTGTTCAAGGGGGGGCGCATCAACGAGGAGCAGGTCGCCCGCATCCGCTCGCAACTCGACCCGCTGCCCGATTCCCACACCAAGATACTGGTCACCCACCATCCGTTCGACGTGCCGCAGGCCAGCGGAGAGGAAGGCCAGATCGTCGGTCGCGCCAGGATGGCGCTGGAATCGCTCGCCGGCTGCGGCGCCGACGTGCTGCTTTCGGGCCACCTGCACGCCACCCACGTGGGCCACACCGCCGACCGCTACCGCATCGCGGGCGTCTCGGCGCTCGTGTTGCAGGCCGGCACCGCGACTTCGACGCGCGGACGTGGGGAGAACAACGCGTTCAACGTGCTGCGGGTCTCGTCCGGGCACATCGAGGTCGATCGCTATTCATGGGGCGGAACCACATTCGCCCGCGAGGGCACCGAGGCGTTCGACCACAACGGTGCCGGGTGGGCTCCCGCCGATGCGGGAGCCTGAACCGCCCGCACCCGGCCTTTCGCTGCGCGCCCTGGCGCTGCTGGGTGGGTCCTCGCTGCTGGTCGCCGGCGGAGTTTTCCTTGCGCTGGCCTGGAACATTTCCCCCCACTCGCCGTTGGTGCAACTCGACATGGCCATCGGGTCCTGGCTGCAGGCCCACCGGTCGCCCGCGCTCGCGGCTTTCCTCTACGCCGTGACCCAGCTGAACTCCACGGCCGGCATCGGCCTCATGGCCCTGGCCCTGGTCGCCGTCCTTGCACGAATGCGCGAGGGGTGCTGGGTGCTCGGCGTGGTGTTGTCGGTGGGCGGCGGGTTGCTGCTCAACCTGCTGCTCAAGGACCTCTACGAGCGCGCCCGGCCGGCGTTCAACGACCCGTTGGTGGTGCTGAGCACCTACAGCTTCCCGAGCGGACATACCGCGGGAGCGACCGCCTTCTACGGAGTGCTTGCGGCTTTCCTGGTGTCGCGCACCCGCCACCGGCGGGAACGCGCCAAGATCGTGGCGGCGGCGGCATTTGCCGTGGCGCTGGTGGCGTTCTCGCGCGTCTACCTCGGCGCCCATTACCCCAGCGACGTGGTGGCGGCCACGGCGTCCAGCTGCGTCTGGCTCGTGCTCTGCCTGTCTCTGGTGCACGTGATGGCGCGACGCGGGCTTGCACGGCCGGTCACCGGGGCAGGCTAGACCGAGGTCGTGACCAGCGTCACGCCGGCGGCAACCAGAATCCACAACACGATGCGATTGAAGCGGCGCGCGTCGATGCGGTTGTAGATCGAACGGCCGAGCCACACACCCACCATCGAGGCCGGCACCGCAAGCAGCAGCAGCGGCACCAAGGCGGGGGTGAGGAGGCCCGCCACCGCCTGCGCCACCAGTGCGAACAGCAGGATCGAGAAGTTGAAGCCCTGGAAGATGGCGCGCCGCTCGTCCTTGCCCCATCCATGCAGCTCCGCCCAGAGGGTCGGCAGCACGCCCGAGAGCCCGGCAATCCCGCCCAGCACGCCGCCGAGGAAACCGATCGTGCCGTCGGCCGCCCGGCTCGACTCGCGCCGCTTCGCAGCGTGCAGTACCAGCAGCGAGCCGCAGGCGACCACGAGGAGCAGTCCCAGCCCGATGCGAAACGCCCGCGGGGAGATGTAGGGCAGCAGCCAGACCCCGAACGGCACGCCCAGGACGCCCGCCAGCACAAACGGCGCGAGGCGGCGCAAATCGAGCGCGTGCCAGATCGCCGGCAGCGTCTGCACCTGCGCCACGATTGAACACGCCATCACGAGGGGTGCGCTGGCCGCCGGCGCCAGCACCAGGGCCCAGATCGGAAGCGAACTCAACCCGAAGCCGAAACCGGTGAGGCCCGAGGCAAATCCGCCCAGGAAACCTCCGGCCACCACCAGTACTTCGGTCACAATGAGAGTCCCATTGTCCAATTCTGCTGGAGAAGAGGATGTCCGAAGTTTCGAGCGGTGCGCAACCCATCGGCCCCCCGGTCCCCCACTGGAGCGCGCGCCCCGCGCCGCCCGCCGGCGCGAAGTCCGGCCGCTACGTGCGCATCGAGCCGCTCGATCCCGCGCGCCACGCCAGGGACCTCTTCGAGGCCAATGCGCAAGACCGCGACGGCAGTCACTGGACCTATCTCTTCGACGAGAAGCCCGCGGCGCTCGAGGCCTACACCACCTGGGTGCAGAAAAGCGCTTCGACGCAGGACCCGATGTTCCACGCCATCATCGACCTCGCCACCGGCAAGGCCGCCGGGGTCGCCGCCTACATGCGCATCGACCGCAACCACGGCGTGATCGAGGTCGGCCACATCAACTTCGCCCCGTGCCTGCAGCGCACGCGCCAGGCGACGGAGGCCATCTACCTGATGATGTCGCGCGCGTTCGACGAACTCGGCTACCGGCGCTTCGAGTGGAAGTGCGACGACCTCAACGCCCCGTCGCGCGCCGCTGCCAAACGCTTCGGCTTCACCTACGAAGGAACCTTCCGCAAGGCGATCGTCTACAAGGCTCGCAGCCGCGACACCGCGTGGTACTCGATCGTCGACAGCGAATGGCCGGCGGTGAAAGCAGCTTTCGAGGCGTGGCTCGACCCCTCCAACTTCGACGCAGAGGGCCTCCAGCGCGAACGGCTGCAGGCCGCCCGCGGCTGAACACGGCCGGCGAAAGCCGGCCACCGCTATTCCGGCGTGGTGATCTTCGCGTCGCGGATCACCTTCCCCCAGCGCGCGCGCTCCGCGATCATGAAGTCGCGGAACTCCTGCGGGCTCTTGCTCACCGTGGCTTCCGCGCCCATCGCGGCCATGCGCTGCTGCAGTTCCGGATCAGTGGAGATCTGCTTCATCGCCTCGAAAAGTTTCGCGAGGATGTCCGGCGGCAGCTTCGGCGGCCCGCCGAGGCCCAGCCAGATGATCGCCTCGAGGTTCACGCCCGATTCCGCCAGCGTCGGCACGTCCGGCGCCGCGTTCGCGCGCTGCAGGCTGGTCACGGCCAGGGCACGCAGCTTGCCGCCGCGGATCTGTCCCAGCGGCGAGGGCAGCGAATCGAACATGAAGGGGATTTCACCGCCCATCAGCGCCGCGGTCACCTGCGAGCCACCCTTGTACGGCACGTGCAGCACCTCGATGCCGGCCTGCTGGCGGAAGAGCTCGGTCACGATGTGCGGCCCGCTGCCGATGCCGAACGATCCGTAGGCGAGCTTGCCGGGCTGCGCCTTGGCCGCCTTCACCAGGTCGGCCACCGACTTGTAGGGGCTGTCCGCCGAAACCGCGAGCACGTAAGGGAACTGCACGCTCACCGAGATCGGCGTGAGGTCCGAAACCGTGTCGAAGGTAATCGCCTTCATCAGGTGCGGGCTGAACGTGTGCAGGCTCGCCGCCATGAAGACCAGCGTGTAGCCGTCGGGCGCGCTCTGGATCACCGCCTGCGTGCCGATGGTGCCGGTGGCGCCGGGCCGGTTCTCGACCACCACCGGTTGCTTGAGCACCGGTGCAAGCTTCTGCGCCACCACGCGCGCCACGTTATCGGTCGCGCCACCCGCGGGCCACGGCACGATGATCCTGATCGGCCGGTTGGGATAATCCTGCTGCGCGCGCGCGGCGCCCGCCACGAGGAACGAGGCCAGGGCGGCCAGCAACAAGCGTCGCGTCAAATTTCCAGCACCGGCGTTGTTCATCTTGCCTCCTGGGGTGGGTCGAATCAGGTGCCCGGATGCGGGCGGATGGGAAGCTCGATCGTGGAGCCGTTGGCGCCGCCGCAATGCAGCGTGAGCTTCGGCGGGCGCCCGTGCGGCACGGGTGGGAAATGTTCGGCATCGGCACCCGCGATCGCGACCCGCAGGCGGCTGCCCTTGGCGAAGACCCACGAGACCGGCAGCAAGCCGATATCGAGCGTCGCGGGCCGGCCGCGCTCGAGCAGCTTCGCCTCGACGCGTGTGTACGGGTGATACGGCCAATCGCTCACGTAGTTGGCGGGTGGCTGCGCGGTGGCGCGGTGCAGTGCGCGCAACATGCCTTCGGTCACGTAATGGCTCTTGCCCTGGGCATCGACCTCGCTCAGGTAGACAAAGACGCCGGCATCGGGCTGGCTCGACTCGAGCGTGATGTGCGCCACCGCATGGCCGGTGAGCTCCATCGCGCCCTCGAACCGCTCGGTCTCGAAGGTCGCCATACCGTCCTCGCGGCCATCCCAGTCGGCGTAGTACTGCTTGATGTCCTGCAGGCCCAGGCGCTCGTAGCGCGTCGCGGTGCCCGTGCTGGTGGTGAAGTCCACCTGGTAATCGAGGGTATGCGCGGCGGGCTTCTCCTTCGAGAGGCCCTTCGACGACAGGTACATCGGCGCAGTGCGCGGCACCGGCGGCCAGGAATCGGCGCCGCGCCACTCCTCACCGTGCACGCTGAAGTAGTGGATGCGCTGCTCGCTCTCGATGCCGTTCTCGCGGCCCATGAGGTAACGGTCGAAGAAGCGCACGACGTCGCCCCAGAGGTTGAAGCGTGGCACCTGCTGGTCGCGCCACGGCGATCCGTTGGTGCGCGCGCCGTGGTCCCAGGGCCCCAGCACCAGAAAATGGTTGTCGCGCTTGAGCGTGTTGAAGCGGCTCACGGTGGCGTTGCTGTATCCGGAGCCGTCGAACCAGGCCGAACACGAGTAGATCGCAACCTCCGGACGGATGTGGTCGAAGTAGTAGTACGGGCTGCAGACCTCGAGCGTGAGCGCGGGATCGTGCGTGAGGCCTTCGCCGCGGTAGGCATATTCGGGCGCCGCGTCGTGCAGGTTGAAGCTCTGCAGGTGCTGGTGCATCGCCTCGGCGAGCAACACCCCCTGGGGGTCTTCATCCACCGGCGCGGGGCCGCGGTAGCCCGGATCGCCGAAGTAGGCGAACTTCCTGATCTCCTCGGTCTTGTTGTGGTCGAGTGCCACGATGCAATCGTTGTAGAGCCCGGTCCATACCTTCGAGAGCATGCCTCCGGGGTAAAGCTGGTCGGCGTAGATCTCGCCGATCGCGAAAAGCGGCGCGATGGCCTTCACGGCCGGGTGCCCCGTGCCCGCAAGGAACACCGATGCCGCGCCGGGGTACGAGATGCCAGTGGCGCCGATGGCACCGTTGGACCACGCCTGCGCCACGATCCAGTCGGCGATCTGGCGGAAATCCTCGCGCTCGTTGGGCGAGCGGAACGAATCGCGCGCACCGAAGCTGGCGCCCGTGCCGCGCACATCCATAACCACCATCGCGTAGCCGCGCGGCACGAACGCATCGCGGTAGCGGAAGGCCATGGGCGAGTATTCCGCCACTTCGCCCACGGTCCTGAAGCGGCGGTAATAAGGCGTGGCGATGAGAAGGGTCGGAAAGCGGGTGCCCGCGGGCAGCCCCTGCGGCAGGTACAGGTCCACCGCAATGCGTACCCCGTCGCGCATCGTCACGTATTGCGAGAACGGCAGCTTCGGCAGTGCGTGCTCGGCCGGGCGCGAGGCCATGTAGGCGCTCGGGGTGACCTTCCAGGCCTTCGAACCTTCGTCGCTATCGGACACGAATCCCTCTTCCTGCCGGCTACCAGGCCAGCGCGTAACACTCGCGGCGCGGGTCGGCGCCCGCATGGCGCAGGCCGGTCGCCGGGTCCTGCATCACCGCGCACACGCCACCGCCGGCCGCCGGAAATCTCGCCCATAGCTGCACCTGGTGGCCCATGGCGCGAAGCGAGCCGATCACCGCCTCCTCGATGCCACCTTCGAGGCACAAGGCGCCCGGCACGTAGTCGTGCGGGGCAAACGAATTGGGGAAGTTCATGCTCCACGCGCGCGGCATCTCGATGGCGCGCTGCAGTGGCATGCCGAATTCGACCACGTTCAGGAACACCTGCAGCATCGCCTGCATCTGCACGTCGCCGCCCGGCGTGCCGAGCGCCATGAAGGGCTTGCCGCCCTTCGTGACCAGCGCCGGCGCCGGCGTGAGGCGCGGCCGCTTGAGCGGCGCCACACACGAAGGGTGCGACGGATCGAGGCGCGACTGCGAGCCGCGCGAGGAAATCGCGAGCCCGGTTCCGGGGATCACCGGCGTGTCGTGGGTGTTGTCGCTGAGCGTGGCGGAGTAGACATTGCCCTTGCCATCGATCACCGAGCAGTAGATGGTGTCCTTCGCCAGCGCCATCGCGCGATCGGGCGCGGCTCGCTCCAGGCGATCGACGTGGCCGAGATCGCGGCCTTCGGCGCCCTTCGGCCGGCCGGGCTTCGGCATCTCTGCGAAGGCGCGGTTGCGATCGATGCGCACGCGCTGCGAGGCGGCGTATTCATCGGACAGCAGTCCCGCGACGGGTACATCGACGAACTTCGGATCGCCGAGATAAGCCTCGCGATCGGCGAAGGCGAGGTTGAACGCCTCGGCCACCACATGCAGGTAGGCCGGCGAGTTGTGGCCGAGCTTCGCGACCTCCATGCCGCGCAACGTGGCGAGCGCCTGCAGCAGCGTGAGGCCCTGGCACCACGCGGGGTTGGCGTGGATCTCGTATTCGCCGTAGCGCACCGACAGCGTTCCCTCGACGGGCACCTCGAACCCCGCGAGGTCGGCGGCGGTCATGAACCCGCCCTCCTTCGCGTGGTAGCCGTGGATGGCCTGCGCCACCGGTCCACGATAGAAATAGTCGCCCGCGGCCTTCAGGCCCGCTTCGCGGCCGCCCGATCGCTCGGAGGCTTCGATCATTGCGTTGATCGTGCGGCCGAGATCGGGTTGGCGGAAGATCTCGCCCGGCTTTGGCGCCCGGCCTCCGGGCAGGAACACCGCGGCACTCGAGGGCCAGCGCGCGAAGCTCGCCGCGTCGGCCTCGATGCTGTTGGCGAGCGTGGCGTACAGGCCGAAGCCGTTCGTGGCGAGATCGGCGGCGGGCCGCGCGGCCTGGGCAAAGGAGATCGTCCCGAAACGCCGCAGCGCTTCGATGTGCGTGGCGGGTGCCGCCGGGACCACCGTGCGCAGCAACCCCTCGGGGATCGCGCTGCCGAGCGAGCGCAGGCGTTCGACGTCAGTTGCGGCCGGCCAGTAGCCGAGCCCCGCCAGGCTCGTGACCTTGCCCGAGGCCGCCTCGTAGAAAAGCGTCGGCGCAACACCCGCAAAGCTCACGATGTCGGGTTGCAGCACCGCAAGCGCCATCGCGGCCGTCACGCCCGCATCGACGGCGTTGCCGCCTTCATCGAGCACGCGCGCGGCGGCCAATGCGGCGAGGTAGTGCCCGCAGGCCACGGCGTAGTGGCGCCCCATCAACGTCGGGCGGAAGCTTTCCGCCGGCGCGCTGAGCTTGTACGACGGCTTGGCTTCGATGTCAGCCTCCGGGTTTGGCGCGGTGCAGTTCCAGCTGGACGTGCACCGTGTATTCGTAGAGCTTGCGGTACATCGCCTCGATCACCGCCGCATCGTAGCCCGCTTCCACCGCCCACTGGCGCCGGTCGGCGAAGAAGCGCTCCCAGTGGTCCGGGTTGCGGATGCTCTCCTCGTCGGGCTTGTAGCGCACCGCCTCGCGCACGTAGTCGAGACGGCGCCCCAGCATGCGGATGATTTCATGGTCGAGCTCGCTCACCGCCGCGCGGATCTGCACCATGTCGCCGCACTGCCCCGGCGCCGGGATCGTCATCGCTGCAGCTCGATGCCCTTGTCGCGCACCACCTCCCCCAGGCGGCTGCCCTCGGCCTTGAGGAATTCGGCGAACTGGGCGGGATCGCGGAACTCGGGATCGACACCCATGGCAAACGCCTTCTCCTGGAACGCGGTCGAGTTGCCGACCTTCTGAAGCTCGGCGGCGAGCTTCTGGCGCGCCGCGGCCGGCACGCCGCGCGGCGTGACGAAACCGTACCAGTTGCCAGCGTGCAACCCCTGGATCCCCTGCTCCGCCATGGTGGGGACGTCGGCGATGGTGTGCAGGCGCTTCGGGCCCGCGACGCCGAGGATCTTCACCTTGCCCGCCTTGCGATGCTGCTCGACGTTGTAGGCGTTGACGAAAGCGATGTCGACCTGCCCTCCCACCAGCGCATTCACCGCCGGCGCCACGCCCTGGAACGGCGCGTGGATGTAGCTGGTGCCGGTGAGCTTCTCGAAGGTCGCCAGGCCCAGGTGCGAGGTGCTGCCGATGCCATAGCTGGCGGCCGAGAGCTTGCCCGGATTGGCCTTGGCGTACGCCACCAGCTCCTGCACGGTGTTCGGCGGCAGGTCCGCGCGCGTCGCCAGCACGAAGGAGACGCGCGCCACCATCGCGACCGTGTCGAAATCCTTGATCGGGTCGTATTGCAGCGGCTTGTAGACCGACGGATTGATGGCGTGGGTCTCGGCGGTAACCGCAAGGATGCCGTAGCCGTCGGGGGCGAGCGCCATCGCGGCCTGCGTGCCGATGATTCCGTTGGCGCCGCCCTTGTTCTCCACCACGACGGCTTGCGAAATCGAGCGGCCGAGCTGGTCCGCGGTGAAGCGCGCCAGCGTGTCGGTCACGCCGCCCGGGGGCCACGGCACGATCAGTTTCATCGGCTTGTCGGGGTATTCGGCCAGCACCGGCAGCGCCAGTGCGAGCAGGACGGTGCCGAAACCAAGGATGCATCCACGTCGAGTGTTCATCGTGCCTCCGGTGGGTGAGCGAGCGAAAGGTGTTGCCGGACATGGTCGGCGAAGCTGCGTCGCACCACCAGCTCCATGTCGCCGCTTTCGAGCGGGCGCAGGAGGATGGCGGCATGGGCGAGGCGTGTCTGGGCGCACTGGCCCGGCCCGAAGGCCCGCTCGTCGAGGTCGAGCGGGCACTCCCCCGCCAGCGCCTCCCGGGCCGTGGCCGCCGCAAGAACCAGGACCTCGTTGCCGCCGCCCACCTCGGTGACGGCGCAGAAGGTGCCCGCCAGCGCATGCAGCAGCACCCGGGCCGATGCCGCGGAATCTTTCGTCGCCAGCAGCCATTCGTCGGGGCCGAGCCAATAGGCGACGTTCCCGCCCCCGCTCACGGTGGTGTTTGCCACCAGCGGCAGCTCGAATCCGAGCACACCCCGAACGGCGGCGAGGAACGCCGCGTCCGAAGGGTTGCCACGCAGGTTGAGGTGTTCAGACATTCTGGCGCGCCCCCTCGGGATCGACGAACACCGGGCTCGAGATGGTGGCGCGCAATACGCGGCCATCGGCCAGCGGCAGCTCGACCTTCTCGCCCATGCGGTTGCGCCCGTTCTTCACCAGCGCCATCGCGATCGAGCGCCGCAGGAAGGCGCTGAAGTAGCTCGAGGTGACGTGGCCCAGCATCGGCGCCGGCACGGGCGCGCGCGCGTCGCTCACCACCTGCGCGCCTTCGGGCAGCACCGTGGCAGGCTCCTCCGCCAGCAGTCCCACCAGGTGCTTGCGATCGTCTCGCCGCGTATCGGAGCGCAGCAGCGAACGCCGCCCGAGGAAATCCTTGCCCTTGGCGATGATCCAGTCCATGCCGAGGTCCACGGGCGTCACCGAGCCATCGGTGTCCTGCCCCACGATGATGAAACCCTTCTCCGCGCGCAGCACGTGCATGGTTTCAGTGCCATAGGGCGTGATGCCGAAGGGCTCGCCGGCGGCCCACAGCGCATCCCACATCGCGCTCGCCCGGTCGGCGCGCACGTTGACCTCGTAGGCGAGCTCGCCCGAGAAGCTGATGCGCATGATGCGCGCCGGCAATCCCGCCACCGTGCCTTCCTTGCAGGCCATGAAGGGGAATGCCTCCTGGGCGAAGTCCACGCCCTCGCAGACGGCCTGCAGCACCGCGCGGCTCTTCGGGCCCACCACCGCGGCGGTGGCGAAATGCTCGGTGACCGAGGTGAAATAGACCTGCATGTGCGGCCATTCCGTCTGAAGCCAGCGCTCCAGCCATGCCATCACGCGCGCGGCCCCGCCCGTGGTCGTGGTCATGAGGAAATGGTTCTCGTCCAGGCGCGTGGTGACGCCGTCGTCCATCACCATCCCGTTTTCGTCGAGCATCAGGCCGTAGCGGCACTTGCCTACGCCGAGCTTGAGCCAGGCATTGGTGTAGACCAGGTTCAGGAACGCCGCGGCATCGGGGCCCTGGATGTCGATCTTGCCGAGCGTCGAGGCGTCCATGATCGCCACCGAGTTGCGCGCCGCCAGGCATTCGCGATTCACCGCCGCATGCAGGTCCTCGCCTGCCTTCGGGAAGTACCAGGGCCGCTTCCACTGGCCGACGTTTTCGAACAGCGCGCCATGCGCCACGTGCCAGCCGTGCAGCGTCGTGGTGCGGATCGGCTCGAAGAGCGCGCCCAGCTCCGGTCCCGCCAGCGCGCCGAAGGTGACCGGCGTGTAGTTGGGACGAAAGGTCGTGGTGCCGGTGGCGGCGATCGACTGTCCAAGCTCCTTCGCCAGGATCGCCATGCCGTTGATGTTGCCGAGCTTGCCCTGGTCGGTGCCGAAGCCGAGCGCGGTATAGCGCTTCACGTGTTCGATCGACCGGTAGCCTTCGCGCGCGGCGAGCGCGATATCCGCGGCGGTGACGTCGCTCTGCAGGTCGACGAACTGCTTCGCACCGGCCGGCCCGGGGACGAGCCAGAGCGGCTGCACCGCCTCCTCACCGCGGCTGAAGTCGCCATTGCAGGCACCCACCGAGCGCTGCGCCTGCGCGGCCTTGCCCGGGACGAAACACGCCTTCGCCTCGTCGAACACCGGTCGCCCGCCCGAATGCGCATGCAGGTGCACGGCCGGGCTCCAGCCGCCGGAGAGCGCGAGCAGGTCGCAATCGAGCGTGCGTTGCGCGCCGTCCTTCAGCACTCGCACCCCGGTGACGCGCCGGCGGCCCAGCGCCTGCGTCACCATGGCCCCGAAGAGGACCTCGATGCCCGCGGCCTTCACCCCATCGGCGGCACTCGATGCCGGGCGCGAATCCACGACAGTCACGGTGATGCCGGAGCGCTGAAGGTCGAGCGCGGCGCGGTAGGCGCTGTTGTTGTTGGTGAAGACCACGGCGCGGGTTCCCAGCCGCACGCCGTAGCGCGAGGTGTAGCGCGAGGCGGCCGAGGCCAGCATCACGCCCGGGCGATCGTTGTCGGCGAACACCAGCGGGCGCTCGATGGCCCCCGTTGCCAGCACCACTTCCCGCGCCCGCACGCGCCACACCCGTTCGCGCACCGCTGCGCGCTGCGCGAGGGGCAGGTGATCGGTGAGGCGCTGCGCGATGGTGAGGAAGTTGTAGTCGTGATAGCCGAAGACGGTGCTGCGCGGCAGCAGCTGCACGTTCGGCATCGCCGCGAGCTCGGCGAACGCCTTCTGCAGCCATTGCGCGGCGGACGCGCCATCGAGCACGCGGTGCGCATCGCCCAGCAGCGCGCCACCCAGCTCGGCCTGCTCGTCGGCCAGGATCACGCGCCTGCCCGCGCGGCCCGCTTCCAGCGCGGCCTGCAGCCCCGCGCGGCCGCCGCCCGCCACCAGCACGTCGCACCAGGCATTGCGCTTCTCGTAGCGGTCCGGGTCGTTCGTTTCGGGGGCACGGCCCAGGCCCGAGGCCTTGCGGATGTAGTGCTCGTATCTCATCCACAGGGCTTTCGGCCACATGAAGGTCTTGTAGTAGAAGCCCGCGGGCATGATGCGCGAGAAGAGGCCCGTCACCGCCATCAGGTCGAGCCCCGGGCCCGGCCAGCAGTTCACGCTCGTGGCCACCAGCCCGTCGTAGAGCTCCACCTCCGTCGCGCGCGCGTTGGGGATGGTGCGAGCGCCGGTCTCCAGCTGGACGATGGCGTTGGGCTCTTCCACGCCGCCGGCGACGATGCCGCGCGGGCGGTGGTACTTCCAGCTGCGCGCGACAAGCGTGACACCGTTGGCGAGCAGGGCCGAGGCGAGCGTATCGCCCGGATGCCCCTCGTGCGACCTGCCATTGAACGTGAATCGCAGGGTGCGCGAGCGGTCGATGCGCCCGCCCTGGGGAAGACGATGGGATTGGCTCATGTTGACCCTCTCCCCGGCCCTCTCCCCGGCCCTCTCCCAGGGGAGAGGGAGATCTCCATTCCCGGCGCGCTCCCAGAGGAGAGGGGGATCTCTGGTGGGCTTTCGCCGGGCAGGTACGAGCCCTTGATCACGTAGGTCACGGTGTCGCGCTCGACGTTGAACCAGCGGCGGCAGCCGAACGCGTGCCCCCACTGCTCGAGGTGGCGCCCACGCGGATTCCTGCGCATGAAGAGATAGTCGCCCCACTCGGCGTCGGTGAGCGCGTCGGGATCCTTGGGGCGCACGATGTGGGCCTCGCCGCCGTAGGCGAATTCGGTCTGGTCGCGCGGGCCGCACCAGGGGCAGGTGATGATCAGCATCAGTGGGCCACGGCAGCGGCGCCGTGTTCGTCGATGAGGTGGCCGGTGTTGAAGCGTTCGAGCGAAAAGGCGGCGTTCAATTCGTGCGGGCGGTCCTGCGCGATGGTGTGCGCGAAGGCAAATCCGGAGCCGGGCGTGGCCTTGAACCCGCCGGTGCCCCAGCCGCAGTTGAAATAGAGGTGCTTCACGGGCGTGAGGCCGACGATCGGGCACGCGTCGGGGCAGACATCCACGATGCCGCCCCATTGCCGGTTCATGCGCACGCGGCTGAAGGTGGGGAAAAGCTCGAGGATCGCGGCGAGCGTGTGCTCGATGATCGAGAAGCTTCCGCGCTGGCCGTAGCCCACGTACGAATCGATGCCCGCGCCGATCACGAGGTCTCCCTTGTCGGACTGGCTGATGTAGCCGTGCACCGCGTTGGACATCACCACGGTGTCGAGCACCGGCTTGATCGGCTCCGAGACCAGCGCCTGGAGCGGATGGCTCTCGATCGGAAAGCGCAGCCCCGCCATCTGGGCGAGCACGCTCGAGTGCCCCGCGGCCACGACGCCTACCTTTTTCGCGCCGATGAACCCGCGCGTGGTCTCGACGCCGACCACGGCGCCGCCCTCGCGCCGGAAGCCCTGGACCTCGCAGTTCTGGATGATGTCGACCCCGCGTGCATCGGCCCCGCGCGCGAAGCCCCAGGCCACCGCGTCGTGCCGCGCGACGCCCCCACGCGGCTGCAGCGAGGCGCCCAGGATCGGGTAGCGGGCGCTCGGCGAGTCGTTGATGAGCGGCACCATCTCCTTCACCTGGCGCGCGTTCAGGACCACGCCGTCGACGCCGTTCAGCCGGTTGGCGTTCACCCGCCGCTCGATGTCGCGCATATCCTGCAGCGTGTGGCCCAGGTTCAGCACGCCGCGCTGGCTGAACATCACGTTGTAGTTGAGGTCCTGCGACAGGCCCTCCCAGAGCTTCATCGACTTCTCGTACAGGGCGGTAGCCTCGTCCCACAGGTAGTTCGACCGCACGATGGTGGTGTTGCGACCCGTGTTGCCGCCGCCGATCCAACCCTTCTCCAGCACCGCCACGTTGGTGATGCCGTGTTCCTTCGCGAGGTAGTAGGCCGTGGCGAGGCCGTGGCCGCCGCCGCCGACGATCACCACGTCGTAGTCGCGCTTCGGCTCGGGGCTGCGCCACGCTTCCTGCCAGTTCGCGTGGCGGGTGA
>JBBREI010000078.1:0-16116 GCA_038203035.1 Burkholderiales bacterium
TCGCCTTCCTTGCGATCCAGCCCGCCCTTGCGCACCGTGACGCCGACGCGTTCGCGGATCGCGCCGAGGGTGGAATCCAGCTCCTGTGCCGCCACCGCGTTGCGCAATTGGGTGCTGAGCGAGGCGCGCTGCGTATCGTCGATTTTTTCCGGCGTGATCACCTTGGTGACCTGCACCAGCGAATAACCCAGCGGGCTTTCCACACCCACGTAGGCCGGCAGCTTCTTGCCATCGGCACGGAAGGCGCGATCCACGACCTGCGCGGGCAGGCCGGCGGGCTTCTGGCGATTCACGGCCAGGGCGGCGGGCCACTTGACGCCGGCATCCTTGCCTTCCTGCACCAGCTTGAGCTTCGCCTCGCCGTCGGCCCTGGCGAGCTTGAGGGCTTCATCGCGGATCAGGCGCCTTTCAATATCGACCTTCACCGTCTCAAGCGGGCGCAGCTCCGCGGGTTTGTGTTCCACCACACGCGCGGCCACCAGCATGTTGGTGCCGACCTCAACCGCGGGGGTGTTGCGTTTTGCCTTGATCGCGTCGTCGGAAAAGATCTCCGCGATCAGCTTCGGGTTCCCGAGCGCCGGCAGCGGGGACGGGATGCCCTTCGTGATCCACTGCGACTGCTGGATCGGCAGCTTGAGCGCGTCGGCGGCAGGCTTGAGGCTGCCTGACTGTTCGTACACGGCGTTGGCAAACGCCTCGGCCGATTCCGCGAAGCGCCGCGAGGCGACCTGCTTCTTGAGCATCGCCTCGATTTCTGGTGTGGCGTCGGCGAGGGATCGCACCTGCGCCGCCTTGATGTCGGTGACCAGGATCACGTGGAAGCCGAAGTCGCTTGCGACCGGCCCCACGATGTCGCCCTTTTTTGCAGCGTAGGCCGCGTCTTCGAACGCCTTGACCATCGCGCCGCGCGCGAAGAAACCGAGGTCGCCGCCCTGCGTGGCCGAGCCCGGATCCTGCGATTCCTTCTTCGCCACGTCGGCAAAACTCTTTGGCGCCTTGCGCACGCGATCGGCGATCGCCTCGGCTTTCGCCTGCGCCGCCTTGCGATCGGCCTCCTTCGCATCCGGCGCCACGGCGACCAGCACGTGGCTGGCGCGCCGCTCTTCCGCCTTGCCCCACTGGTTGCGGGCCATTCCGTCATCGTAGGTGCGCTTGACCTCTTCGGCGGGCACTTCGGCCTTCGCGGCGAGTGTGTCGCCCGACAGCTCCACGTATTCGACCCGCGCGCGTTCCGGCGTCGTGAATTCCGCGGTGTGCGAGTCGTAATAGGCCTTCACCTGTTCCGGCTTGACCGCCACCTTGGTCATGTACGCGTCGGGCGTGAAGTTGACCACGCTCACCTCGCGCGTCTGTTCGGCGAGGCGGATGAAGTTATCCAGCGTCGTGTTGGGCACGAAGGCGGTGTCGGTGATCGAGCCGCGGAACTGCTGCTGGCGATAGTCCTGGCGCAGGCGCTCGTCCAGGCCCGGCGGCGTGAGGCCCTGGCTGCGGGCGATGTCTTCGTAGCGCTTGGGGGAGAACTTGCCGTCCTCCTGGAAAAAGGGCTCGGCGGCGATGCGTTCCGCCAGCGCTTTATCCGGCACCCGCACGCCCGCGCGATCGGCGCCGATGCCGACCAGCTTTTCTGCCACCAGCTGGTCCAGCACCGCGCGCTTGACCTCCACGTTGTCCATCAGGGACGCATCGAAGTTGCCGCGAAACTGCTGGCGGTAGATGTCGGCCTGGCGGCGCAACGCCTGGTCGTATTCGTATTGGGTGACGCGGGCGTTGCCGACGTTCGCCATCGCCTCGCCCGCGCCCACGTTGCTCAGGTAGGCATCGATGCCGAATAGCCCGAACGGCACCACCAGGAACACGATGAAGGTCCAGCGGATGAACCGGTTTGCGGTGAGATTGCGAATGGCTTCGAGCATTTGCTTGCCTTGGATGTGAAAAGGGCGAACCGCTTGGGTTCGCCCTGGTGAAGCTGGCGGAGTGGACGGGACTCGAACCCGCGACCCCCGGCGTGACAGGCCGGTATTCTAACCAACTGAACTACCACTCCAGATTGCCGAAAACGGGCTTCCCGATATTGGTGGGTGCTGACGGGATCGAACCGCCGACATTCGCCTTGTAAGGGCGACGCTCTACCAGCTGAGCTAAGCACCCGGGAAAGTCTGCCATTTTAGCGGAAGTCGGGGCACTTTGTCATTCCCGCGACGCGGGGGAAACTGGTGTCAGAGACGACTTTCGCTTTCGGCGCACTTGCGCCGTGCGCTAAAGTCGTCTCTGACACCAGTTTCCCCCCCCTCTTCCCGGCTAGTGCTTGGTGACGACCGGGCGAACCTCCGGGGCCGCGAGCGGCGGGGTCACGGGGGAATCCGGCAGGGGTTGGGGCAAGCGTTCCAGCGCGCGTTCCAGCACGTCGTCGAACCAGCGGACCGGCACGATCTCGATGGCGCTTTTCACCTCGTCGGGGATTTCCTGCAGGTCCTTCACGTTTTCCTGCGGGATCAGCACGATCTTGATGCCGCCCCGGTGGGCCGCCAGCAGCTTTTCCTTCAGCCCGCCGATCGGCAGGACTTCGCCGCGCAGCGTGATTTCGCCCGTCATCGCCACGTCGCAGCGCACCGGGATGCCGGTGAGCACCGAGGTGAGCGCGGTGGCGATGCCGATGCCGGCCGAGGGGCCATCCTTCGGCGTGGCGCCTTCGGGCAAATGCACGTGGAGGTCGAGTGTCTGCCAGAAGTCTTCCGCCACACCCAGGCGCTTGGCGCGCGCGCGCACGACCGAGATGGCGGCCTTGATCGATTCGTTCATCACCTCGCCCAGCTTGCCGGTGGTGACGGTGTTGCCCTTGCCGGGCAGCTTCACGGCTTCGATCGTCAGCAGCTCGCCGCCCACTTCCGTCCACGCGAGGCCGGTAACCTGGCCGACCTGGTTTTCCTTTTCCGCGATGCCGTAGGTGTACTTGCGCACGCCCAGGTATTTATCGAGGTTCTTGGAGTTGACGGTGACGTGTGCGCTGTCCTTTTTCTTGGTGAGGATCGACTTGATCACCTTGCGCGAGATCTTGGCGAGCTCGCGGTCCAGGCTGCGCACACCCGCCTCCCTCGTGTAGAAACGCGTGATGTCGCGCAGCGCGCCATCGGTGACCGTCAGCTCGCCATCCTTGATGCCGTTGGACTTGAACTGCTTGGTCAGCAGATATTGCTTGGCGATGTGGACTTTTTCGTCCTCCGTGTAACCCGACAGGCGAATGACTTCCATCCGGTCGAGCAGCGGGGCCGGGATGTTGAGCGTGTTGGCGGTGGCCACGAACATCACGTCCGAGAGGTCGTATTCCACCTCCACGTAGTGGTCGACGAAGGTGTGGTTCTGTTCCGGATCGAGGACCTCGAGCAGGGCCGACGACGGATCGCCGCGGAAATCCGCGCCCATCTTGTCGACTTCGTCGAGCAGGAAAAGCGGGTTGCGAACCCCCACCTTGGTCATGTTCTGGAGGATCTTGCCGGGCATCGAGCCGATGTAGGTGCGGCGATGGCCACGGATTTCCGCCTCGTCACGCACGCCGCCAAGCGACATGCGCACGAACTTGCGGTTGGTCGCGCGGGCGATGGACTGGCCAAGCGAGGTCTTGCCGACGCCGGGCGGGCCCACCAGGCAGAGGATGGGCGCCTTGAGCTTCTCGACGCGCTGCTGCACGGCCAGGTATTCGACGATGCGTTCCTTGATTTTCTCAAGGCCGTAGTGATCCGCATCCAGGATCTTTTCCGAGTTCTTGAGATCCGTGGAGACCTTGGATTTCTTCTTCCACGGCAGGCCGACGATGGTGTCGATGTAGTTGCGCACGACGGTGGCTTCCGCGGACATGGGCGACATGAGCTTGAGCTTCTTGAGTTCGCCCTCGGCCTTGACGCGCGCCTCCTTGGGCATGTGCGCCGCCTTGATCTTCTTTTCCAGCTCGTCGAGGTCGGCGCCCTCTTCGGAATCGCCGAGCTCCTTCTGGATCGCCTTCACCTGTTCGTTGAGGTAGTACTCGCGCTGCGACTTTTCCATCTGGCGCTTGACGCGGCCGCGGATGCGCTTTTCCACCTGCATGATGTCGATTTCGGTCTCGAGCAGCTGCAGCAGCTGTTCCAGGCGGCGGCCGACGTGGAACATCTCCAGGATCTGTTCCTTCTGCTCGAGCTTGAGCGGAAGGTGCGCGGCGATGGTGTCCGACAGGCGCCCGGCGCCGTCGATGCCCGAAAGCGAGGTCAACACCTCGGGCGGGATCTTCTTGTTGAGCTTCACGTACTGGTCGAACTGCGCCAGCAGCGTGCGCCGCATGGCCTCTACCTCCGTGGAGTCGGGCTCTTCCGCGGGGATGAGTTCGATCTCCGCCTCGAAATTGGGCTTTTCGGTCAACACGCGTCCGATACGTGCGCGCTGCACGCCTTCGACCAGCACCTTGACCGTGCCGTCGGGCAGCTTGAGCATCTGCAGGATGGTGGAGACCGTGCCGACGTCGAAGAGGTCTTCCGGGTTCGGCTCATCCTTGGCCGCGGACTTCTGGGCCACCAGGACCACGTTTTTGCCCTCTTCCATGGCGGCTTCGAGCGCCTTGATCGACTTGGGCCGCCCCACGAAGAGCGGGATCACCATGTGGGGGAAAACCACGACATCCCGCAGCGGAAGCAGCGGGAGGACGCGGGAATCGGCGGAGAAGGAGGCGGTCATGGGCGTTCCTGGGGTTATCTGGGGTGATACGTGGCGGCGGCGGAGGCACAAACCAAGCCCCCGCTGGGGGTACGGAGGGGGGCCGGGAGCTTATTGCTGGCCACTCGCGACCTTCGGCTGGTCGGAGTAGATGAGCAAAGGCTTGGCGTCGCCGGTGATGGCGCCTTCGTCGACCACGACCTTCTGGACGTTGGTGAGCGATGGCAGGTCGAACATGATGTCCAGCAATGCCGCCTCGATGATCGAGCGCAGGCCGCGGGCGCCGGTGCGCCTTTCGAGCGCGCGCTTGGCGATGGCCTGCAGGGCGTGTTCGCGGAATTCCAGCTCCACGCCTTCCATGGCGAGCAGCTTCTGGTATTGCTTCACCAGGGCGTTCTTGGGTTCGACCAGGATCGTCATGAGCGCGGTGGTATCCAGCTCGTCCAGCACCGCAACCACCGGGAGGCGGCCAACAAATTCCGGGATCAGGCCGTATTTGATGAGGTCTTCGGGTTCCGCTTCGTGCAGCAGTTCGTTGAGGACCTGGCGATCGCTCATCGAACGCACCGCGGCGCCGAAGCCCATGCCCGAGCGGTCCGAGCGGTTCTGGATCACTTTTTCCAGCCCGCCGAAGGCGCCACCGCAGATGAAGAGGATGTTGGTGGTGTCGACCTGGACGAATTCCTGGTTCGGGTGCTTGCGGCCACCCTGCGGCGGGACCGAGGCGATGGTGCCTTCGATCAGCTTGAGCAGGGCCTGCTGCACGCCTTCGCCGGAAACATCCCGCGTGATGGACGGGTTGTCGCTCTTGCGCGAGATCTTGTCGATTTCGTCGATGTAGACGATACCGCGCTGCGCCTTTTCGACGTCGTAGTCGCACTTTTGCAGCAACTTCTGGATGATGTTTTCGACGTCTTCGCCGACGTAACCGGCTTCCGTCAGCGTGGTGGCATCGGCGATCACGAAGGGCACGTTGAGCAGGCGAGCAAGCGTCTGCGCAAGCAGCGTCTTGCCGGAGACGGTGGGCCCGATCAGCAGGATGTTGGACTTGGCGAGCTCTACTTCATCCTGCTTGCTGCCGCTTTTCAGCCGCTTGTAGTGGTTGTACACCGCAACCGCGAGGATCTTCTTGGCCTGCACCTGGCCGATGACGTATTGATCCAGGATCTCGCAGATTTCGTGCGGGCTCGGCAGATCGCTCTTGGCGGTCTTGGTGCCGGTGTCGGTCGTGGCCTCTTCACGAATGATGTCGTTGCAGAGGTCGATGCATTCATCGCAGATGAAGACCGACGGCCCGGCGATGAGTTTGCGGACTTCGTGCTGGCTCTTGCCGCAGAAGGAGCAGTAGAGAAGCTTTTCGCCGCCGACTTTGTCCGTCATGGTCCCTTGCTTATGCCACCGATGATTCGGTGCGACTCTTCAAAACACGATCGATCAATCCGTACTTTACCGCGTCTTCGGCGCTCATGAAGTTATCACGGTCCGTGTCGCGCTCGATCACATCGATCGGCTGGCCGGTCTTGGCGGCCATCATCTCGTTCAACTTGCGCTTGAGGTACAGCACTTCCTTGGCGTGGATCTCGATGTCCGAGGCCTGGCCGGAGAACCCGCCCGAGGGCTGGTGGATCATCACGCGCGAGTTGGGCAGGCAGAAACGCTTGCCCTTGGCCCCGGCGCACAGCAGGAAGGCGCCCATGGAGGCAGCCAGGCCCGTGCACAGCGTGGAGACGTCGGGCTTGATGAATTCCATCGTGTCGTAGATCGCCATGCCGGCCGAGACGCTGCCGCCGGGCGAGTTGATATACAGATGGATGTCCTTGTCGGGGTTATCGCTTTCCAGGAAGAGCAGCTGGGCCACGATCAGGTTGGCCATGCCGTCGTGGATCGGACCGACGAGAAAAATCACCCGTTCCTTGAGCAGGCGCGAGTAGATGTCGTAGGCGCGTTCTCCCCGCCCCGACTGCTCGATGACCATGGGGACGAGCCCCAGGCCCTGCGCCTCTTCGTAGAATTCGCGGTGCTGGTTCATTTGAGTCTTGATGAACATGTCAGGCCTTTTTGGTACCCATGAGTTCGTCGAAGTCCGTGGGCTTGTCCTCCACCTTCATCTTTCCCATGGCCCATTCTACGACGTTGTCCTCCATCACGAGCGCCTCGACTTCAGCCAATCGGGCCGGGTCCGCGTAGTACCAACGGACCAGTTGGTCGGGCTGTTCGAAGCTTTCGGCGTGTTCTTCGATGATCTTGCGAGTCTGGTCGGGCTTGGCCTGGAGGCTGTTGCGCTTGACGAGTTCCGTCACCAGGATCGACAGCTTGAGGCGGCGCGTGGCGCGGTCGACAAAGAGATCCGGCGGCAGCGTGAGGTTCTGCGTGGTCATGCCGCGCTGCTTGAGGTCGGCAACCGCTTGTTCCTGCATGCGGCCGACCTCGTTGTCCAGCAGGGCGCGCGGCACCTCGAAGGTGGCGCTCTGGTACAGGCCTTCCATGACCTGTTCCTTGGTGGCCTGCTTGATGCGCTTGGCGACTTCTTTTTCGATGTTTTCACGGACTTCGCGCTTGAGCTGGTCCACGTCGCCATTGGCCACGCCCAGCGATTTGGCGAGATCCGCATCGAGGGCGGGCAGTTCCGCTTCGGCGACCTGGTTGACCGTCACGGTGAAATCGGCGGTTTTGCCCTTCACGGCTTCGGCGTAATCCTGCGGGAAGGTCAACGGGAAGGTTTTGGTTTCGCCTTCCTTCATGCCGGCGACCGCGCTCTCGAAATCCGGAAGCATGCGGTTTTCGCCCACCACGAAGGTGAAGTTGGACGCCTTGTTGCCCTCGAAGGGCTCACCGGCGATGAGGCCTTCGAAATCGATGTTGACGAGGTCGTCGGTTTTTGCGGCGCGTTGGACGCGGTTGTATTTGGCCCGCTGCTTGCGAAGCGTCTTGAGCGTGGCTTCCACGTTGGCATCGCAGACGCGGGTGGAAGGACGGCTCACGATGCTGGCGCCGACATCCGCGATCTGCACTTCGGGATAAACCTCGAAGGTGGCGGTGTATTCGACGTTGGGCGCGTCCTGCGCGGCCTGCACCGGCTGGAAGCGCGGGTAACCGGCCACACGGTAGTTCTGGCCCTTGACCGCGTCGGCAAAGGACTGCTGCACGGAATCGCTGAGCACTTCCTGGCGGACCTGGAAGCCGTACTGGCGTTCCACCATCTTCATCGGCACCTTGCCGGGGCGGAAGCCCTGCATCTTCACCGTGCGCGCGAGCTTCTTCAGCCGCGTCGCGATCTCGGCTTCGATCTTCGCGATCGGCACCGACACCGTGAGGTTGCGTTCCAGCGGGCTGGGGGTGTTCTGGACGGCTTGCTGCATCTAATTTTCCTTGTTGGATATCCCTCAGGACCGGCGCGAGGGTGGCGGACCGGGCGGACCCGGGGACTGCGACCTGGTGCGAAAGGAGGGACTCGAACCCACACGCCTTTCGGCGCTGGAACCTAAATCCAGTGCGTCTACCAATTCCGCCACTCTCGCGGTCGGCGAATTATACCGTAAAAGACCGCCCCCAGATTTAGCCCTCCGGGCGCCGGGGCACCGATATAATCCAGAAAATTCAAGTGCTTGAATAATCCCCTTGCCGGTCGACCACTACGAGAATTTCCCCGTCGCATCCTGGCTGCTGCCCGCCCGGCTGCGCCCGCCCGTGGAGGCGATCTATGCCTTCGCGCGGGGCGCCGACGACATCGCCGACGAGGGGGAGGCGTCCGATGCCGACCGGCTGGCCGGGCTCGCGCGCTACACCCGCGCCCTGGACGAGATCGAGGCCGGCGCCACCCCGCACGAAGCCCCCTTTGCCCGCATCGCCTGGGCGATCCGCGAATACGCCCTGCCCGTCCCCCTGCTGCGCGCCCTGATCGACGCCTTCTCTCAGGACGTGGTCAAGAAACGTTATGCGACGTTTGCGGAGCTGATGGATTACTCGCGCCGCTCGGCCAACCCGGTGGGGCGCCTGCTGCTGCACCTCTTCGAGGTTGGAACCGGGGACGCGAAAAACGGGGACGCGAAAAACGGGGACGCACCCTACTTTTCCGCGGAGCGGGAAACCGGGGACGCACCCTACTTCTCTGCTCCGCAGAAAAGTAGGGTGCGTCCCCGATTTTCGGTTGAGCAGTCGGACAACATCTGCTCCGCGCTGCAGCTCATCAATTTCTGGCAGGACGTGGCGGTGGATTGGCAAAAGGGGCGCGTCTACATCCCGCAGGAAGACCTGGCCCGCTTCGATGTCGACGAGGCACAGATCGCGTCGGGAAAGGCCAACGATCGATGGCGCGCGCTGATGGCATTCGAATGTTCGCGCGCACGCGACATGCTGAACGCCGGCGCACCCCTTGGCCGCGCGTTGCCGGGCCGCGTCGGCCTGGAAATCCGGGCGACCGTTCAGGGCGGCCTGGCCATTGCCGATAAAATCGATGCCGTCGCGGGCGACGTGTTCCGGAATCGGCCGGTGCTGGGCGTGGGCGACTGGACCAGGATCGCGTTGAAACTGGTGTCGGAGGCGATCCTCGCACCCGCGAAAAGTCGTCTCTGACACCGGTTTTCCCCCAATGACACCCGACGAATATTGCCAGCAGAAGGCCGCGAAAAGCGGCTCGAGCTTCTACTACAGCTTCCTCTTCCTGCCGCCGGAACGACGCCGCGCCATCACCGCGCTGTATGCCTATTGCCGAGAGGTCGACGACATCGCCGACGAGGTCAAGGACGTGGGTGTGGCGCGCACCAAGCTTGCGTGGTGGCGCACGGAAGTGGCGAACCTCTTCGCCGGCCATCCACAGCACCCGGTCACGCGGGCGCTTGCGCCCTTCACCGCGACCTATGGCCTGGACGCGCACCGCATGAACGAAATCATCGACGGCATGGAGATGGACCTGGTCCAGCACCGCTACGGGGATTTCGAGGCGCTCAAGCTCTACTGCCACCGCGTCGCGGGCGTGGTTGGCCAGCTCTCGGCATCGATATTCGGTTTCTCCAACCCGTCCACGCTGGAATACGCGGAGAACCTGGGCATCGCATTCCAGCTCACCAACATCATTCGCGACGTCGGAGAAGATGCACGGCGCGACCGCGTGTACCTGCCCGCCGACGATCTCGCCCGCTTCGGCCTCACGGTGGAAGACATCCTGGCGCGTCGCGGCGGCGAATCCTTCGTGAAGATGATGGAGTTCCAGGGCGACCGCGCGCGCGCCTACTACGGCGTGGCATTTTCGAAGCTGGCGCCGGAAGACCGCCGCAACCAGCGCGCCGGCCTCATCATGGCCGCGATCTACGGCACGCTGCTCGAGGAAATCCGCCGCGATCACTTCCAGGTGCTGGAACAGCGCGTGACCCTCACCCCGCTTCGCAAGCTCTGGATCGCGTGGAAGACGTGGGTGTTCGATTGATCGCCCGGCAAGTCGCCGTCGTGGGGGCCGGATACGCGGGCATCGCCGCCGCCGTGGCCCTGGTGGATGCGGGCTGCGCCGTGACGATTTTTGAATCGAACCGCGTGGCCGGCGGACGCGCGCGGCGCGTGGAGTATCGCAATGCGCTGCTCGACAACGGGCAACACCTGCTGCTGGGCGCGTATCGCGACACCCTCGCGCTGATGCGCAAGGTCGGCGTGCCGGCCAATGCCGTGCGCCGCTTCCCGCTCACGATGGTTAATCCGGGCCATCTCGACTTCCGCGCCGCGCGCCTGCCCGCCCCCTTCAACGTCGCCGTGGGCCTCATGCGCGCGGAAGGCCTGTCCTGGAAAGACCGCTGGGCCGCTGCGCGGCTCGGGATGAAACTGGTGTCAGAGACGACTTTTGCTGCCCCCGGCGATAGCCGCAATGGAAAAGTCGTCTCTGACACCCGTTTCACCGTCGACCAGTTGCTCCTTGACACCGGGCAGACGCCCAGGCTCAACGCCCTCCTCTGGGGCCCGCTGTGTGTGGCGGCGCTCAACACCCCCACGTCGCAAGCCGATGCGTTGACGTTCTCGAACGTGTTGCGAGACGCGCTCTTCCGGCGCCGCGACGATTCGGACCTGGTGGTGCCCGCGGTGGATCTTTCGGCGCTGCTGCCCGATTCGGCGCTCGCCTGGCTCGGGGAGCGGGGCTGCGAAATATTGCTCGGCACCCGCGTACTCGAAACGCGGCACGAGGCCGGCAAGTGGCAGCTTTCCTTCGCCGCCAATAGGACACGCAGCTTCGATGCCGTCGTGTGTGCAACGGCGCCATTCCAGGTGCCTTCCCTGATCGACGGCATCGAGGGCCTGGATAACCTGCGCGGGGGACTGGAATCGATGGCGCACGAACCCATCGCCACCGTTTACCTGCAGTACGAATCGCCGGTGCAGATGCCCTTCCCGATGCTCGGCCTGACCGGCGGCCACGTGCAGTGGCTCTTCGATCGCGAAGTACTTTCGGGCGTGCGCGGGCTGGTGGCGGCGGTGATTTCGGCCAGCGGGCCGCACCTCGACCTGGACAACGACGTCCTCGGCACCCTCGTCCATCGCGAGCTTTGCGAGGCCCTGGGACCCCGTGCCACGCCGCTCTGGACCAAGGCGATTGTGGAAAAGCGCGCCACGTTCGCGTGTACTCCCGGCGCCTTCCGTCCGCCGAACACCACCGCAGCCCCGGGATTTTTTCTCGCCGGCGACTACACTCGGAGCCGGTATCCTGCAACGCTCGAGAGCGCCGTTCAGAGCGGACAGCAGGCCGCCAACTCCGTCATCGCCACCTGGACCCGCAAACCGGGGACGCACCCTACTTTTCGATAAATGGGGACGCACCCTACTTTTGGGGGAAGTAGCGATGAATGGGGACGGATAAATGGGGACGCACCCTACTTTTGGGGAAAGTAGGGTGCGTCCCCATTTATCGCAAAAGTAGGGTGCGTCCCCGTTTATCGAAAAGTAGGGTGCGTCCCCGATTGAAGGGTTGAAGAAAATGATCCCAAAAAACTACACCCCCGCAAGAGACCTGCTGAAGGACCGGGTCATACTGGTGACCGGCGCCGGGCAGGGCCTGGGCCGTGCGGTGGCGCTGGAATGTGCAAGCCACGGCGCCACGGTGGCGCTGCTGGGCCGCAAGCAGGACAAACTCGAAGCGACCTACGACGCGATCACCAGTGCCGGGGGATCGGAGCCTGCCCTCATCCCGCTCGACCTTGCCGCGGCCGGCAGCGCCGAATTCGAATCCCTGGCGCAGCTGATCCGCAAGGAGCTCGGGCAACTGGACGGCATCGCCCACTGCGCGGTCCATTTTGTCCCGCTGGGCCCGCTCGCCAACCAGACCCTCGAGCAGTGGACGCAGTTGTGGCGGGTGAACCTCGCCGCCCCATTTGCGATCACACGCGCGTGCCTTCCGCTCCTGAATCAATCACCCGATCCGTCGGTCGTCTTTACCGGCGAGACCCACGGCGCCGCGCCCGCCGCGTACTGGGGCGGCTTTGCCGTTTCGAAAGCGGGGCTCTCGACGCTGGCAACGATCTGGGCCGACGAGCTGGAGCAGGCGGGCAAACCGCGCATCAACGTGATCGTGCCCGGCCCCATCGCCAGCCCGCAGCGCGCGCGCAGCCACCCGGGGGAAGATCCTTCCACCCTGCCCTCCACAACGCAGGCGGCGCGCGCCTTCTTGTGGCTGCTCGGCCCGGCGGGCGCGGCCTGCAGTGGAAAAACGCTGATGCTGTGATGGATCTCACAGGCTTTTCCAGCGGCAATCGGTTAAACTAGGAATTGCCCGAAAATTGCACGTTAAGTGCTTGCATTACCACAACTAAATAGCGAGGCCGGCTCTCCGCCGCTTATCCAGGTCGCACATGCTCGACACGGCTAACCGAACCTTCATCTGCAGCGTCGTGTTCATCGACCTGGTGGGCTACTCCAAGAAGCCCGTCACGGAGCAGATCAGGCTCAAGGCCAGCCTTACCAACAACCTCTCCGAATCGATCAAGGACATCCCGGTCAACGACCGCATCATCCTGGATACGGGTGACGGCGTGGCCATCAGTTTCCTCGGCGATCCGGAAGACGCGCTTTTCGTCACGCTCAGCCTGCGCGAAGCGATGATGCGCGAGGCGATGACCGCCACGATGGTGGAAGCATCCGGCGATGACGCCGTGCGCATGGGCATCAACCTGGGCCCGGTGAAGCTGGTGAAGGACATCAACGGGCACCCGAACATCATCGGCGACGGCATCAACGTGGCCCAGCGCATCATGAGCTTCGCGCGCCCCGGGCAGATCGTCGTATCGCGTTCGTATTACGACGTGGTCTCCAACCTGGCGAGCGAATACGCCAAGCTTTTCACGTACGAAGGATCGCGCACCGACAAACACGTGCGCGAACACGAAATCTACGTGGTGGGCCACAACGAAGGCGCGTTGCAGAAAGCCAAGGACGGCATTCGCGATCGCGCCTCCGCGACCATCCCCAACGCGCGCGCACGCACCGGCGCGGCTTCGGCGACGGGTACGTCCACCGTCACGCTCACCATCCCCTCCTTCGTGCAGGACAAGAAAAAACTCACGATGGTGGCGGGAGGCCTGGCGGCGATTGTGGTGGTGTTGGGCGTGCTGGTCGCCACCAAAAAAAGCGCTACGCCCACGGCCCCGGAAAGCGCAATGGCATCGGTGCCCACCCCGGTCGAGGTGAAACCCGCCGTGGTGGCCGCCGCGCCCGTAACCCCACCGGTGGAAGCGCAGAAGCCGGCTGCCGCTGCCAGCACACCCGCCACCGCACCGGGCAGCGCGCCCGCAGAGCCGCCGAAGGCGGAAACCAGGCCCGCGCCCGACACCAGGGTGCTGGCCCCCTCGCCGCCCGCCTCGCAGATCCCGCCGCCGGCGCCCACCACGGCGGAAAACAAGGATGCATCGCGCAGGGCCGCGGACGCGGCGAAGGCCGAAGGCGCCAGGGCCCTGGATGCGAAGAGCAGCGCCACGGGCGACACCACGAAGCCGGGCATCATCCCGGCCACCGTTTTCCTGAACATCACGCCGTGGGGTGAGGTCTACGTGAACGGCAAGGCGCAGGGTGTATCGCCGCCGCGCAAATTCATCAAGCTCGATCCGGGCAAATACAAGATCGAGATCCGCAACACCACCTTCCCGGCGCACATCGAAAGCCTCGATCTCAAGACGCGCGACGAGATCCAGCTGCGCCACCGCTTCCAGTGAACCGAATCACACGCACCCTTCCCATCGTCCTGCTGCTGATCGCGGCGGGTTGTGCAGAGATGCCCAAGCTGGGCGGCGCCCCCGCGGAAAAACCGCCCCCACCCGCGGCCCCGCAGATCACGGAAGACATACTGCGCGACCGAGCCCGCGAACAGCTCGCCACCGGCGTGAAGCTCTACGAATCGGGTGAATACGACAGCGCCTCGCGCAGCCTCGTCGGCGCCCTGGAACACGGCCTGCTGGCCAAGCAGGACCAGGCGCGCGCCCGCAAGCTGCTGGCCTTCATCCATTGCGTCCTGGGGCGCGAAGCGGGTTGCCGCGACGAATTCCGCAGGGCCTTCGAGATCTACCCCGATTTCGCGCTCACCTCGGCAGAAGACGGCCACCCGATCTGGGGCCCCGTGTACCGCAGCGTGCGCACGCAGCTCGTGACCGAGCGCGAAGCCGCGCAGGGCCGGCGCAGCACCAGCCTGCTGCCGGTGGCCAAGGCCGAACAGATGCTGCAGGACGGGCTGGTGAAATACGATTCCGGCGATTACGACTCGTCGCTGCGCATCCTCGAAGGCGCGCTGAAGGAAGGCCTCAAGGACAAGGCCGACCAGGTGCGCGCGATGAAGTTCGTCGCCTTCAGCCAATGCCTCAAGGATCGCTACGCGATGTGCCGCGCGGCGTTTGTGAAGATCTACGACGTGAACCCCGATTTCGACCTGACGCCGGCAGAAGCGGGCCACCCTTCCTGGACCAGGACGTTTGCGGCCGCCAAGGCGCAGGCGAAAAAGGTGCTCGCCGAAAGGGCCGCCAAGGACGCCAAGGAGAAGGCCGCGAAAGACAAAGCCGCCGCCCCGCCGACGGCTTCAGTGCCCAAGAAGAACTGACCGATGATTTCAACGCTCGGTCGGTACAAGATCGTCTCGGAGATCGGCCAAGGGGCCATGGGCACCGTCTACAAGGCGGTCGACCCGATCATCGATCGCACGGTGGCGATCAAGACCATCAACCTCAACCTCTCGCGCCAGGAGCTGGAGGAATACGAGGCCCGCTTCCAGCAGGAGATCAAGGCCGCGGGACGCCTGAACCACCCCAACATCGTCACCATCTACGACGTCGGCAAGACCGACCAGGTGGCGTACATGGCGATGGAGTTCCTGGAAGGCGCCGAGCTGAAGGACATCATCGCCTCCGGCACGCTGATGCCGTCGGACCAGGTGGTGGACATCTCCGCGCAGGTGGCCGACGGCCTGTGGTTCGCGCACCAGCAGGACATCGTGCACCGCGACGTGAAGCCCTCGAACATCATGGTGATGAAGGGCGGGATCGCGAAGATCACCGACTTCGGCATCGCGCGCCTGCCCAATTCCGCGGTGAAGACCATGACGGGCCTCATCCTCGGTTCGCCGCGCTACATGTCGCCGGAACAGGTGATCGGCAAGACCATCGACGCGCGCTCGGACATCTTCTCGCTCGGCGTCGTGCTTTACGAAGCGCTGACGGGCGTGGCGCCCTTCGACGGCGACAACGTCAACGCCATCATGTACGCGACGGTGAACACCAACCCGCCGCCGCCGTCGCAGCACAACCGCAACGTGCCCGCGATGCTGGATCTGATCGTGGCCAAGGCGATGGCGAAGCTGCTGGAAGACCGCTACCAGAGCGTGAAGGAATTCGGCGACGACCTGCGCGAAGTCCGCCGGCAGATCGATTCCACCCGCCCCGCCACCGCGCTGAAGGCAACGTCGGCCCCCGCGATGCCGCGCAACAGCGCGCCGATCCCGGTCCCGGAACGCCACGTCGACACCTCCACGATGCCGATGGGCACCGGTCGCGACGGCGAAAGGAAGGACGAAGAAGGCCGGCCCGTGCCACTGGCGAAGACCTTCGATTCGTTCGACGCCACGTTGCGCCTGGCGGCGATGACCGACCAGACCGAGGATTTCCGCGACTACATCAGCGCGACGCAGAAGATGCGCGCGTACAAGGGCAAGATCGAAGCCACCAGCCCGCTGGCCGCGCAACCGGCCCCGAAGCCCGCGCCCAAGCTCGCACCGCCGCCCGAAGCGCCGCCGCCCGCCGAGGATCGCCGCACCGCCCCTCCCCCGCGCCGCACCCCCACCGTGCCCATCCCGGAACGCATCCCGGTCAACGAGGCCAGCTCGGCCACCAACCTCATCGCGATCGCCGCGATTGTGGTGCTGTCGATTGCCGCGGTGGCGCTGGTGGTGGCGCTGATGATGAAGTAATAGAAACTGGTGTCAGAGAC
>JBBREI010000079.1:0-15915 GCA_038203035.1 Burkholderiales bacterium
CTTCCCTAGGTAAAATGACGCCATGCAACTGCTGCGTTCGCTCGGCTCCCAGGTCGGTGTGTTTGTCCTTTGGCTCGCGCACTTCCTGCCCATGCGCTGGATCGGCGCCCTCGGCGCGGGCCTCGGCTGGCTGCTCTACCAGTTCGGTCGCGGCCACGTGACACGCGTGAACCTCGCCCTCGCATTCCCGCAGATGAGCGAGCAGGCGCGCCACGACCTCGGGCTCAAGCACTTCAAGATGCTCGGGCGCAATGCGCTCGAGCTTTCGATCATGGTGTGGGGCTCGGAGCAGGAGCTGCACGACCTCGTGCGCCTGGAGGGGTTCGAGCACCTGCGCAAGGCGGCCGAAGGCGGGCACCCGGTGATTGTGCTGGCGCCGCACTTCATCGGGCTCAACATGGGGGGGGTGGCGATCGCCGACGCCTATCCCGGCACCGCCAGCATCTACAGCAAGCAGAAGAACCCGGTGCTCGACCGCATCTTCCTCACCGCGCGCACGCGCTTCGGCAATCCGTTCCTGGTGAGCCGGCAGGACGGGCTGCGCGCGGTGATCCGGGTGATCAGGACCGGCAAGCCGTTTTATTTCCTGCCGGACATGGATTTCGGCATCCGCGACGCGATTTTTTCGCCGTTTTTCGGGGTGCCCACCGCCACCATCACCGCGCTGCCGCGGCTGGTGAAGCTCACCGGCGCGCGCGTCGTGCCGGTGGTGACCTGCCAGGTGGGTGACGGCTACGTCGGCCGTCTTTACCCGGCGTGGGAGAACTATCCCAGCGGCGACCTCGAGGCCGACGTGCGCTACATGAACGCCTTCATCGAGGAGCGCGTGCGCGAGATGCCCGAGCAGTACTTCTGGGCGCACAAGCGCTTCAAGACGCGCCCGCCGGGAGAACCCGATCCCTACCGGAAGAAGTGACTTCGTGCCGCGTAGAATTTGCCCATGACCACACCAACGCGGCTGCGTTTCACCAAGATGCACGGGCAGGGCAACGACTTCGTGGTCCTCGACGGCGTGCGCCAGCGGGTGGCGCTGACCGGCCCGCAGGTCGCCGCCATCGCCGACCGCCACCTCGGGATCGGATGCGACCAGCTCCTGCTGGTGGAAACGGCCGCGTCCCCGGAAAACGACTTCCGCTATCGCATCTTCAACGCCGACGGCGGCGAAGTCGAGCAATGTGGCAATGGGGCGCGTTGCTTCGCGCGTTTCGTGCTCGACGAGGGCCTGACCACCAAGCGCGAGATTCGCGTGGAGACCGCGCGCGGTGTGATTGTCCCCAGCGTTCTGGAATCGGGCCAGGTCACGGTGGACATGGGAGCGCCGCGATTCGCGCCGCGCGAGGTGCCGTTCCTCACCGAAGGCATCCAGCCCACCTACGAGCTGCGTGTCGCGGGTTTTCCGGTGCGGGTGAGCGTGCTTTCGATGGGCAATCCACACGCGGTCCAGGTGGTGCCCGACGTGGACCGGGCCGAGGTGCGTACGCAGGGACCCCTGCTCGAACGCCACCCCGCGTTTCCCGATCGCGTGAACGCGGGCTACATGCAGGTGGTTTCGCGCGGGCATGTCAGGCTGCGCGTGTGGGAGCGCGGCGTGGGCGAAACGCTTGCCTGCGGTACGGGCGCGTGCGCGGCGGTCGTCGCCGGAATCCGCCTCGGGTTGCTCGACGAGGAGGTGCGCGTGAGCACGAGCGGCGGCGACCTCACCATCCGCTGGCCCGGGGAGGGTCGCGCCGTTATGATGACGGGTGATGCCGTGCGCGTCTTCGGCGGCGAAATCGACCTCTAGGAGAAACGTTGCTCACAGCCGAACAAGTGGCCGAGTTCCTCAGGCAGAACCCCGGGTTCTTCGAGAACCATGCCGACATCCTGGTCAACCTGCAGGTGCCGCATCCGCACGGCGGGCGCGCCGTATCCATCGGCGAGCGCCAGCTGGTCGCGGTGCGCGAGAAGGCCAAGCTGATGGAGGACAAGCTGCGCGAGCTGATCCAGTTCGGCGAGGAAAACGACGCGGTTGGCGAAAAGGTCCACCGGCTGGCCTGCCGGCTGATCGAGGCGCAGAGCCTCGACGCCACGCTCGATACGTTGTACCTGGATCTGCTCGACCACTTCGCGGTTCCCCACGTCGCGGTGCGCCTGTGGCGCGTGGCCGAGGAAAACCCCGACACCAAGGAATTCGCCCACGTCGCCGGCGAGATGCGCGAATTCATCGAGAAGATGGCATCGCCGTACACCGGCAACCACGCGGTCTACGAAAGCCAGTCGTGGTTCGGCGAGGCGGCCGCGCACCTCAAGTCCTTCGCGCTGATCCCGATGGCGCGCGACGGCGTCACTTTCGGCGTGATTGCGCTCGCCTCCGAGGACCCCAGGCGTTTCTATCCCGAAATGGGCACGCTGTACCTCGGGCGCGTGGGCGCCCTCGTGACCCACGCGCTGTGGCGCTTCGTGACTCCGGTACGTGAGCAAGCGGCCTAGCGCCCTCGAGCACTACCTCTCGCACCTGCGCAACGAGCGGCGGCTCGCCAGAAACACGCTGTCCGCCTACTCGCGCGATGGCGCGCTGCTGCTTGCCCTGGCCGCGCAACGCGCGCCCGAATCCCTCGCGGCAACCGACATCCGCCGCTTCATCGCGACGCTGCACGGCCGCGGCCAGTCGCCGCGATCACTCGCCCGCATCCTGTCGGCCTGGCGCGGCTTCTACGACTGGCTGGTGCGCGCCGGCCAATGCGCCTCGAATCCCTGCACCGGCGTGAAGGCGCCGCGCGCGCCCAAGCACCTGCCCGAGACCCTTTCCCCGGACGAGGCGGTGCGCCTGGTCTCGGTGCAGGACGATTCACCCGCGGGGCTGCGCGACCGCGCGTTGTTCGAGCTCGCCTATTCCTGCGGGCTGCGGGTCTCGGAGCTCACCGGCCTGGACCTGGGCAACGTCGACGCCGCCACCGGCGAGGTGCGTGTGCTGGGCAAGGGCTCGAAGACACGCATCGTGCCCGTGGGAGGCCCGGCATTGCGGGCGCTGGCGGCCTGGGCGCCCGTGAGGCTGGCCTGGGCGCGCCCCGGCGAGACCGCGCTTTTCGTGGGCCGCGCGGGCCGGCGCCTGGGACCACGCGACGTGCAGCGCCGCATCAAGCTGTGGGCCGCGGCCGCGGGGCTCGCGATCGACGTCCACCCGCACATGCTGCGCCATTCGTTCGCCTCGCACGTGCTGCAGTCCTCGGGGGACCTGCGCGCGGTACAGGAGATGCTGGGGCACGCCAGCATCTCGTCGACGCAGGTCTACACCCACCTCGATTTCCAGCACCTCGCCAAGGTCTACGACGCCGCGCACCCGCGCGCCCGGCGCAAGAAGGGCTGACCGGTGCCGGCCTCGGCGATCACCCCGGTCACGGTGCTGACCGGGTTCCTCGGCAGCGGCAAGACCACGCTGCTCGATCGCCTGGTCTGCGACAAACGTTTCTCGGACACCGCGATCCTGGTCAACGAGTGGGGCGAGGTCGCGATCGACCACGCGCTGGTGCGCGCGTCGAGCGACAACGTCGTGGTGCTCGCGGGCGGCTGCATCTGCTGCCGCGTGGCCGGCGACGTGGTGCGCGCATTGCGGGAGCTGCATTTCCAGCGCGCCGGCGGCGCGGTCCCCGATTTCCGCCGCGCCGTGATCGAGACCACGGGCCTGGCCGACCCCGCGCCGCTGCTGGCCACGCTGGTGGAAATGCCGCTCGTGGCCGCGCGCTTTTCGCTCGCCGGCGTGGTCACCACGGTGGACGCGGAGCACGGCGACCACACCCTCGATGAACATCCGGAATCGGTGAAGCAGGTGGCGATGGCCGACCGGGTGGTGATCACCAAGTGCGACCGCGCGCCTGCCGCGGCGATCACCCGGCTCGATGCGCGCCTGGGCGCGCTCAATCCCGGCGCCACCCGCCTGCAATCGAGCCGCGGCGACATCGATCCCGCGCTGCTCCTGGAGACCGGCCTCTATCGCGGCCCCGGCCGGCCCATGGACTCGGCAGGATGGCTCAATGCCGGGGCCTACCGGCCCATGGGCCGGCGGCCCGCGCGCCACGCCCAGGACATCGTCTCCTTCGCGTGGAGCACGACGCAACCACGGGCCTGGCACGATGTCGAAGCGGCACTGGAAACCCTGGTGTCGCTGCGTGGCGATCGCCTGCTGCGCATGAAGGGCCTGGTGAACGTGCCGGGCGAAGCGGGGCCGCGCGCGGTCCACGCCGTCCAGCACACGCTGTATCCTTCGGCTCGGCTGCCTGCCTGGCCCGACGCCGACCACACCACGCGCCTGGTCTTCATCGGCCGCGGCCTTGAAGAACTCGAAATCGCCGGCATCTTGGAGCCATTCCCGCACCCCGCACCCTCCCAAAGGTAGATTCCCATGGCAGCAACCGCCGAAACGCCCGACCTCATTCCCGTGACCGTCCTTACCGGCTTCCTGGGAGCCGGCAAGACCACGCTGCTGAACCGCATCCTCACCGAGCAGCACGGCGAGAAAATCGCGGTGATCGAAAACGAGTTCGGCGAGTCGAGCATCGACAACGAGATCCTGGTGCGCGACAAGCAGGAGCAGATCGTCGAGATGAACAACGGCTGCCTGTGCTGCACCGTGCGCGGCGACCTGGTGCGCATCCTCGGGGAGCTCGGAAAAAAACGCCGGCAGGGCACGCTCCACTTCGACCGCGTGATCATCGAGACCACGGGCCTGGCCAATCCCGGCCCCGTGGCGCAGACCTTCTTCATGGACGAGGGCATCCACGGCCAGTTCCTGCTCGACGCGGTGGTGACGGTGGTTGATGCCGTGCACGCGCACAGGCAGCTCGACGAGCACGACGAGGCGCGCCGCCAGGTCGGCTTCGCCGACCGCATCCTGCTCTCGAAGACCGACCTGGTGGAAGACGGCTCGCAGGTCGACGCCCTGATGAAGCGCCTGCGGCAGATGAACCCGCGCGCGCAGCAGAGCAAGGTGCACATGGGCAACGCCGACATCCGCCAATTGCTCGACATCCGCGGCTTCAACCTCAACGCCGCGCTCGAGGTCGATCCCGAATTCCTCACCAGCGACTACCATGAGCACGACGACGACGTGACCTCCTTCGTCTGGAAGGACCCGCGCCCGATGCAAATGGAGAAGATCGAGACCTTCCTGTCGCTGATGGTGGAAAACTACGGGGAGGACCTGCTTCGCTACAAGGGCGTCATCAACGTGCAGGGCGAGCCGAAGCGCATGATCTTCCAGGGCGTGCACATGCTGATGGGCGGCACCCCCGGCAAGGAATGGGCGCCGGGCGAAACGCGCGAGACCGTGATGGTTTTCATCGGACGCAAGATCCCGCGCCGCCTGTTCGAGGAAGGCCTCGCCTATTGCGTCGCGTGATGGGCGGGCATCGGGTGGGGTTTATACTGGACTCGCCCCCCGAAACGACAACATGACCATGGCCATACCCGCCGCCGCCGGCCAACCCGGGCCGCGACCAGCGCGTCCCGCGGCGCGCCAGGGAACCGAGGAATACCATTCCGCGCCGCTGCCGACGGCGCAGGAGGCGGCCGTGCTCTATTCGGCGAACCACGCCGCCCCCGCCGCCGCCCTGCTCAAGCACGAGATCAAGGACGCGCTGGGGCGCAACAACAAGCAGGCCTGGCTCATGCTCTTCGAACTCCACCAGCTCGCCGCCAGCCGCGAGGAGTTCGACTCGCTCTCGATGCTCTTCACCGTGAAGTTCGAGCAATCCCCGCCCGCGTGGTCGGAAAATGGCGACACCGCCAACGACCCGCGCCGCTCGCAAAGCCGCGAACGCAAGGACTTCTTCGCGCTCAAGCCGACGGAAAGCGGCGACCTCGCCGGCGAGGTCGACCGCTTCGTGGCGTTTGCGCAGGCGCAGGGCACGGTGCGCCTGGACGTGGGCAAGATCGGGATGGTCGGGCCGGGCGAGGCCACGCTGCTGACCACCGCGCTGGTGCGCCTGCGGCGCAAGAAGCTGCCGATGTGGTTCAACAACGTGGAGGCGCTGGAAAAGTCGCTGCGATCGGCGTTCAACGAGAAGGCCACCGACGACCAGCGCCCCTACTGGCTGCTGCTGTTCGAGCTGCTGATCCTGCAGGACAAGTCCGAGCAGTTCGAGGAGCTGGGCCTCGAATACGCGGTCGCCTTCGAGATGTCGCCGCCGATCTGGGAGGTGTACGTGAACACCATCACCGCCGCGCTGGCGAAGCCCGCGCCCGGCGCGCGCCCGGAATCGGCGCCCCAGTCCGAGGCGGGTTTCGAGATGAAGGGCGTGTTGTCGGCGGCCGGCACCAACCAGGTCGCGGAGCTGAACGCCTACGCCGCCACGCGCCCCGAAGTGGTGGTGGACATGGGCAAGGTGATGCGCATCGATTTCGCCTTCACCAGCGCCTTCTTCGACGTGATCAAGGCGATCCAGCTGGCCGGCAAGCGGGTGATCCTCACCAACATCAACGAAATCAACGCGGCCCTGCTCGAGGCGCTGGGCGTCAACCGCTACGCGATCCTGGTGCGCCGCAAGTCGACGTGAAATCCCCCGCTTGAAAAAAGCGATTTCGCCGCCAGCTTTGCCGCTGACGCGTGTTATAGCCCTCCCATGACCAGCGAACTGCCCCAGTTCCACGGCACCACCATCCTGTCCGTGCGCCGCGGCGAGCGCATCGCCATGGGCGGCGACGGCCAGGTGACCCTCGGCAACATCGTCATCAAGGCGTCCGCGCGCAAGGTCAGGCGCCTGTACCAGGACCGCATCCTGGCCGGGTTCGCCGGCGCGACCGCTGATGCCTTCACGCTTTTCGAGCGCTTCGAGGGCAAGCTCGAGAAGCACCAGGGCAACCTGCTGCGCTCGGCGGTTGAACTCGCCAAGGACTGGCGCACCGACCGCATCCTGCGCCGCCTGGAAGCGATGCTGGCGATCGCGGACAAGACATCCTCGCTCATCATCACCGGCAACGGCGACGTGCTGGAGCCGGAGCAGGGCCTGCTGGCGATCGGCAGCGGGGGCGCGTACGCGCAGGCGGCGGCCATGGCGCTGCTGGCCAACACGCAGCTCGAACCGGCCGAGATCGTGAAGCGCTCGCTCGGCATCGCGGGCGAGCTGTGCATCTACACCAACCAGAACCACGTGATCGAGTCGCTCTGATGGCCGAGACCCACCCCGCCCCGCCGGTTACCGAGCCCGCCGCGGCTGCCGCGATGATGACGCCGCAGGAGATCGTGCACGAGCTCGACAAATACATCGTGGGGCAGGCGCAGGCCAAGCGCGCCGTCGCGGTCGCCCTGCGCAACCGCTGGCGCCGCGCGCAGGTGGCCGACCCGCTGCGCACCGAGATCACGCCCAAGAACATCCTGATGATCGGGCCCACGGGCGTCGGCAAGACCGAAATCGCGCGGCGCCTGGCGCGCCTGGCCAACGCCCCCTTCATCAAGGTCGAGGCGACGAAGTTCACCGAGGTGGGTTATGTCGGCCGCGACGTGGACACCATCATCCGCGACCTGGTCGAGGTGGCGGTGAAAAACACGCGCGAGCGCGAGATGCAGAAGGTGCGCCCCCGCGCGGTCGACATGGGCGAAGAGCGCGTGCTCGATGCGCTGCTGCCGGGCGTGCCGGTCGCGGAAGGCAACGACGCCAACTCCACCCGCCAGCGCTTCCGCAAGATGCTGCGCGAGGGCAAGCTCGACGACAAGGAAATCGAGATCGACGTGGCCCAGTCCGCCGGCAACATGGAAATCCTCGCCCCGCCCGGCATGGAGGAGCTCACCAGCCAGATCCAGGGCATGTTCGCGAACCTCGGCAACACGCGGCGCAAGCGCCGCACGCTCAAGATCCGCGAGGCGCTGCGACTGCTCATCGACGAGGAGGCCGGCAAGCTCGTGAACGAGGAGGAGATCCGCTCCATGGCCCTGCGCTCCGTGGAACAGGACGGCATCGTCTTCCTCGACGAGATCGACAAGATCGCCAGCCGCGGCGAGATGCAGGGCGCGGATGTCTCTCGCCAGGGCGTGCAGCGCGACCTGCTGCCGCTTGTGGAGGGCACCGCCGTCACCACCAAATACGGCATGGTCCATACCGAACACATCCTGTTTATCGCCAGCGGCGCGTTCCACCTGGCCCGGCCCTCGGACCTGATCCCCGAACTCCAGGGCCGGCTGCCGATCCGCGTGGAACTCGCGAGCCTCTCGGTCGAGGACTTCGAGCGCATCCTCACCGCCACCGATGCGTGCCTTACCCGCCAGTACCAGGCGCTGCTCGCCACCGAAGGCGTGGTGGTGGATTTCACCGCCGAAGGCGTGCGCCGACTGGCGCAGATCGCGCACTCCGTGAACGAGCGCACCGAAAACATCGGCGCGCGGCGCCTGCATACCGTGATGGAGAAGCTGCTGGAGGAAGTGTCGTTCGATTCCGGGCGCCACGTGAAGCATCTCGTGGTGGATGCCGCGTACGTGGATTCACGACTCGAATCGCTCGCGCAAAGCGAGGACCTCGCCCGGTACGTTTTGTAACGCACCGAAATGCCCGCGCGGCCCACAATGGGCCGATGCCCAGAACACACTTCCTGGCGGCGCTCGCCCTCGCCGGCTGCGCCCACACCCTCCCCGCGAACAACGACCCTGCCCTGCTCGCCGCGGCCGAGACGGCGTTTGCCGCGCACTCGGTGCGTGAGGACATGCGCGCGGCCTTCATGGCCGCCTTCGCCGCCGACGGCGTGCTCATCCGCGCCCCCGGGTGGGTTGTCGCCAACAACTGGTTGCGCGACAAGCCGGCCCCGCCGATCGTGCTCGACTGGCGCCCGCAATATGTCCAGGTGGCGATGGCCGCGGACCTGGGTCTGTCCACCGGCCCGTGGAAGATCACCAGCAAGGCGGACCCTGCGGCTCCCCCCGCCTACGGCCAATTCGTCTCGATCTGGCGCCGCGAGAAGCCGGGGGCGTGGAAGGTCGCCGTGGACCTGGGCATCGGGCACCCCGAACCGTCGCTCTGGAAGGAGCCGCTGCAGGCTTCCAGCCTCGACCCGGCGGCGGGCGCCGGCCTCGACGGCGTGGCCGAGGCGGAGGCCACTTTCGCGCGTGTCATGCTCGAGCAGGGCGCGCGAGCGGCGTACGGGCAGTTCGGCGCTGAAGACCTGCGCCTTTATCGCGATGGCATCACACCCTTGGCGAGCCGCGCTTCGGCGCTCGCCTCGCCCGCGATGGCCGAAAGGTGGGTCTGGACCATCGATCGCTCCGAGACCTCGGCCTCGAACGACTTCGCCTACGCGCGCGGCCACTATGCGGCCGCCGCTTCGCCGCAGAAGGTGGCCGGCTACTTCCTGAGGGCGTGGCGGCGCGCGCCGGGCGGCATGCGCATCGTGATGGACGTCGCCAACCCGGCGCAGCCCTAGGCCCCCAGCCCCTCGTAGAGCCGGGCGACGCGCTGCATCGATTCGAGGATGTTGTCGCCGGCCTTGGCGATGTATTCGAGCTGACGCGCCGTGCCGCGACCACCTTCCATGTCCTTCGCCGCCTGCAGCAGGAAGGCGAGCTGGTCGCCGGCGACCTGCAACTCCGCGTCGACCTCGGGCGTGTTCAGTGTCGCGGCGCGCAGCTTGTCCAGCGTGGCGCGCAGCCCTTCGGTGGCGGCGCCCAGCTGGGAGTCGATCGAGGCATCGCGCACGCCCCAGCGCCTGATCAGGTGCAGCCGGGCGACACGCTGCGACAACGTGGCCGCATGGGCCGCATCAAGCGCGAGGCGACCGGTGCCCTTGCGGCCGGGCTCTTGCGCCATCCGCGCGCCCTTGGCCGCGACCCACGCCAGCTCCTGCGCGCGATCGGCCAGCCGCCGGGCGTTTTCCTTCGACGGTGGCTTGAGCGCCCATCCCCGGTAGTCCTGCCACAGCAGCCCGAGCAGCAGGTAGTTCTCCCGCGCCTCGGCGCTTGGGGCGCCCGCGGCGGCCGCGCGCAGCGCCACTTCGAAATCACGCATCGCTTCACCCTGCGCGCGCCGGCTGCGTTCGGCCAGCACGCCCTGCCCGAGCTGGGCCTGGAGTTTGGCGATGCGTTCGGTGAGGGCTTCCAGGCGCAAAGACGGGTCCTGCGATGCCGCGGGCAGCGCCACGAGCGCGAGGCAGCCCGCCAGCACCACGCGCGCGCGCCTCACGCGGGAGCGGGCTCCTCGAAGCCGCAGAACACCCCCATCGCGGCCATGCGCGCAAGGGCGGGCCCGATGGCCTCGGGGTCGGGGAACGCCGCGGCCGCTTCCTCGAGCGCGCCACCGCGCCGCAGCGCCGCAAGGAATGCCCATTCCCGCTCATCGATCGGCTGCGCGCCGGCGGCCAGGTCCGGGCGGTGCACCAGGACGTGATCCGCGCCGGCCGCGCGATCGGGCGTGCCGTCCCGATCCGGCTGGTTCGCCTGCCAGATCGCCAGCACCGGATGGCGCGACCGCACCAGGCGCACTGCCGGGTGCAGCAGCAGGCGGATGGCCGTGCGGCGGTTGTCCGGGACCCGCGCGAGCGCGCCGAAATCCAGGCGTTGCGCCGGCGCGGCGCGGTGGCTTTCGTGCAGCGCCCATTCCAGGCGCGCAACACCGGGAAGATATTCAAGCCCCCCCGCAGGTGAGTAACCGGCAAGAAACCTCGCGAACTCCGCGCCGTATTCGCCCAGGTCGCCGCTGGTTGAGGGAATGTCCAGGGCATGGCGGCGCGCCGCTTCGCTGAAGAACGCGTCACCCACGAGGCGCCGGACAACCGGAAATGCGCCGGCCAGGGCGCCTCCCAGGTTCGCCAACACGGTGCGCCGATACACCGCCAGGCCGGGATCGCGCGGTTCTGCGCGCGCGAAAAGCGCCGCCAGAAATTCGCGCTGCGTTGGGCCGAGCGTGCTCATGCGGCTTGCCGCGCGACACGCGCCGCGATCAGGTCCGCGCGCCGTGCCTGGGCCAGCAACACGTCGAGCGCGGGGATGTCGGTGTCCCATTCCACCAGCGCCGGGCGCGGTCCGAAGCGCGCGACGGCCGCCTCGTACAGGGCCCACACCGGCTCGGCGACCACCGACCCGTGGGTGTCGACAAGCAGGCCGTCGGGCTGCGCCTCGTGGCCGGCGAGGTGGATCTCGCCGACGCTGCCCGCCTCGATCCCGTCGAGGTACCGGTACGGGTCGAACGCGTGGTTTTGGGCGCTGACCCAGATGTTGTTCACGTCGAGCAGCACGCCGCAGCCCGAACGGCGCGCGACCTCGGCCACGAACTCCCATTCCGGGATCGCCGAGCCGGGAAGTTGCAGGTACGACGAGACGTTTTCGACCAGGATGGAGCGCCCGAGGTGATCCTGGACCCGCTCGACGCGGGCGCAGACGTGGGCCAGGGACTCCTCGGTGTAGGGCAGCGGCAGGAGGTCGTTGGCGTGGCGCCGGCCGTAGGACGACCAGCACAGGTGTTCCGAGACAAGCATCGGCTCGAAGCGCCGCACCAGCGCATGCAGCCGGGCGAGGTGGCGTTCGTCGAGCGGATCGGCCGAGCCGAGGGAAAGGCCGACCCCGTGCAGGCTCAGGGAATAGGCCGCGCGGAAGCTTTCCAGCCACGACGGCGCCGCGCCGCCTGCGGCAAAAAAATTCTCGCTGTGGACTTCGACGAAATCGAGGGCCGGGGCGCGGCGCAGCAGTTCCTCGTAGTGCGGCGCCCGCAGCCCGATTCCCGCCATGGGCTACTTGCCGGCCGACTGCTTCTTGCCCCCGAGTTTCTCGCACGTCCCCTTGGCGACGTATTTCCACTCGTCGGGGGCATTGTCCTTCCTGGCCTTGCCCGCGCAGGTGTGGCTGGAGGTGCCGCAATCGTTCTGGCCGGCCTTGGCGATGCCGTAACACTTCTCCTTCTCGCCCTTGTCCTGGGCGGTGGCGGCCTGGCTCACGCCCACGGCGATCATGCCGGCGAGGGCGGATTGCAGCAGCTTCCTTCTGGTGTTTGCGTCCATGGTGTTCTCCGTGTGGCGGGCCCGGGAATCTTACCATCCGCCCCCGCGGCCCTTGCACCGCAGCAAGGCCTTGATTTGGAGCGCGCCTACCCTAGAATAGGCGCTCCTTCCGCCTGCCTCGCGCCCCAATGCCCCCCAAGCTCACGTCATCCCAGAAGGCCGACGTCCTCGTCGAAGCCCTGCCGTACATCCGCCAGTTCTACGACCGCACCATCGTCATCAAATACGGCGGCAACGCGATGACCGACGTCGCGCTCCAGGAGGACTTCGCCGAAGACGTGGTGCTGCTCAAGCTGATCGGCATGAACCCGGTGGTGGTGCACGGCGCGGGCCCCCAGATCGGCGCGCTGCTGCAGAAGCTCGGCAAGCAGAGCGAATTCATCCAGGGCATGCGCGTGACCGACGAGGAAACACTCGATGTGGTCGAGATGGTGCTCGGCGGGCTCATCAACCAGGACATCGTCACACTCATCAACAAGGCGGGCGGCAAGGCCGTGGGCCTGACCGGCAAGGACGGCCATTTCATCCACGCCCGCAAGCTCAAGCTCGCCAGCAAGGAAGACAAGAAGAAGAAGATCGACGTGGGCCTGGTGGGCGAGGTGGTGAAGATCGACCCGGAGATCATCCACCTGCTCGATTCGCGCGACTTCATCCCGGTGATCGCGCCCATCGGCAGCGACGAAAACGGCGTGGCCTACAACATCAACGCCGACATCGCGGCGGGCAAGCTCGCCATCACGCTGCAGGCCGAAAAGCTCATCCTGCTCACCAACACCACCGGCGTCCTCGACAAGGAAGGCAAGGTCGTCACCGGGCTCACCGCGCAGCGCGTGAAGGAGATGATCGACGACGGCACCATTTCCGGCGGCATGCTGCCGAAGGTGGAATGCGCGCTGGACGCGGTGCGCAACGGCGTGAAGAGCTCGCACATCATCGATGGGCGCGTCTCGCACGCGCTGCTGCTGGAGGTGCTGACCAGCTCCGGCGTGGGCACCCTGATCCGCGGGGCGGCGGCGAATCGCCCCCATCGCTAGCGGGTAGCGGGCAGCGGGGATCGTGAGCGCTGGTTTTTCAACACAGAGGACACAGAGGACACAGAGGAAAAACGGAGGACACAGGGTAAAGAAATGACGGTCGTTCGAGACACTGCGGGCGACAACTCGAACCGCAATCGATTTGTCTCTACCCCGTGTCCTCCGTTTTTCCTCTGTGTCCTCTGTGTTGAAAAATCGGCGTCCCGGCCTTGCACCAGCTTTCCGCCGGCCCCCCTACCGCGAAAGCCGCGCGGCGAGCGCAACGTGGTCCGAAAGCCGCGACCACTGCGCGCCGGTGTGGCGTTCCACGCCGTCCACGTTGAGGTCGCGCACGTAGATGCGGTCGAGCGTGAACATCGGCATCTGCGCCGGGAAGCTCCTGGCGAGCTTGCCCTCGGCGCGCTCGAACACCTCATACAGTCCAAGCTGCGCGGCAAGGTAGTCGCTGGCCTTGCCCTGCCAGTCGTTGAAGTCGCCGGCCACGATCAGCGGCCCGCTCTTCGGCACCGCGGCGCGGATGCGGTCGACCATCCACTCCAGCTGGAAGCGGCGGCTGCGGCCCCAGAGGCCCAGGTGCACGTTGATGCAATGCACCGGCTCCTTCCAGCCCGGCACCAGCACCTCGCAATGCAGCAGGCCGCGGCTCTCGATCGGGTGGTGCGAGATGTCGATGTTTTCCCATATCGGGATCGGATGGCGGCTCACGACCGCGTTGCCGTGGTGGCCGTCGGTGTAGACGCAATTCATCCCGTAGACGCAGTGCGCGCCTTCGTGGGTCAGGAACTCGTGCTGGCTGATTTCCGGCCAGCTCACGTGGCGCCGCGCGTTGCTGTCGTGCTTGCCCTGGACTTCCTGCAGGAAGGCGAGGTCCGCGTTGAGGCCCTTCAACTGATCCCGGATCTCGTGCAGCACCAGGCGGCGGTTGAACTGGCTCAACCCCTTGTGGATGTTGTAGGTCACGACCGAGAGCTCGCTCTTGCGCGTCATTTCAGGCCTTCGACCTTTCGGGAAGCTCGAGTATCGCCTTGCGGTTGCTCCATGAAAAAACCCTTTCCGCGGCCTGCTGCCAGGGCGCCCACTCCGCGCGCAGGTGTTCCAGCGGGGCAAGGCGGATCGGCCGGCGTTCGGGCAGGCGCAGGCCGAAAACGTGTTCGGTGTTGTACGTCACCCCCGGGGCATACCGGTGACGCCATACAGGATAGATTTCAAAGACGTTGCGCAAGTTCCATTCCCGCAGGTCATATCGGTGGGCGTCCAGGCCGGTCTCCTCGCCCACTTCACGCGCGGCGGTTTCGCGCAGGCTCTCGCCCGGGTCCTGGCTGCCGGTGACCGATTGCCAGAAGCCGGGCCGGTCCGCGCGCTCCAGCAATAACACATCAAGCCCCGCCGTGTGGACCACGACCAGGGTCGAAACCGGGATCTTGGCCCCGGACACAACTATGCGCGCATGCGCGACGTCACCGCCGAACCACCCGAGAACCAGGCGTGGGGCATGTCGCGCGTGCGATGCAGCGCCACGGGGTTTCCCGCCTTGTCGACCGCGATGAGGCCGACATCGGCGTCGAAATCGCGCCCGAGCTGCTCCAGCGCCGCGCCCATGGCGGCACGCAGCGTTGCGCCACCTTCCACGGCCTCGGAGATGGCGCGCGCCGTCAGCGAGCGCAACACGTATTCGCCGGTGCCCGTGGCCGAAACGGCCACGTGCCGGGATGCGTAGTTGCCGGCGCCCGGTATCGGCGAATCGCCGACACGGCCGACGAGTTTCAGGGTGACCCCGCCCGTGGAAGTGGCGGCGGCCAGGATGCCATTGGAATCAACGGCGGTGGCGCCGACGGTGCCGCCGGCATATTCGGGATGGTCCTTGAGGAAGCGGCGCATCCTGAGGCTGTGCCGGCCCAGCACCTCGTCCACCCGGCCGCGCTTGTCCTTCCAGTCGGCCTGGCGCGCGGGCGTGACGGGATCATGGTCGGGGAAACCCATGGTGCGCGCGAACTTCTGCGCGCCCTCGCCCGCGAGCATCACGTGGTCGGTTTCCTCCATCACCTTGCGCGCGACGAGGATGGGGTTCCTCACCCGCTGCAGCGCGGCGACCGAGCCCACGCGGCATTCGCCACTTTCCATCACGCAGGCATCGAGCTCGCAGAACCCGTCGAAGTTGAGCACCGCGCCGGTGCCGGCATTGAAGATGGGGTTGTCCTCGAGGATCACGACCGCGGCACAGACGGCGTCCAGGGCAGACCCGCCATTTATCAGGATCTCCCGGCCTGCCGCCACTGCCGATCGCATGCCTTCGATCGCGTCGTTGTCGGAGCCGGGGCGCCAGTTGCCTGCCCCACCATGGGCTATGAGGCCAATCGTCATGTCCTGTCCCGCGTTCATCTGCGTCCATCCGCGTTCATCTGCGGATACCGGCTAGTTGGTTTCAGAGGAGTTGCGCAGCTTGATGTGCAGCTCGCGCAGCTGCTTCTCGGTCACCGGCGTGGGCGCTTCCACCATCAGGTCCTGGCCGCGCTGCGTCTTCGGGAAGGCGATCACATCGCGGATCTGGTCGACACCCGCCAGCATCGCCACCATGCGATCGAGGCCGAAGGCGATGCCGCCATGGGGCGGCGCGCCGTAGGCGAGCGCATCCAGCAGGAAGCCGAACTTGGCGCGCTGGTCTTCCGGCGAGATGCCGAGCGCGGCGAACTGCCGGGCCTGCACCTCGGCCCGGTGGATCCGCACCGAGCCGCCACCGAGCTCCCATCCGTTCATCGCGATGTCGTACGCCTTCGCGAGAACCTTTCCCGGATCCGACTGCAGCAGCTCCACGTGTTCGTCCTTGGGGCTGGTGAACGGGTGGTGCGCGGCGTTCCAGCGCTTGCCCTCGTCGTCGTATTCGAACGCGGGGAAGTCGACGATCCAGCACGGCCTGAAGCCCTTGTCGGCATGGCCC
>JBBREI010000080.1:0-15850 GCA_038203035.1 Burkholderiales bacterium
ACAGTCCGCAACTGGGACTTCGACAGCGCCGTCGGTTTCTCGCGCAACGAGATCGACCAGGACAACATCAACCGCATCACCAAGAGCGGCACCAGCGCAGTCCTCGGCTTCGCGGCCGTCCCGCAGCCGCCGGTCCCGCTGGTCACGAACACGGCGCTCAACCTCGATCGCCCTTCGATGACCTCGGAAGCCACGCGCAGCCTGATGCGCGCCAACGTCAAGCGCCAGGCGACCTCTGAACTCACGTTCGTGGACACTCGCGCCAGCACGGAGCTCTTCAAGATGGCGGGCGGCTCGTCCGGACTGGCCCTCGGCGCGGAATTCCGCAACGAGAAGCTGTCCGACCGTCCGGACGTGACCGCCACCAGCGGCGACGTCCTCGGCCAGGGCATCACCGCCACCGACGGCAAGCGCGACAACTACGCCATCTTCGGCGAGCTCTCCCTGCCGATCACGCGCGCGATCGAAGCCTCGGTCGCCGGCCGCTACGACCACTACAGCGACTACGGCTCCTCCACGGTCCCGAAGGCCGGCCTGAAGTTCAAGGTCACCGATGCGCTGCTGCTGCGCGCCAACTGGGGCAAGGGCTTCCGCGCCCCGACCCTGCCGGAAATCTCCCCTTCGGTCGCCACGTTCTTCACACAGGTGAACGACCCGGTCACGGGCGCCACCAACGTGCAGATCTCGGGCGTCTTCGCCGGCAACCCGAACCTCGAGGCCGAGAAGTCGGAAAGCTGGACCGTCGGCGCGATCTTCGAGCCGTCGCAGAACTTCAACGTCGGCGTGAACTACTACAAGATCGACTGGCGCAACATCGTGCTTGCCCCGGCCTTCCAGGGCATCGTCGACGAGGGTGACCCCACCCGCGTGATCCGCGACCCCATCACCGGAAACATCGTCACGGTGTTCGCGAACTACTTCAATGCATCGAAGCTGGTCACGAACGGCTGGGACTTCGAGATGCGTTACCGCATGAACACGGGCGCCGGTCGCTGGACCACCCGCGCCAACGTCTCCTACGTCGATTCGTACGAGCAGGACGGCGTCGAATACGCGGGCACCAACGGCCAGGGCACAAGCACGCTGCCGCGCGTGCGCGGCCAACTGGCGCTCGACTGGGACATGGGTGGCCTTTCCAGCACCTTGACCGGCAACTACATCCGCCACTACCGGCAGGACTTCCTCGCGGGCTCGTTTTTCGCCCCGGGGGATCCGCGCTTCCAGACGGGTGTGTATCCGGAGCGGGTGCCGTCGTACATCACGTACGACATCTTCGCCAAGTACCAGCTGACGAAGAACCTGTCGGTGCAGGGCTCGGTGGTCAACCTGACCAACAAGCTGCCGTATCTCGATCCGGGCTTCAGCTCGACCTTCAACTACGACTTCAGCATGTACGACCCCCGGGGCCGCCAGTTCCGCCTGGGCGTGACCTGGAAGATGTAAGGCGAAAAAACGCCGTAACAAAAAAGGGGGCCTCCGGGCCCCCTTTTCATTTCCATTTATCCCCAAAGGCCTTCAAAAACGAGGAGTTGGCGTGTTGCATTTCTGCAACATCATGGAAAATATTGTTGGAGAAATCGATGAGTCTCGCTATCATCCAAGCCGTGTCAACGGCTCTGGAAGGACGATAAAAAGCGCGTATGCACCGCGCAACCGCCTCCATCAAGTCTCTGTTTTTCTTAAAAATTCTCACTACCTGGGGTTCCAAACAATGAATTCAAAATTGAAGCAGCTTTCGTTCGCGCTCGCGCCGATCATCGGCGCCGGCGTCGCGTTGACGGTAGCTTCGGCGCCGGCGTACGCGCAGCAGGCCCAGAAGATCGAAAAGATCGAGGTCACGGGATCCAACATCAAACGTGTTGAAGGCGAGGGCCCGTCGGCCATCGTGGTGATCACCCGGGAAGACATCGAGAAAAGCGGCGCGACCAACGCATACGAATTGCTGAACCTCGTCGCGGCGAACAACAGCGCGGGCAACGTCTCGATCGCCAACACCATCGGCGCGCTCACCTTCAGCGCCAACACCGCCTCGCTGCGCGGCCTGCAGGGCGGGCGCACCCTCGTGCTGCTGAACGGCAAGCGCCTCAACAGCTTCGCGGGCGAAATCCAGGGCGTGCAGGGCGTCAACCTCACAACCATCCCGTTCAACGCCATCGAACGTGTCGAAGTGCTGCTCGACGGCGCCTCCGCGATCTACGGCTCCGATGCCATCGCCGGCGTGATCAACTTCATCGTGCGCAAGGACTACCGCGGCGCCGAAGCCTCGGTCTACTACAGCACCCCGACCCGCGGCGGCCCCGGCCCCGACGGCAGCCAGACCACGTACAAGGGCGCCGTCGGCTTCGGCGACCTGAGCAAGGACCGCTTCAACGTCTTCGTGGCGGCCCAGTACGACAAGCAGAACCCGCTTGAGCAGCGCGCGCGCAACTTCTCCAACACCTCGGTGAACATCGGCACGGGCCTGATCGGCATCTCGGGCAACACGTTCCCCGGCCACATCTCGACCGGCGGCATCACCTCCCCGGGCTTCCCGAACTGCGACCCGTCGACGTACTTCCCGGACCTCGACGAGCGTTGCTTCTACGACCCGGCGCGCCAGCCCGGCGTGCAGATGATCCCGAAAGTCGAGACGTTCAACGTCTTCGGCTCCGGCGTCATCCAGTTCACCAACAACCTGCAGGGCTACGTCAGCGGCAACTACTCCAAGCAGGAAAACAACTTCGTCATCCAGCCGGTGCCGATCTCGGACCAGTTCACCTATGGCCCGGACGGTGAATTCCGATCCAACATCCTGGTGCAGCCGGGCACGCCGTTCTACCCGACGGCCCTCGCCACTGCCGCGGGCGTCAACGGCCAGCCGCTCAACGTGCGCTATCGCGCGGTGCTGAACGGCAACCGGGACTCGACCGACACCAACGAGCAGTTCCAGATCGTCGGCGGCCTCAAGGGCAGCTTCGGTAACTGGGACTGGGACGGTTCGTTCACGCATAACGAAGGCACCACGGAACAGGTGCTCAACGGCGGCTTCCCGCTCTACTCTCTGGCCCTGCCCATACTGCGTTCGGGCAACGTCAACCTGTTCGGCCCGAACACTCAGGCCATCCAGGATGCCGTCGCCGCCACCAACTTCCGCGGCAAGGTGTTCGACGGCAAGGCGGAATCCAACGTCATAGACGGCAAGATCTCGGGCGAGTTGTTCAACCTGCCGGCCGGCCGTGTCGCCATCGCCGCCGGTTTCCAGGCCAGCAAGGAAGACTTCAGCCAGACCCCGGCCCCGGTGCTCGCCTCCGGCGACCTGTCGGGCTTCGGCGGCAACGTGCTGGCGGTGAATCGCGATCGTGACTCGAACGCGATCTTCGCCGAGGTGAACATCCCGCTGCTCAAGACGCTGGAAGGCAACATCGCGGTTCGCCGTGACCACTACAGCGACTTCGGTAGCACCACCAACCCGAAATACAGCCTGCGCTTCCAGCCGACGCGTAACCTGCTGCTGCGCACCTCCTACGGCACGGGCTTCCTCGCGCCGTCGCTGTACCAGCTCTGGACGCCCAACATCCAGGGCGTGTCGGCCACGGGTCTTTCCGACCCGTTGCGTTGCCCGGTCACCGCCGACTCCAACGATTGCAACACGCAGTTCGGTGTGCAGTTCGGTGGCAACCCCAACCTGGCGCCTGAGAAGTCGACGCAGTGGTCTGCCGGTATCGTGTTCGAACCCGCCCAGGGCTGGTCGCTGAGCCTGGACTGGTACGACCTTTACCTGAAGGAAAGCATCACCAACGGCATCGCACCGGCTACGGTCCTGGGCGATCTCGACCAGTACGGCAACCTCGTGACGCGCGCTCCGGCTTCCGGCGGCCTGCCGGGACGCATCCTGCAGATCGACCAACGCTACCTGAACCTGGGTGGCGTCAAGATCCAGGGCCTGGATGCCAACATCCAGTTCTCGGCTCCTCCGACGCCGGTTGGCCGTTTCCGCTTCAACATGACGGGCTCGTACTACATCAAGTACGACAGCCAGCAGACCGACGGCACCTACGCGGGCTTCGTCTCGAACACGCTGGGCTCCCCGGTCACGGGTGTTTCGCCGCGCTTCAAGAGTTACCAGTCGGTCAGCTGGGACAACGGCCCGTGGACGGTCGTCCTCGGCAACTCGTACCAGAGTTCGTACACCGACGCGCAGACGGACTTCGACGGCAACGAGCGTACGGTCAGCTCGCTGTCGCTGTGGGACCTGCAACTCGCCTGGCGTGGCATGAAGAACCTCACCGTGACGCTCGGCGCCAAGAACGTGCTCGACACGAATCCGCCTGTGACGAACCAGCAGAACTCGTTCCAGAGCGGCTTCGACCCGTCGTACTACGATCCGCGCGCCCGCGTGGTGTACGCAATGGTGTCCTACGCGTTCAAGTAATACGCGGCAGTACCCGCAACAAGGAAACGCCCCGGACCTCCGGGGCGTTTTTCTTTTGGGCGCCCGTTTGTTGCGTGGCCGCCACACCTCCACCGGCAATTCTTGGATTCCCGCCGGGAACGTGAAACCATGGGCTCGCAATGCTTTGCAACAAAATGAAATAACCTGCAAAACATTCGGCACGCCATTGCTTCTTTTGTTTCCTCAAATTTCCTGGGAGGGAGTCCATGAAACACAAAACAAGGGCGCTATCCGTAGCGCTCGCACACGTCATGGGAGCAGGTCTTGCCATGACCCTTGGGACGGGTGGTGCAAACGCCCAACAGGCACAAAAGATCGAGAAGATCGAAGTCACCGGGTCGAACATCAAGCGAATCGAAGGTGAGACCGCGCTTCCGGTGACCGTTATAACGCGCGAAGACATCCAGCGCAGCGGCGTGACCACGGCGGCGGAACTGCTCGACAAGGTTTCCTCGATGACCTCCGCGGGTTACGCAATCGCCGTCGGCGTCGGCGACTCCGGCACGCCCGGGCTCTCGGCCGCGAACCTGCGGGGCCTGGGCAGCACCAACACGCTGATCCTGCTGAACGGTCGCCGGCTTTCAAATTACGCGCTGAACTCGTCCGGGGGCGGGACCGTGAACCTGAACCAGATACCCCTGGCGGCGGTGGAGCGCATCGAGGTATTGAAGGACGGCGCCTCGGCGATCTACGGCACCGACGCCATCGGCGGCGTGATCAACTTCATCATGCGCCGAGATTTCACCGGCGCCGACGTATCGGCCTTCGGCACCAGCACCGACCGCGGTGGCGGGGATTCGCGCAAATACAACGCCACGATCGGGTGGGGGGACCTCGACAAGAACCGGTTCAACGTGGTCGCGTCCTTCGACTACCAGAAGGACAAGCCGCTCAATGCCCAGCAGCGGGAATTCGGTAGCACGGCGATCCGTCCCGACATGGGATTCGCGCGCACCAGCGGCAACCCCTATCCGGCCAACTTCAGCTTCGGCGGGGTGACCTACAACATCACCGCCGCGAACGGCTGTATCCCCGACCGCGGCTCGTATCGCATCAACGCGGCAACGGGCGCGCCGGACCCCCTGCGCACCAACTGCCGCTACGACTTCACCTCGGTGCTGGACATCTTCCCGCCGTTCGAGCGCAAGGCGGTGTTCGCCCGCGCGACCTTCGCGATAAACCGCGACAACCAGGCGTTCGTCGAATACCACGTCAGCAAGAACGAAACGACTTACGCCTCGTCCGAGACGCCGATCAACGACTTCCTCGGCAACGGGCCGTTCCTGTACCCGGCCGGGGGGCCCTTCTACCCGACGTCGTTCGTCACCCCCGCTGGCGCCACCATCCGCCCCACCGGGGACCTTCCGTTCGCATGGCGTGGAAAGGATGCTGGACGACGCACCAACCGCACGGAGACGACCGAGGACCGGCTCGTCGCGGGCCTCCAGGGCCTGGCGATGGGCTGGGACTACAACGGGGCGTTCTACCGCTCGACGTCGAAGGCAAGCGACAACTACACCGACGGGTGGATGCGTGAATCCGTGCTCAACCCGGCGCTTTACACCGGCCTGGTGGACATCTTCTCCGGCAACGCACAGACGGCGCAGGGTCAGGCGCTCATCGACTCGGCCAAGATCCTCGAGGAAATCCGCAAATCCGATGCCAAGACCACCGGCTTCGACGGCAAGATCTCGCGCGAGCTGATGGCGATGCGAGGCGGCCCGCTGGCGATCGCAGTTGGCTTCGACCACCGCAAGGAGGAAATCGACGATCGCCCCGCGCAAGTCCTCTCAAGCGGCGACGTGCTCGGCGGGGGTGGCAACCAGCCGGCATGGGCCACGGATCGCACGGTGACCGCGCTCTTCGCGGAGATGAACGTGCCCCTCAGCGCCGCCATCGAAGCGCAATTCGCGGTGCGTACCGACGACTACAGCGACTTCGGCCGCTCCACCAACCCGAAGGCATCGGTGCGCTGGTCGCCTTCGAAAGCGATGCTGGTACGCAGCTCCTTCAGCACCGGTTTCCGGGCACCGACCCTGGCCGACATCCACCTGCCGCGATTCTTTTCCAACACGGCGGGCGCCTTCAGCGATCCGATCCGTTGTCCGGGGTCGTCGCCGCTGGCGGGCGGGTTCGTGAACGACGGCCTCGAATGCGACGCGCAGTTCCAGAACCAGCTCGGCGGCAACGCCAGCCTCACGCCCGAGAAATCGCGGCAGTGGACGCTCGGATTCATCTGGGAGCCCTCGTCGACCCTTTCCCTCGGGGCGGACATGTTCTCGATCCACCGGAGGAATTCGCTCGGCTACGTCGGCGACGCGCGAATCTTCAACGAGCTCGCGGGCGTCGATCCCCTGACGGCAAACGGGCGCTTCGTGCGCCAGGTTCGCATGGCCAGCGGCGCGTGCGCGGGTGACCTTCCCGGCGCGCCCACGCCGGCTGGTGTCCCTTGCGCCATCAACTACGTCGTGATGGTGCAGGAAAACCTCGGCAAGTTCACCGTCACGGGCGTGGACCTGAGCGCTTCGGTGAAGATGGGGCCGGTGTCCGTGCAGGCGGAAGGAACCTACATCGCGCGCTACCGCTTCCAGTTCGCGGACGGAGGTCCGTACAACGACAACGTCGGCCGCTACACCACGGAGAACGGACCCATCCCGCGCTGGCGCCATAACGTCCAGGCGACTTACCGCACGGGCCCCTTCGGCGTAACGATCGCGCAGAACTTCGTGCTCGGGTATCGCGACCAGGGCGATGGACGCCGGGTGGCCAGCTACGACACCTACGACGCGCAGGTGGTCTGGGACGGCTGGCGCGGACTTGGCGTGACGGCCGGCATTCGCAACCTGTTCGATCGCGATCCGCCCGCTTCTGCGCAGGACCAGACCTTCCAGGTCGGCTATGAGCCTCGCATCGGCGATCCACACGGCCGCACGTACTACGCGGGACTGCGCTACACGTTCCGCTGAACCGGGCATCAACCAGGTAGTTACTTGCAGGGCCCCACATGGGGCCCGCTTTTTTTCTGGTTACACTTCGACCATGCCGATTCGCCACGCCACGCCCGCCGACCTTCCCGCGGTCGTCGCCATCTACAACGCCTCCATTGCCGGCCGCATGGCCACTGCGGACACCACGCCGGTCACCGTGGCGCAGCGCGAAGAATGGTTCCGGGCATTCGATCCGGCCACTCGCCCGCTGTGGATCCACGACAACGACGGGACGGTCGCGGGTTGGCTCGGGCTCAGATCCTTTTATGGCCGCCCGGCCTACCACCGCACCGTCGAGTCGGCGGTCTACGTGGACCCCGCGCATCAACGCATGGGCATCGCGCGCACCTTGCTTGCCCACGCGCTTGCGCATGCCCCGGGCGCGGGCATCGCCAACGTGATGGCGTTCATTTTCGCGCACAACACTCCCAGCATCGCGCTCTTCGAGGACCACGGATTTGCGCGCTGGGGGCTGCTGCCACGCGTGTGCGAACTCGACGCCGTGGAGCGCGACGTCATCATCCTCGGCAAGCGCCTTTGAGTCCGGCGGCTGGTAAAATCACGCGGATCGCCGCATGAAAACCTACCTCGAACTGATGCGCCATGTGCTCGAACACGGCGCCCGCAAGGACGACCGTACCGGCACCGGCACGTTGTCCGTGTTCGGCCACCAGATGCGCTTCGACCTGTCCCGCGGCTTCCCCCTGCTGACCACAAAGAAAATCCACCTCAAGAGCGTGATCCACGAGCTTCTGTGGTTCCTCAAGGGGAGCACCAACGTGGAATACCTGCGCGCCAACGGCGTGACGATCTGGGATGAATGGGCGAGGCCCGATGGCGAACTCGGCCCGGTGTACGGGTACCAGTGGCGCTCGTGGCCGGCGCCGGACGGGCGGCATATCGACCAGGTCACCGAGGTCGTACGGCAGATCCACGACAACCCGGATTCGCGCCGCCTCATCGTGTCGGCCTGGAACGTGGCGGACATCCCGCGCATGGCGCTTGCGCCCTGCCACGCCTTTTTCCAGTTCTACGTGGCCGAGGGCAGGCTGTCGTGCCAGATGTACCAGCGCAGCGCGGATATCTTCCTGGGGGTGCCGTTCAACATCGCCTCGTACGCGCTGCTGACCCTGATGATCGCGCAAGTGACGGGGCTGAAGCCGGGGGAGTTCGTGCACACACTGGGCGACGCGCACCTCTACCTGAATCACCGGGACCAGGCCCGCGAGCAACTCGCGCGCCAGCCGCGCGCGCTGCCCGTCATGCGCCTCAACCCGGACGTGCGCGACCTGTTCGCCTTCGGCTACGAGGATTTCACGCTCGAAGGCTACGATCCGGCCCCCGCGATCCGCGCGCCGATCGCCGTATAGGCGCTGCCGATGATCCGCTCCCTCGTCGTGGCCATGGCGCGCAACCGCGTGATCGGGCGCAACAACCAGTTGCCGTGGCGCCTGCCTGCCGACCTCGCGTATTTCAAGCAGGTCACGATGGGGCATCCGATCATCATGGGCCGGCGCACCCACGAATCCATCGGCAAGGCCTTGCCGGGCCGGCCCAACATCGTGGTGTCCCGCAATGCGGGATTCACCGCGGCAGGATGCACAGTGGTGGGGTCACTTGCGGATGCCTGGCGCGTCGCCGGCGCTGCAGAAGAAGCATGCGTGATTGGTGGCACCAGCCTCTTTGCCGAAGCCCTGCCGATTGCTGACCGGATACACCTCACCGAGGTTGATGCGGAGGTGCCGGGCGACACCTGGTTCCCGGAATTCGACCGGGGCCTTTGGGTGGAACACGAGGTCTCCCGCCACCGCGCCGACGAGCAGCACGCCTACCCGTTCCGGATTGTGGTGCTCGATCGCAGGCGCGCCTAGAACCGCCCCTTGTCGCGCTCGATGCGACGGGTGAACTTGCTGACTACCACTCCGTTTTCGTTGAAGCTGACCGAAAAAATCGCCTGGTAGCCCCAGGTATCCGCGAAGCGATAGTCCCAGGCGACCTGCTTGAGGCGAGGAAAGGCCATTGTTTCCCCGGGCGGGCCGATCATGCGCAGGATTTCGTCACGCGTCATGCCCGGCTGAATCTGCTGGAAAGTGTCGTCCGTCAGGACCGAACGCACCGCGCCCACTTTGCCGTCGGCGCCCACGTCCGCCATGTAGGTCTGCGCGCCCAGCGGGCCTCGAGGATAGGCGAGCCGGCGCGAGCCGTCGGCGTTGGCGAACTCCACGGCTGGCGTGCCCATCAGGCGACGCACGTCGGATTCGGTCGACACGCCCGGCTGCAAGCCGCGCCCGTCGTAGGCGGCGCAGCCGGCAAGCAGCACTGCGATCACAAGCAGGAATCGCGTCATGGTCACTCCTGTGGACTCCGATGCGGTGTGGACCCCCATGCAAACACCGCGTTCAAAATGCCCATTCCCGGGAAGGCCAAAGAAAAAGCCGGCTTGCGCCGGCTTTCGTCCTTTTTCTTGGTAGGGCGTACTGGGTTCGAACCAGTGACCAACGGATTAAAAGTCCGCTGCTCTACCAGCTGAGCTAACGCCCCGGGGAAACCGAAATTATAACATCGGGCGCCATGCCCTCTCAATCCTTGCGTGCGTCGCGCCGCTACTCGCGGCTGATTCGCCAGTATTGCCACTTCATCGTGGCGGCCGAACCCGCGATGATCGCGAAAAGGGCGAGGATGGACCCAAGCGCCAGGGTCGAAACTCCCGACAGGCCTTGCCCCACGGTGCATCCGAGCGCGGTCACGCCGCCGAAACCCATCAGGACGCCACCAATCACGTGGTTGGCGGTGTCTTCGGTGCCCGCGAATCCTTCCCAGCGGAAGGTCTTCGAGACCAGGGCATATGCCAGCGAGCCGAGCACGATGCCGATCACCGCGGCGATGCCGAAGGTGACCTTGAGGGATTTGTCGCTCCACAACATGAGCAGCTCGAGCGCAAAGCCGACCGGCGCCGTATACGACAACGATTCGATGGTCCGGCTGTTGGTGCCGAAGAAGGTCTCCTCGAGCGTCTCCGGATTCTCGCCGAATCCCAGGTGGCCGGTGACGTACCAGCCGCCCACGATGGTCAACCCCACGACGGCACCGCCCAGGATGTGGTCGAGGCTGCCGCGGAATTCCCGGTCGCTGAAAACGAATGCCAGCAGCGATCCGGCCACCACCACGGCGGCGCCCACCTCCAGCGCGCGCACGCCGGCGCCGGTCCACGCCGCAAGCAGCGAATGCACGTCGGCGCGGGGAACGCCACGCGCTGCCAGGTCGATGGCCACCGGATCGATCCAGGACGTGCGCCAGATCGCGAAGAGGCCCTTGAGTGTCATGTACGCGGCAATCGCGAAAAACACGAAGACCACCACGGACTTGAGGCTGCCGGCACCCATGCGCACCAGGGTCTTGCTGCCGCAACCCGAGCCAAGTGTCATGCCGATGCCGAAGAGGAAACCGCCGAGGATGTAGGAGAGCCAGGTGAAGTTGGGCCGCACGTACAGCGAACGGGCGAGGTCGATCTGGCCCGAAAGGTGCAGTGCATGGGTTCCCAGGATGGCTACGGCGATCGCCAGCAGCCACATGCGCATGCGGCCCCAGCTGCCCATGTTGACCACATCGGATACCGCGCCCATGGTGCAGAAATTGGTGCGGTTCGCCACCGCGCCGAAGACGAAGCCCAGGACCAGTCCGCCCCACGCAACAAGCGCGCCGACATTGCCCCCGTTCATGGACCCCCCCTCCCGAAAGAAACGCTATTCTAATCCGGGCTGGTAGCGTGTCGCGTCCGGAAGGCCCGAGCGCCCGAATCCGTCGTGGCGGATGCGGCAGGAATCGCACAGCGCACAGCCGCGGCCGGCCGCATCGGCGTTGTAGCACGACACCGTCAGCGAGAAGTCCACACCCAGTTCATGGCCCCTGCGCACGATCTCGGCCTTGTTCATGGCGATGATCGGGGCGACGATGCGGATCGGCTGGCCTTCCACCGCGCGCTTGGTGGCGAGGTTCGCCATCTGCTCGAAGGCTGCCATGAACTCGGGCCTGCAGTCGGGGTATCCCGAATAGTCGACTGCGTTCGCGCCGGTGAATATCGCGTCGGACTGCGTCACCTCGGCATAGGCAAGCGCCAGCGAGAGGAAAATCGTGTTGCGCGCGGGTACGTAAGTCACCGGGATGCCACTCGAGGGCGCGGTCGGGACATCGATCGACGAATCGGTGAGCGCGCTACCCCCGAAAATCCCGAGATCCACCCGCACGACTCGATGTTCGACGGCTCCCAGTGAACGGGCGACCTGCGCGGCCGCCGCGAGCTCGGCGCGGTGCCGCTGGCCGTAGTCGACCGACAACGCGTGGCAGCGCCAGCCTTGCGCCACTGCAAGCGCGAGAACGGTGGCCGAATCGAGCCCCCCCGAGACCAGGACGACGGCCGACTTTCGCGAGCCGTCCGACGCCATCAGCGGCGCAATGCCGCCAGGCGCGTGCGCGCCTTGCCGGCGGCCTCGGACGCCGGATAACGCGCGATGATGTCTTCGAGAGTGTTGCGCGCGCTGCCGCCATCACCCTGCTCGGCCTGGATCGCGGCAATGGCCAGCATGGCGTCGGGGGCCTTTGGTGATTGCGGGAAGCGGGCCAGGATATCCTGCTGCGCCGACAGGGCCTTTCCGTAGTCCTTCAGGTTCGCGTGGCTGATGCCGATCCAGTAGCCGGCGTTGGCGGCGAGCTGGCTCTGCGGGTGTTCCTTGAGGAAGGCCCGGAACGCCTCGATCGCCGACGCAAAGTCGTTGCGGCGGAAGAGGTTGGAGGCCGAATCGTAGGCGCGCATCTCCCGGGCCTGGTCCTGCGGCGAAACGGGCTTCGAGGCAGGCGCTGCCGCGGCCTGCACTTCCGGAACGCTTGGTGTGGAAGGTGGCGCTGCCGATCCCGCCGCAGCGGGCGCCGCCTGCGCCTGGGCGCCTTCGAGCCGCTTCAGGCGCGAGTCGAGGTCGAGGTAGAAATCGCGCTGGCGCTTCTGGATCTGCTGGTTCTCGTTGGCAAGGACCTCGAGCTGCCCGCGCAAGCGCGCGATCTCGCCGTTGATCTGCTCCAGGCTTCGCACCAGCTCGACCACGCCGATGTTGCGGATCAATTCCTCCAGGCGCGCGATGCGCACCTCGTTGTCCTTGCCTTGCTGCGCGAGCTCGGTGCGCAGCCCGTCGATCCGGCGGCGCGCCTCGTCATCGTCGAAGAGTCCCGCGCGCGAGGATGAGGCCGCGGCCAGCGCGATCAGCGCGCAGGCCGCGGCCAGTTGCCTATTCACCGGCGTACTTGATGTCCGCGCGGCGGTTCTGCGCCCAGGCCTGCTCATCGTGCCCCGGGGACATCGGCTTTTCTTCGCCGTAGCTCGTGGTCTCGATGCGACCGTCGGAGACGCCCAGGACGGTCATGACCTTCTTGACGGCCTCGGCACGGCGCTGTCCCAGCGCGAGGTTGTATTCGCGGCTGCCGCGCTCGTCGCAATTGCCCTCGATGCGGATCTTCGAGACGCGCTTGTCGCCCAGGTCGCGCGAATGGGCCTGGACCAGGCCGCGGTACTCGTCCTTCACGGCATTGGAGTCGAGGTCGAAAAACACGCTGCGCTTGGACAGGATGTTGCTGGGATCGCGCAGCGGGTCGCCGGCCACGCTGGAGGGGCGATTGGGCGTGGCGGTGGAACTTTGCGCAGTGCTCGGAGTGGGGGCCGTCACGCCCGAGGAACGGTCAGTGACCGGCGTGTCGGTCTTGGTTTCCTTGCTGGCGCAACCCGCGAGGGCGGCGGCCACGGCGATGACGACGAATGAGGCTGTTTTCATGGTTGTCTCTCCTTGCTGTGTAAAAACGAAGTTGCTGCTGGAAAGGGTCGATGCTCCCTTTGATTAATTGGTGGGCATGGGGCCCCAGGACGGATCCTGCACGTCGCCGGCCGCCGACGTCAGGCGCTGGCGCACGCGCCCATCGCCCGAGACCGCCGCGAGCTGCCCGCGCCCGCCGGAGGTCGCCTCGTAGAGGATCATTTTACCGTTGGGCGCGTACGAGGGAGAATCGTCCAGGGTTCCGTCGGTCAGCACCTGGATCTGGCCGTTGGCGAGCTCCAGGGTCGCGATGCGGAAGCGCCCGCCTTCGCGCTGCACGTAGGCGATGGTCTTGCCGTCGGGGCTGAAGCGGGGCCCGACGTTGTAGGTGCCATCGAAGGTGACGCGCTGCGCCGCGCCGCCGGATGCGGGCATCTTGTAGATCTGCGGCGAGCCGCCCCGGTCGGAGGTGAATGCGATCCACTGGCCATCGGGCGAAAAGGCCGGCTGCGTGTCGATGCCGGGTGAATCCGTGAGTCGCTCCGCCTGGCCTCCGGTGGCCGCCACACGATAAATCTGCGTCAGGCCATCCTTCGAAAGCGCAACCGCGAGGAAGCGCCCATCGGGCGACCAGGCGGGAGCGCTGTTGTTGCCGCGGAAGGCGGCCACCACACGCGTCGTGCCCTGCGCGAGGTTCTGGACCACCACCACGGGCTTCTTCTGGTCGAACGACACGTAGGCAAGGCGGCTGCCGTCCGGCGACCACGACGGGGACATGATCGGCTCGTTCGAGGCCAGCACCGACTGCGCATTGAACCCGTCGGCATCGGCCACCTGCAGCTCATAGCGCCCGCTGCGCTTCACCACGTAGGTGACCTTGGTGGAGAACACACCTTTGTCGCCGGTAAGGCGCTCGTAGATCAGGTCGGCGATGCGATGCGCCGTGGCGCGCAGTTGCGCCGGCGCGACCACGTACGAGTAGCTCGCCAATTGCGCCTGCTTGTGCACGTCGAAGAGCCTGAAGCGCACTTCGACGCGCCCCTCACCCTGCCTTTCGATCTTGCCGATGACCAGGGCCTCGGCGGTGCGCGCCGTCCAGTCGGGGAAGCTCACTTCGGAAGGTTCGGTGGGTATGGGGCTGATGCCCGCCGTATTCACCAGGCGGAAGAGTCCGGTGCGAGCGAGGTCCGCCCCCACGACTTCGCTCACCGACTGCGGCTGGGAGGCTTCACCCGCCAGCGGCATCACCGCGATCGGGATCTGGCGACCGCCGGTGGTGGTGATGTCGATGCTGAGCTGGGCGTTCGCCGCGAGGCTGAGGAGCAGCGCCCCGAGTAAAAGGATGGATCGCTTCATGGGGTGTGTATACGACCGCCTTGGCTAGCGTTCGTGCTCGATATTGAGGGTAAGGTCCCGAAATTGGGGGAAAAGTTCCGAATTCACGTCCGGAACCGGCAACGGCGAGGCGCTGCGGATGGCCCGCTCGATGGCGGCGTCGTAGACCCGGTTTCCGCTCGACCGGGTGATGGCGATGTCCAGGACTTCACCCCCTGGCAAGATTCTGATGCGGACCTGCACGCTGGGTCTGCCGGACACCGTGTCCGGCACATTGGCCCGTCCACGGATTTTATCCCGAATCTTCCCGATCCAGAGGTCGCGCTCCTTCATCCGCACGCTGGCGGCCGCTTCCCGATCCTGTTCGGCTTTCTTTTCGGCCTCCTTGCGCGCCCTCTCCTCCTCGGCCCGGCGCTTGTCGTCCTCGCGCTTCTTCTTCGCGTCGTCCTGCTTCTGCTTTTCGGCCTTCTCCAGCTTCTCGCGTTTTTCCTGGTCGGCCCGGTCGCGCTTGTCCTTCTCGCGCTTTTCCCTTTCGGCCTTCTGTGCGATCGCCGGGTCGGGTTTCGGCGGGTCCGCCTTCTTTGGCTCGGGCTTCGGCTCCGGCTTCGGCGGCTCCGGCCTGGGCTTCGGCGGTTCGGGCCTGGGCTGCGGCTTCGGGGGGTCGGGCTTGGCCTCGGGCTTCGGCGGCACCTTTCCGGCGGCGGGCAGTTCCTTCCAGAGTTCGGCCTGCACCGGCGGCGTGGGGCTGCTTTGCCAGTTCACGCCGAAAACGATGAGCGCGAAAAAGGCGAGGTGGATGGCGACGGCGAGGAAAATCGCGCGCAGCTTTCCGGGCTGGACACGCTTCTCGAGGGCGGCGGGGTTCTCCTGTCCCTTCACGGGCCCGGGCGCGCCAGAAGGCCGACGCGTTTCACCTGGCTGCGTTGCAGCAGGTCCAGCACCTGCAGCACTTCGTCGTAGCGCACGTTGCGATCCCCGGCGATGACCACCGCCTGCCCGGGATGGGCCTGCTGCGCTTCCTGAACGCGCGACAGCAGCAGCCTGCGGTCGACGCGTTCTTCACCACCCGAACGCGCGCGGTCCACGAAGTAGAGATCGCCGTTGGCGCGCACCCGCACCTCCATGGGAGCAACCGCCGGATCGAGCTTCACCCCGACCTCAGGCAGATCGATCTGCCCCGGATTGATCAACGGGGCGGCCACCATGAAGATGATCAGCAGCACCAGCATCACGTCGATGTACGGCACGACGTTGATCTCCGCCATGGCGCGGCGCGGGCGCCTCATCGCGGGCGCTGCACC